>NZ_CP177130.1:311592-623185 GCF_046736035.1 Salinicoccus sp. HZC-1 | reverse complement strand
TCAAACCGAAAAAGGGGGAACAGAGCAGAAACAATGAAAAGTGTTAACAGATAAATGATAAATCTAAGTATAATAATTCAAGAAAATCGATACTGACCCTCTTACTTTAACTATAAGAAGGTCAGCATTGTTATAGGTATTATAAAAATCAGTACAGGAATACTATTTAAAATTCCCATATAGCTCTCCTACTCCTGATTTATCATAGTTATCAATGACCAATCATCTTAACTCTTCCGGGCATTGAAATCTCATCCAGATCTTCTATCCCCGATGCTTCTTCATTGTCTCTTCCATGAAATCGAGGAGTTCTTCTTTCATATCGGATTTGAGCGCATATTCGATCGTCGTCTTGACGAATCCGCGCTTGACACCGACATCATAGCGCTTCCCTTCAAAATCCACCGCATAGACATCTTCGCTGCTTTTCCCGAGGGCTTTGATGGCGTCGGTCAGCTGGATTTCTCCGCCGGCTCCGACCTCGACCTTTTCCAGGTGTTTAAATATCGAAGGTGTCAGCACGTAGCGTCCCATGATGGCGAGCCTGGAATCCGTGACGCCCGCTTCCGGTTTTTCATACATATCAGTCAGGTGGTAGCAATTGCCCTCCTGGCTGTCATGCTCGACGATGCCGTATCTCGACGTGTCTGCCGCCGGCACGGTTTTCACACCGATCACCGAGCTCTCGTGCTTATCGTAGTGCTCGATCAGCTGGCCGATTGCCGGCGTGCCGCCCTCGTTATCCACGATGTCATCACCGAGCAGCACTGCGAACGGTTCATCGCCGATAAACTGCCTGGCCGTATGTATCGCATGCCCGAGTCCCTTCGGCTGCTTCTGTCTGACATAGAAAATATTGGCGAGCCCGGTCGCATGTTCGACTTTCTCGAGCAGTTCATACTTGCCTTTACTCTCAAGGTTCATCTCCAGTTCTATCGACCGGTCGAAATGATCCTCGATCGCCCGTTTATGTTTACCGGTGACGATGATGATATCTTCGATGCCCGCCTCCACCGCTTCTTCGACGATATACTGGATCGTCGGCTTATCCAGAATCGGAAGCATTTCTTTCGGCATCGCTTTTGTTGCCGGCAGGAAACGGGTGCCGAGTCCCGCTGCCGGTATGACTGCCTTTTTCACTTTTTGCATAAATATCCTCCTACTGTTCCTTTAAATACCACTATAACAAAAAGAAGGCCGGAATCTACACCTGACCTTCTTTTTCAGCTTCTTTTTTTTCTTTTCTCTTTACCAGATAAATACTGATTTCATAAAGCACGATCATCGGACTTAAGATGATGATATGTGTAAAGAAGTCCGGCGGGGCAATCAGTGCGGTGATCACCATGAGTCCAAAGTATGAATACTTTCTGAATCTGACCATGAGTTCCGCGTCCAGCAGCTCAATATGGTTGAGGAATAAGACAACCACGGGCAGCTGGAAAATCAGCCCCATCGGAATCGTGGAGACCAATAAGAATGACATATATTCATCCGCCGTGACGAGTACATCGAAGTTCACCTGTCCCATTTGGATCAGGAAGAAGTAGCTGATCGGGTGGACCACGAAGTACCCGAAAGCGAGTCCCCCGAGGAACAGAGCGATCATCACCGGGACGGACCCTTTCAGAAATTTGACTTCCTTGCCTTCGATGCCCACCGTCTTCCTGACATACTGCCAGATGAAGTACAGCATGAACGGCACGCTCAGGCCGAGCGCAATCGCGGCTGACGTCCTGACATAGAACCGGATGACTTCAAACGGCCCCATCACCACGATTTCGTATCCTTTTGATACATACGGGAACCACCATTCCACCGTGAAGAAAATGGTGATGAACCATACTGCAAGAACCACCGCAGATTTCATCAGCAGGCTGCGGAGGCTCGTAAGCTGGTCTGTAAACGGTTCGAAGGGGTCTGCTTCCTCCCCGTTTCCAGGCTTTCCGGGCGGATTCGGTCCGCCGCCGTTGCCGCCGGCTGCCGGATTTTCATTCCCCTTGTCTTTACCGGCCTTCCGCTTGTCCACCGGACTGATGCTCAAGTCCTCATACGGATCCAATTAAATCACCTATTCCTCTTCGAGGCGCCTGTTTTCCTCTGCATACTGGATGACACCATCCGCACAGCGGTACGCGAGGGCACCTACGGTTGCTGTCGGGTTATATCCACTATTATGCGCGAAATTCCCTGCGCCGACAACGAAAAGGTTGTCACGGTCCCAGTGCTGCAGATAATTGTTCACGACGCTCGTCTCCGGGTCGTCCCCCATCACCGTGCCGCCGGTGTTGTGTGTGGACTGGTAAGGGACAATGTCGTAGTCGGTGATTTCTGCATCCTTCTTGATTTCATTGGCACCCATTTCCTCCATCACTTCCGCTGCACGTTCTATCGTATATTTCTGGACTTGCCGATCCTGATCCGTAAAGTTGTATGTCAGCTGGACGAGCGGTATGCCGTAAGCATCGTTATACTCCTCATCCAGATCGATGTAGTTGTCTCTGTAGGGCAGTGACGCACACTGGGCCTGCACCCTCAGGTTGCGGGTATAGTTTTCGATCGAATCCTTTTTGAACTCGGCGCCCCATGACGGTGTGCCTTCCTTTGTCGGATTCGTTGCGATCGGACGTGCGCCCGTCTGTGTAATCGCCATGTTGCCGCCGTGAAGGAAATCGAGATCGTCGTGGTCGAAGTTGTCTCCGTTATAATCATCGAACGCCATGCCGAGCGCCCCGGCACCCATGAACGTGTTGAACTGCTGGTCGAAGAAGCCGGTTACGCCGCCGAAAATCTGGTAGCAGTAGTTGCGGCCGAGTGTGCCTTCCTCGGTCTCCGGATCGTATTGGTCGCCGATATCGGAAACTCTGAGCAGCTTATAGTTGTTGAACAGATAGCTCGTCAATACAACGACATCCGCCGGCTGGATGAACTCCTCGCCGGTCTGCGTATCGATGAATTTCACACCGGTCACCCTGCTGTCGTCCTCTTCGTCGGTAAGCACTTCTACAACGTTAGAATGCGGGCGCACTTCGAAGTTTCCCGTCTCCCTTGCTGCAGGGATGACCGTCACTTCCGGTGAGGACTTTGCGCCGTACTCACAGCCGAACCGTTCACAGAATGCACAGTACTGGCAGGCCGCGATCGTCTGCCCATCCGGATTTTCGTAGGATTCGCTCAAGTTTGCAGAAGGCATCATGATCGGGCTGTAGCCAAGATTTTTGGATGCATCCTCAAACATTTTCAATGTTTCCGTTTTGATCATCGGCGGTGTCGGATAGTCATCGGAACGGTCGCCGCCGAGCGGGTTCGGCTCACCTGAAATACCCGCCGTCTTTTCAAATTTATCGAAGTATGGCTCCAGTTCATCGTATGTAATGCCCCAGTCCTGGATACGATAGCCATCTTCTTCCTTTAATTTTTCTGCGCCATATCTCTCTTCGGTCATCGAACGGATTTCAAAATCATAGGGCAGGAAGCGCCACGTCTGCCCGTTCCAGTGTGTGCCTGCACCGCCGAGATTCTCCCCCAGCAGGAAGGAACCCAGCTGCCGCATCGGCAGTGCCCGCTGTTCGCGGGTATTCCTGAACGTGAGTGTTTCCTTCGATACATCCTGCATCAGTTCATAGCGGATTGCGTATCTATATTCGTCATGGACATTCTGGTAGTCTTCAGTGCCGCGGTCATGTCCGCGTTCCAGCCCTTTCACCTTAAGGCCCGCTTTCGCCGCTTCAGCCCCTATGATACCACCGGTCCAGCCGACACCAACCGTTACAACGTCTACTTTCTCTAATTCTGTCGCCATATTCTATTTCCCCCCATAAAGTGATTGTGGTGCGATATCCTGGAAATCGTCCGTGTCGATCTGCTGGATGTAGGCGTGCTGGTGGCCGGGGAACTGTTTCATCTTCCAGCCTTCCATGCCGCGGTTTCCACGATATAACGGATCTGCATATGCACCCTCGATTGTTGCCGACCGCAGCAGCGTAAAGAAATCCTGCGGTTTTCCGGCTGCTGCCGGAATGCCCAGATCCGCATCACCTTTTTGGAATTTGGTTATGATTTCATCTTTCTGCTCATCTTCGATTTCCGTAAAGACGCCGTCGAACGCGTTCTGTGATTCGGTATTCAGCGCCTTGATGCCGAGCGTGAAAAACTGCGCCCGTGTCAGACGGGACTGGTACCCCTGTGTCTCTTCAGCCTCATAGAAAGGTGCCTGCATATATTCTTTGGTGTTGTTTCCATATGCACCTGCGAGCTGCATATCCAGGAAGTAAGGGACCCCGAGCTTGATTGCACCCGGCCCCAGATCATCCTCAGGGAAGATCCTTTCCATCGCATGGGAAATCGTTTCGAAATCCGCATCGTTCACAAAGAACACTCTTCCTGGAGTTTCTGCAGCATTCCCTGCGCTTTCCCCTGTCTGTGCGGCATCTTCTTCCTGCCCGGGCATTACCGAGTTAAAGTTCATCCCAACCGCACCGCCGAGCAACGACCCGCCGATGATACCCCCGGTCGCAACCCCCGTTGTCTTTAAGAAATCACGTCTGGAAAACTGCTTCTCCTTAGAATCTTTTTCACTCATCAATAGTCCCCCTTTGAATAAAAGATACTTTCATTATATAATGATATCATAATATTTGGAATATTTAAATTAAGGGGATGAGTAATTTGGCATTTTTCAAGTACCTGTTCTGGGACAACGGCCACATGGATTTGCGGTACACAGAAGACAAATATGATTCCACACCAACAATCACAAAAGTGTACGAAGAGGATGACACAGTCGACTTGGAAGCAGTCAACAAAAAGTATTCAGTCGACCTCCGTGACGCCCAGCGCTCGATCAACGGCAACCGGCTCAGCATGCTGCTGCTCTATATGGCTCTGGTTTTCGTGCCGGCCCTGGTAATCAGCGTAATACAAAATAATATTTTACTGCTGGGCAGTATTTTCGTATTCACTATACTCGCCTATTTTATCGTCGAAACCGTCAACCAGGTTGTGATAAACAAACTCCTGCACAGGATGGATGAAGATCTCAGGAGCCATTAGAAGATTATGTATAAAAAACCGCTGAATCTGTTGGGGCAGATTCAGCGGTTTTTTTGTGTTGTGTGGAATCGGGCTGTATATGGTCACCGTCCAGGATGACGACGTCCATAAGATGCAGTATGTGGCCCTCGTTGTCCGATAATTGCCCTACAACGCCTTCTTTGGTTTCTCCTTGCCGCCGGATGTATCGAGATTTGTGACTGTCCCCCATAATCGTCTGAGGCTGGCGGCGGTTTTGAATGTGACGCCCGTCTCTTTCCTGCCGACGGCGATGAACCATTGCGCATTTCCCGATAAAATCCGGATCCACCAGTGACCATCGTTATAATACAGTTTATCGAAGTCATATACTTCACCAATCCTGACGTAGCCGCTGACATCTCCTTTAAGGGACGGGAACGCTCTTCTCTTTGTCCGCTCCCCCACTTTGTATTTCCCTTTCCACAGCCAGGCGGCATTGTAGCTCGTCTTCTGCTCAAGTGAAACCGGGCCGGCACCACTTCCTACATTAATACCGAGCGGGTTGATGCCGGTGCAGACGAATGCCCGTTCACTCGCAAGGTAACCATATTTCTGGAACTGGATATGCAGGTGCGATGCCATATAAACGTTGTCGTAATTGGTATTCGACTGGTAGCCGACCGTATTGCCCTGCTTGACCGAATCCCCCACTTTTACGGGCAGATTTCTCGCAAGGTGGCCGTAGATCACCTGGATACCGAGGGTCTTATTCGCAATGACCACTGTGCCGCCGAAGTTCCCGTAGGCCGATGTGCCCGCCACGACCTTCCCGTCACACACCGCGGGCACCGGTGCCAGATGTTTTTTCGCCAGGTCATACGCGCGGTGGTAGCCGCCGCAATACGTATCATAGTTGTAGCCGTTCACCGTATAATCCCGCTTCCCCCAGATGCCGCTCTGATACTTCGCCGGGTCGGAAGTCACCCGGAACCCTTTGCTTTTCAAATAATCGATTGGATTCAAAATCATCACTCCTGAATATAAAATTTGGTCCAATGGATATATCGGAAAAATTTGATAAAAAGTTATTGACCAGGGTGGTCAAAGGGAATAGAATGGAGTTGACCAAGGTGGTCAATACCGCCCCGGAACCGGTGAATAGGAGGGAAATCATGAAAGAAGCGTTTAAATCGCTGGATGATTCAAGGCAGTACGAAATCTTCACTGCGGCGATGATCGAATTTGCGGAACACGGCTTCAAGCGGGCTTCGACGAACCGGATTGTGAAAAATGCCGGCATGAGCAAGGGGATGCTCTACTACTATTTTGAGAATAAACAAACGCTGTTCGATGATACGCTGGAATTTGCCTTCAATCATATCGAATCCCATATGATGCTCGGGGTTTCGACGGAAAAAGAAGGTTTCATCGAAAGGTGTGCCAGGCTGTCCAAAAAGAAATACGAATACTTCAGGGCGCATCCCGAAGTCATGGGATTTGTCACTTCCGCTTATTTTTCTAAGGAGCTCAACGAAGCCCAGGAGAAATCCAGGGAGGAATTGATGAAGAACCGCATCATCTATTTATATGACAATATCGACATGGACCGGTTCAGTGATGATATCGATCATGCGACCGCCATCAAATTAGTCAGCTGGACCATCGATGGATACAGCCGGGAAATGGAGCAGAGGATGAAAATCGAGGGACTGGATTTCAATCATCTGGATGACTATTTTGATGACTTCGACCATTATCTCGATGCATTGCGCAAACTTTATTATAAGGAGGAATATCAATGAGCGTACTCGAACTTAAAAATCTGACGAAAACTTTTGGAAAGACAATTGCAGCACAGGATGTTTCATTCACGATTGAGAAGGGTGAGATTTTCGGATTCATCGGACCGAACGGTGCGGGTAAATCCACAACGATCCGCATGATCATCGGGGCACTGACACCGGATTCCGGGGAAATACTGGTCGACGGCCAGCCCATTTCGAAAGACCCGCACTATAAGAATAAACTCACCTATGTCCCGGGGGATGTTAACCTGTGGGGGAATCTTACGGGGGATGAAGTGATCAATTTCTTCATGAAGACGCGGGGGTACAAGGATACGGACCGGAAAGATGCGCTGATTGAAAAGTTCAGGCTGGATCCGAAAAAGAAATGTAAGACGTACTCCAAAGGGAACCGCCAGAAAGTCGCGCTCATCAGTGCCTTCCTTTCAAATGCGGACCTGCTGATCTTCGATGAACCGACGACGGGGCTGGATCCTCTGATGGAACGCTCTTTCCATGAGGAAGTGCTGCGTGCACGCGACGCGGGTAAAAGCATCCTGCTGTCCAGCCATATCCTGTCAGAGGTGGAAAAACTGGCGGACAGGATCGCCATCATCCGTGACGGGAAAATCATTGAAACCGGACATCTCCAGGATCTCCGCCACATTACACGGATTGAATATGTCGTGCAGGCAAAAGGAGATTTGGAAAAGTTGAAATCACTCCCTTTTGTGCATGAATTTAATAAAGCGCACGACAGCACGCATATTCTCGTCGACAATGATAAGGCGCCGGAATTTCTGGATGCGCTGTACCCGCTCAATCCGACGCAGCTGGAGACGATGCCGCCGCGCCTGGAAGACATCTTCATGCGCTACTATGAGGACCGGAGTGATGAATCATGAGACAATTTTTCGGGATAGTGCTCCGGGATGTGCGGTTCCGCATCCTTATGTGGATCACAGGCATCTCGGCACTGACACTCATCGTCCCGCCCGCTCTGCTCAATCTTTACGGAGCGCCCGAGGACCGCGAAATATTGAAAGAGACACTCAGCAATCCGGCAATGGTTGCGATGGTCGGTCCCGTGCCGGAAGGCACTTATACCGCCGCTGTCATGTTCTCCCATGAAATGCTCGTATTCATGGCCATCATCCACGGTCTGTTCGGCGTCATGATCGCCAATGCCACAAGCCGCAGGATGGAAGACCGGGGACTGCTTGAATATGTCAGCAGCACCGGCATTACACGCGGAAATATATTCATCACACAGCTGTTGATCGGCATAGTGATGAACGTTGTCCTCGGCGTGATCATCTTCACCGGGCTTACCGTCATGAACTTGGAATCCTTCAACATGGAAGGGAATCTTCTATATGCGCTCGGCACCACGCTGTTCGGCATATTGTTCTACGCAATCACACTCGTGCTTGCCCAGCTGATGCCGTCCTCCGACTGGTCATTCGGGGTCGCACTTTCACTGCTGCTGCTCTTTTATGTCGGGCGGTCGATTACGGATGTGGTCAATATGGACTATTCCGTGATCTTCCCCTACCACTGGCTGTCGCGGATTGAACCGTTTGGTGCGAATGATTACGTCTGGCTGCTGCCGTTCACCATCATTCTGGTGTTCATCTGGCTGGCATGGGTTTTATTTGTGAGAAGGGATCTTGATGACTCTTATCTGAAGCCGGGCTTCAAAAGGAAGACACGGAACATTGGTTCCTATCCGCGGCTTCAGCTGACAGGGATGAAGGTGCTTATCATCAGCTGGCTTTTCGGCATGCTGCTGATCGGCCTCTCCTACGGTTCGATTTTCGGGGAACTCGATACGTTCATCGGGGAAAATCAATTTCTGGCCCAGGCCATGGAGAATGAATCCGGCACCGATCCGATCCTGCAGTTTATGAGCACGTTGATCCTGGTGACATCCGTGATCGGCATCATACCGGCACTGATGGTGTCAGCACGCATACTGCGCGAGGAGAAATCCGAACGTCTGGAGCTGCTCGTGAGCGCGGATATCAGCCGGGCACGCATGCTTGCGGTCCACGGAATCTACGCCGTTATCACGGGGGGGCTCGGACTGGTGCTCGCTGTGCTTGGAATGTACGGGGCGAGCATCGGCGTCGAAGGCATCGATGTCACACTCGGGCGTTATTTGCTGACGGCTGTGAACTATACCGCCGCCATCGTATTATTCACCGGGCTGTCCATGCTGCTGACGGGGATTTCGAAGAAGCTCCATACGGTAATATGGCTGTATTTCCTCTACTCGTTCTTCGTCAATTATCTCGGGCTCATCATCGGCCTCGATGATGTGTGGCGCACTGTGACGCCGTTCCATTATCTGGCCGAAATGCCGGCTCGGGAGATGGACTGGATGGGCTGGGCACTGGTGGCCGGTACCGGTATTGTACTCGGCATCATTGGTGCGATGCTGTTCAAACGAAGAGATATCGGCTAATAAAAATCCGCAGTCACTTTTTAGGGTGGCTGCGGATTTTTTATATTATTCGGAAGGTGCTGCACCATCCGTTGCAAACATCGTCTTGCCGATGTTGCCGCGGTATCTCCAGATGTTCTGGATGATTGTCTTGATCACTGCGTATGTCGGAATCGCGATCAGCATGCCGATGAATCCGGCGATGTTCCCCGCTGCGAGCACCACTGTAATGACTGTGAGCGGATGCAGTTTGAGCGTCTGCCCCATGACGTTCGGTGTAATGAGGTTGCTTTCAATCTGCTGCGCAATCAGTGTGATCAGCGATACCCAGACGAGCATGAACGGATCCTGGATTACGGCAAGCAATGCCGCCGGCACGAATGCCAGCCACGGACCGAGGAACGGTATCAGGTTCATGAACAATGCGAATATCGCAAGCAGCAATGCATAGTCGAGGCCGACGATCGCATAGCCGATATAGAGAATGACGCACAGGATCGAACTGACCAGCATCTGTCCCTGGATGAATGCACGCAGTGTATTGTCGATGTCACTCAGCAGTTCAGTCAGAAACTGTTTGAATGTCCCCTTGAAAGGCGAGGTCACCGATGGGATGAACTTCTCGTGGTCTTTCAGCAGGAAGAAATAAAAGAACGGTATCAGGACGAGTGTGAGCAGCACACTTACCGTACCGGATACGATGGAAACTGCATTGCCCATCAGATCAGACACCATCTGCGATCCTTGATTTAATGCATCCTGTATATAGGACTGCGGGTCGAACGGCAGCCGGTCACGCTGGGACAGCAGGAAGTTGAACAGCTCCTGTATCTCCCTTTGGATCATCGGCGCCCTGGATATCAGGTTTTGCACCTGAGTAGTCACCATTGGGACGATGATCATCGCAAGCAGTGTAATAACGAGGAGTATGATTACAAAAATCGCTAAAGTACTCGTTATTCTGCCGGCTTTCCTCTTCTCCAGAAACCGCTGTATGGGTTCTGTAATGTAGTACAGCAATCCGCCGATCAGAAGCGGAATGAACACCGTTGCAATAATGGTGAAAAATGGCTGGAAAATCACCTGCACTCTGATGACCAGCATAATGATCAGCAGGGTGATGATGATTGCCACACCGGTCTGGAACCAAACTTTTCTTGTCATTCGCACGTTCTCCTTCTCACTCATATTAAAAAGTTGTTTACAGTGTACCATATTTTCAAACCGGCAAGAAAATATACGTATATGAAACCGCTTGCAAAAATATGTGGACAAATTATAAGGATAGAAGTAAGATTATAATGTCCAAATGTTCTAGACAAAGGGGAAGGGGAAAATTATATGCAGGGTATCGTTGACTTTTTTAACGGTCTTGTTTGGAGTGCACCTTTAGTGTACGGTCTGCTTGCGGTGGGACTGTACTTCAGTTTGAGGATGCGCTTTTTCCAGATCAGACATTTTAAAGAAATGATCAGATTGATGTTTCAGGGGGAGAAATCACCGGTCGGAATATCCAGTTTCCAGGCGATCGCAGTTTCATTATCTGGTCGCGTCGGTACGGGGAATATCGTCGGTGTCGCAACAGCCATCTTCATCGGGGGTCCCGGTGCGATTTTCTGGATGTGGCTGATTGCATTTTTAGGTGCCGGGAGTGCATTCGTCGAATCCACACTCGCACAGATTTACAAACAGAATGAAGATAACCAGTATCGCGGCGGTCCCGCATACTATATTGAAAAAGGGATTGGCGGTAAAGTCGGCAAGATTTATGCTGTTATATTTGCTTTAGTTACTATACTTGCCACCGGCTTCCTGCTTCCGGGCATCCAGTCCAATTCCATCGCCGGGGCGATGACGAATTCGTTCCCGATGCCGCACTGGATTGTCGGTGCCGGGCTCGTCGTAATTGTCGGCATTGTAATCTTCGGCGGTATCAAATCCATCGCCAACGTTGCCACTGCAGTCGTGCCGTTCATGGCAGTCGTCTACGTCATCGTGGCGATCATCGTTGTCATCATCAACATCCAGGATGTTCCAGCCATGTTCGGTCTCATTTTCAGAAGCGCCTTCGGGATGGAGCAGCAGTTCGGCGGAATCGTCGGCGGTATGATCGCCATCGGTGTCCAGCGCGGTATTTATTCCAATGAAGCCGGACAGGGTACCGGACCGCATGCAGCCGGTGCTGCTGAAGTATCACACCCGGCCAAGCAGGGGCTTGTCCAGGCATTCTCTGTCTATATCGATACACTTTTCGTATGTACAGCGACTGCGCTCATGATTCTGATGACGGGCATGTATAACGTATCAGACGGCGGAGACGGATTCATCGTGGATTCCGGCGTCTACCAGGAATCACCTGACGGTGAGAAGAACTACTCCGGCACCGTCGCCTACACTCAGGCAGGTCTGGACAATGCGTTCCATGGACAGGAAACATTCGATCCGACCTTCATCGGATTCGGATCATACTTCATCACGTTCGCACTTCTATTCTTCTGTTATACGACGATTCTGGCCTACTACTATATTGCAGAGACCAATCTCGTCTATATCACCCGCGGACGCTGGCCGATCCTTAAAACATTGCTCGGGATACTGCTCGTATTATCCGCATTCTACGGTACGGTGAACACCGCCGGCCTTGCATGGGATATGGGTGACCTCGGTGTAGGATTGATGGCATGGCTCAACGTTATCGCCATACTCATCCTGCAAAAACCAGCACTGGCTGCCCTGAGGGATTTCGAGCGCCAGAAAAAAGAAAAAGGTTCCGGCAAATTTGCCATTTACCGGCCGGATAAAGATACTGTGAAGAGCGCCGACTTCTGGCATCATGACTATCCGAAGCGTCTCGAAGAGGAAAATTACCAGTATCCAGGAGAAGAGCTTCCGAAAAAATAAAAATAGTTTAAACACTCCCCCCTTATTGGTAGAATTACCATGAGGGGGTTTTCTTATGGACATGACACCGGGAAAGATACACAGTTTTGATTTTGAATCAGAAACACTAGGTGAAACTTATGAAATTCAGTACTACTTACCAAAAAACTTTTCGGATTTATACAAGCACCGTGTGATCATCACATTCGATTCACAGGATTTTTTCAAATTCGGCCAGATTGAACGCCAGTATGAAAAACTGGCTGAGGCGGACGAGGTCGACCGTGCCATCATCGTCGGCATTCCCTATCCGAGTGTCGAATGGCGCAATGACTATTTCGATCCGAACGGCGAGCATCATGATGCATTCGTTTCGTTTGTGGCCCGCGAGCTGATCAGCTGGGTCGACAAGACCTTCCCTACTTTGAAAGTCGGGACATCCCGTCTGCTGATGGGGGATTCTCTGGCAGGCAGCTTTGCATTTTCAATTGCTGCAACGTATCCGGCAACATTCTCGCAGGCGCTTGCGTTCAGTCCGTTCGTCGATGATGACTTTATTGAAAAATTCAAAGAACAGACGATGCTCATGCATCTGGACCTGTATCACACAATCGGACTCGATGAAGATGATTTCGAGACGATTTCAGGAGAGCAGGCGGATTTCCTTACGCCAAACCGTAAGTTGAATGAATATTTATCCGATCAGCCGCTCGAATATGAATACCGCGAACTCGAAGGCGGACACATCTGGAAGACATGGAAACCGGAGATCGAGAGAATTCTGAAACATTACCTTAGTTAGAATATTATGGATTTTTGTAAAAAGTCTGATATAATTGAATTAAAATAAACGGGAGGAATCAAGATGAAATTTGGGGTAGCAATGTTTCCATCCAAACAACTGCAGGACAAGGTAAATCAGTATAGAAAAAGATATGATGCACATTACGCACTTATTCCACCACATATTACAGTGAAGGAAAGCTTCGAAGCGGATGAGTCTGAAAAAGACAGCATCATTGAATATTTAAAAGAAGTGGCTAAAAACCATAGACCGGTTGAAATCGAAATCAAAAAGGTATCCAGTTTTGTGCCGAATTCACAGGTCATCTACTTTAAAGTAGAAAAGAACGAACAGCTGCAGGCCATCCATGATGACCTTAACAAAGGGGATTTCTATGGTGAAAACAGTCATCCATTCGTTCCGCACTTCACAATCGCACAGGGTCAGACTTCCCAGGAATACGAAGACATGTTCGGACACTTGAGCATGATCGGTATCGACCATTCAGAAACATTAAATAAAATCAGCCTGTGCTTCCAGTTGGAAAACGGCATGTGGCAAGTCTCCGAGACATTCAGACTCGGCAGCGAAGAGTAGATTTTTGTATTATTGATGTAAAGCCCCTCCACGGTGTGGAGGGGCTCTTTTTTGGGATTTTAGATGAAATTACGGGAGGGACGCCGGGGGCGACGGTCATAAGATGTGGTTTGTGGCCACCGTCAGTATGGAATACCGCCTGAAACAAAAAAAAACCGAGGCCTTCAAAGAAGGTCCCGGTTTCCAACTATTAATATCAGTTTATGCCATTATGTGGTAGCCGGAGTCTACGTGTACGACTTCGCCTGTGATTCCGCTTGCGAAATCGCTTAACAGGAAGGCAACTGCATTTCCTACTTCAAGCTGATCGACGTTTCTGCGGAGTGGTGCTTTTTCTTCGATTTCTTTCAGGATTGATTTGAATTCGCCTACAGCGGATGAGCTGAGTGTACGGATCGGACCCGCGGATACTGCGTTGACGCGGATGCCCTGCTCGCCCAGGTCGTATGCCAGGTAGCGTACACTTGAGTCGAGTGCTGCTTTCGCGACGCCCATTACATTGTAGTTAGGCATTGCGCGTTCGCCGCCGAGGTAAGTCATCGTAACGATGCTTCCGCCCTCGTTCATGATTTTCTTCGCGTGCTTGGATACAACCGTCAGTGAATATGTGCTGATATCCAGCGCGTTTTTGAAGCCTTCGCGGGAAGTTTCACTGTAGCCGCCCTGCAGCTCGTCTTTACCGGCGAATGCGATCGCATGCATCAGACCGTCGATGCCGCCCGTCTTCTCACCGATTTCCTTGAATGCAGATTCGATCTGAGCGTCGTCCTGGACGTCACACTCAACAACGATGTCGTGGTCGCCCTCAAGATCGCCCAGAAGCTTTTCCAGCTCGCGGCGGAAACGTTCGTTCAGAATCGTGAATACGAGTTTCGCACCCATTTTATCAAGTGCGCGTGCCGCACCCCATGCGATACTGCGCTTATTTGCCACACCCATAATGACATAGGTTTTACCTTCGAGATTCATAAATGATTAACTCCCTTTTCAAATTTGATGCACGGTTTTCATTCACACACCAAAACAATTTATAGTTTGTTATTAGTACCTACTACTAATCTACATTTTTTCACCGTCAATTGCAACAAAAAAGTGGTTTGCAGATCCTTTTCGGAAATGAACCCCCGCTGCCTCTCCGTGCCCGGCCGCCGGCGGGAATTTCCGCCGTAGCGCAAAAAAACCACCACCCGTAACGGGCAGTGGCGATGATCAGTACAGTTCCAGCTCTCTCTTGAGTTCTTCAACGTATTCCGTTGTGCCCGTGACGAAGATTTTGTCATCGACCTGCAGCGGTGTGTCACCGTGCGGTACGAGCGATTCCTGTCCTCTTAGAATTCTCAGGAAGATGATATCGCCGGCGAACGGGAAGTTCCTCAGGCTCATACTGTCATACCTGTAGTTGTTCATGTGTATTTCATAGATGGACGTTTCCTGGTCGGAAAGCAGATCGATCATGTTCGGTGACTCGATCAGGCCTTTGAGCAGCGTTTTTGAGCTGAGCATCGTGGAGAACAGCTCATAGCCGAGATCTTTGACCTCGCGCTCCTGGCTCGGATCGTCCACGCGGTAGATGATCCGCTCGATGCCGGCATCTTTGGCGAGTCCGGCCACTTTCCAGTTGATTGAAGAGTCGTTGGCACCGACGACAAGAATATCTGCATCAAATGCCCCCAGAGCCTCGAGCGCTTCATGGGAGTATTCCTGTATTTCATGGAACTCCATATTTTCGCTGTTTGACCCCCGCGCATCTGAAAAGTTCCTGTGGAAGATGAGCTTCACATTGTACAGGCCGCCGGCGATGCTGTTTGCCACCGGCACCGTCAGCTGGTTGTTGCCAATGATCGTCACATCGATCATCTTGTCCACTTCCTCATGCATCGGGTACAGCTGCTTGAAGAGCACCGGCGTGATGATGCATGCGATGACGGCACTCAGTATGAACATGCCGCTTTCCTCGCCCGTAATCATGCCGATCTGTTCGGCGATGACCGCGGAGGCGATGACGAGCGACAGCGTGGAAGTCAGCAGGAAGCTCGCCGCCGTGACGCGCCGTGCATCAAAGTAGCGGAGCAGTACCGCGACCGGAATCACTTTGCTCAGGAAAAATGCCGCAAGCAGCACAGGGATCATGACGAATATCCGGCTGTCCTGGAACAGTGACGGCAGATCGAGTTCCACGCCGACCATGATGAAGAAGATCGGAATGAAGAAGCCGTAGCCGAATGAATCGAGCTTTGTCACCATATCCGTATCGGGCTTCAGCAGGCTGACGATGCAGCCGGCGATGAAGGCGCCGAGTATGTTCTCGGCACCCACGCCTTCCGCAAGCGCAACGAGCATGATGATCAGCGCAAACACGCCGCGTATGCCGATCTGCATCGTGCCGTTGTTCAGCTGCTTCAAAAACTGTGCCTGGTGCATGACGCGGCCCAGCAGGTAGAACAGCACAGCGAACACAACGAGTATCCCCATCAGCCAGATCGGCTGGCTGGAGTCGGCGTACAGCTGTGAATAGAATGCGAGCATGATCATGGTGACCAGATCTGCGATGACTGCAACCAGCAGGATGACCTGCCCCATCTGTCTGGTGATCAGATTGGTTTCTTTCAATGTCGGTACAACCACACCCAGTGAGATGGTCGAGATGATGATTACGAGCAGGAACACATCATCGAAAATGCCCGCCCACTTCATCAGGAGGGCAAATACCAGACTGAGCAGTGCGATGCCTGCAAATATTGACAGCGTAAGCAGTAATATATTGGGAAGCGGCCGCTTCAGGACTTTTGATTTCCTGGATTTATCCGTCTTCTGGATAAATGCATCGAAATCAATTTCCAGCCCGCTTAAAAACATTAGGAATATAAAACCGAGCGTCGACAGAATATTAAGCCACGGATCGCCCGGATCCACTATATTTAAAAATGAATTACCGATAATCACACCGACGATAATTTCTGCAACCACGACCGGCAAAAAGCTGACTTTAAGCCTGTTGACAAGGATTGGAGTCAGAAGGGCTGCAAGAACGACAATGGCTAAAGATAATACGGATGGTCCATGTTCCATAATCTCTCCTTAAATCAAATAAGACATAAATGCATTCGCAAGCGAAAAGTAGATCAGCAGGCTGATGATATCATTCGCCGTCGTGATGAACGGACCGCTCGCCACGGCCGGATCGATGCCCACGCGGGCCATCGCAAGCGGCACCATCGTGCCGAGCAGCGTTGCCAGTGTCATTGCGATCACCAGGCTGAAGCTCACGATAAGACCGAGCACCGCAGACTGGTACATCAGAACGATGATCGTAAACAATACCAGCCCGCAGACGAGGCCGGTAATGACGCCGGACCCCATCTCACGGAGTGCGAGTTTCAACTTGCTTGCGTCCTGTATCTCCCCTGTCGCGATACCGCGGACAGCAACGGCGAGGGACTGTGTGCCGGTGTTTCCGGCCATACCGCCGATGATCGGGATAAAGGCGCCCAGTATTGCCACCTGGGCGAGTGTATCTTCAAATGTTGTCAGCATCGTCGCTGTAATCATTCCCATGAATGTCAGGCCTACGAGCCATGGGAGCCTTTTTTTCGCAGTCGACAGCGAGGAGTCCGTCGTCGGTTCGATTTCAGTCATACCGGCAAGTCTGGAGTAGTCCTCGCTTGCCTCTTCGTCGATGACATCCATGATGTCATCGGCTGTGATGATGCCGACCAGATGATCCTGGTAATCCACAACCGGCACTGCGAGGAAGTCGTAGTCACGCATGATCTGCGCCACATCTTCCTGGTCGTCGGACACGCGCACCGAAACGACGCGTTCGGTCATGATATCGCCGATATATTCGTCATCATCAGCGATGATGAGTTCACGGAGCGACATGATTCCTGCGAGCTTCCGGTCTTCATCCACCACGAAAACGTAGTAGATCGTCTCGGAAGTCCGCGCCATATGCTTCAGATGCCGCATCGCTTCACGGACGGTCATGAGTGAGGTCACACTGACGAACTCGGTCGTCATGATACCGCCGGCGGTGTCTTCCTCGTAGTTCATGAGGGCGCGGATCACCCGCGCGTCCTCTTTATCCATCAACGTCAGAAATGACGTCAGTTTCTCTTTTGATACTTCGTTCAGAATATCCACGGCATTATCGTATTGCATCGCGCCGAGCATATTCGCCGCGTAGCGTGCATCCATCGTATCAAAGATCTCTTCGAATTCGTCCGGTTCGAGCTCAAGGCTGTCGAAGAAATCAGAGACTTCCTCCGGACTCATGAAATGATAGAGCCGCGTACGCGCAGGTTCATCGATTTCCAGGAAGAATTCACTCTGTTCGTAGTTGTGGAGCGCGAGGAATGCTTCCCGGAAGTCGTTTATATTATCATCTTTAAGCATGGAGCGCAATGCTTCATAACTTATCATTTCATCTTTTTTTTCACTGATTTCAGGCAATGCGTCCACTCCCCTGTCGGATTATCACATAATACTCTCCTGCCCCTTGCGGGCAAAAGCGCGGCATTACTATAAAAAGCACTTTCTCAAGTGCTTTTTATTCCGCGGAGATGAATGATTCATGCACCCTCTTCCAGAACGGGAACGGTCTGAACCGGGCGAAACGGATCTTTTCGTCCGCCACTCTGAACTGGATGGATTTCACCCCTTTATGTACGAGGTTGATATGATCAATCGTCAAATTATAGATTTCACTGTTGACCGGCAGCACCTGGGACGTATGATGCTTCGGCAGCACGAGCGGTGAGCCGACCGTCCTGAACACCCGGTTGTTGATCGAGGCGATTTCGGTGATCTGGATCGCTTCAAGCGATGGATGGATCAGCGCACCCCCGAGGGCTTTATTATACGCTGTGGAACCGGACGGCGTTGAAATACAGAGCCCGTCGCCGCGGAACCGCTCGAAGTGCTGGTTGCGGATGTCCACGTCCATCACGAGCGTCGTGCCGTTGTTGGTCCGGAGCGTCGCCTCGTTCAGCGCCAGATAGCGCGTCTCCGTGCCCCCCGAGCCGTACCGTACGATCGTCTCGAGCAGCGGGTATTCGATCACCTGGAACTCGTCGTTCTGGATCGAGATGATGAGCCGCTCCACTTCATGCGGCAGCCAGTCCGCGTAGAATCCGAGGTGGCCGGTGTGCACCCCCACAAAAGCCGTATGGTCCAGCAGATGCTGGTAGCTGTGAAACGCCTGGAGCAGTGTGCCGTCCCCGCCCACGGAAATGACGATTTCAGGTTCCTTTTCCTCAGGCGTCATCCCCATGTCGATCATGTAGTTCATCATCTTATCCTTCAGTGCATTCGATTTCGTGTCCCCTTTGGAGACGATGAAAAATTTCATGCTGCATCCGCCCTTCCTTTTTAGAATAAAATCCGGCAGCCGTTATATGTTGCGTTTTTTAGTGTAGTATTTTTGAGCATCCTGGATCTCTTCCCGGATTTCGGACATTTCCTGATCCAGAAGATACGCCGCTTCCGCCGCGTTCTGGAGCCGTTTTTTAATTTCAGGCGGGTATTCCCCGCTGTACTTGTAGTTCAGCGTATGCTCGATCGTGGCCCAGAAATTCATCGCAAGCGTTCGTATCTGGATCTCGGCGAGGATATATACCGTCCCGTCGATCGTTTCCACCGGGTATTCGATGATGAGATGGTAGGAACGGTACCCGCTCTCTTTCGTATTCTCGATGTAGTCCCGTTCTTCCACCACTTTCATATCCGAACGCTCGCGGATCAGTTCCTTGATGACTTTGATATCATCCACGAACTGGCACATGATTCTGATGCCCGCAATATCATACATGCCTTCCCTCAGGCGATCGTATGGGATATCGCGGGTGCTTGCCTTTTCAATGATGCTCTGCACCGGTTTCACCCGTGCGGTTACGAATTCCACTGGCGAGGACTGGCGGTTCAACTGATAGTCTTTCCGCATTCCTTTAAGTTTGATTTTGAGTTCTTCCACCGCCTGTTTGTACGGGTTGAGAAATTTCTCCCATTCTTCCATCAAAAACACCCCAGTCTCATATCCGTTCTATAGTCCGAATTGCTCCCTGACAGCTGTTTCAAATTCTTTCCCGTAATTGTTGTTGTCAACAATGTTCTCGAGCAGATAGTCCATCTCTTCCCAGAAGTCCGTCAGGCCGACTTCACCATTGACCACTATCTCTGAATCCTTGTAGTCTTTTAGCATCGACCACGTTTCTTTTACAAAGTGCAGCCTCTGGAATGCATCCCCGTCATCGAGCAGATAAATGAAACTCATGTTGTCGGAGTCCACAATCATCCGGGAGGCACCGGTCATTTCGCTGATGTCCGCTTCCGCGTGACATTTTAATGTGTTTTCTTCATATTTGATTTCGTCTACATATATATCCATTTTTTTCACTCCTTGCGCACTTTATTTTACCACAGTAGGCTTAATTTGATAACGTAGAAACCTGTTTACTTTACAGTCCATTTCAATTTATAGATAATATGACATAAGGAGTGGATCCCATGAAAGAGTTAGAGATAGAATTTAAGAATATGCTGAGCGGTGAGGAATACGGCCGCCTGCAGGAGAAATATTTCAGTAAAGCACAGAGAATTGTGCAGACAAATTTCTATATAGATACACCGGACCTCGATATGAGGCAGAACAGACTGCTTCTGCGCATCCGTGATACAGAGGGGAAGCAGATGATGACGCTGAAGGAGCCGACGGAAAAAGGCGTGATGGAATATCACGGCGAAGTTCCGAGCGACTTGAACTTCGACCGGAATATCCGGCGCGATGAACTGCCGGAGATCATCCGCGGTGAACTCGAACGCTTCAATATCGATGCAACACAGCTGAAAATCTACGGCGCCCTTTCCACGGAACGCCGGGAAGTGCCGTACGAGAACGGACTTCTCGTGCTGGACAGGAATACGTTCCTCGACGAAGAAGATTTCGAACTGGAATTTGAAGTCGACAACTATGACAAAGGGGAAACGCATTTCCTCGGTCTTCTCGAAGCGCATGATATTGAAAGACGCGAGGAAATCACAAAGAGCCAACGCTTCTACAACAAGCTTGAGAGCATCCGGACAGGTGACAATTATGCCTCTACCCTATAAAGAGATCGGGCAGGAGACCCTCTACCGGATGATCGATATCTTCTATTCCTATGTTGCCGAAGATGACCGGATGAATTTTTTATTCCCGGATGACCTTTCGGAAACGGCCTATAAGCAGAAGCTGTTCCAGACTCAGTTCCTCGGCGGCCCGAATCTGTACAATCAGGAATACGGCCATCCGATGATGAAGATGAGACATATGCCCTTCCGCATCACACCAAAAGCGAAGGAAGCATGGCTTGAAAATATGGAAAAAGCGATGAATGACGTCGGGCTGGATGAAGAGCTCAAGTCATATATGCTGGCACGCTATACAATGACAGCAAACCATATGGTGAATTCAAAAGATTAAGCAGGGTGAGGACATGAACAATTCTCGCGAACAGTCACTGGTACTCGAGCCAACGACCCACCATGTTGAGATTTTCTACTTTTTCGACCCGTTTTCAGAGAGCTGCCGTGAGATGGAACCCATCATCAACAAGCTGCTGATCGAATACCGGGGACACATTTCCATTACTAAAATACTTGCGCCGTCACTCAGTGTTCTGACAAAGTGCCAGGCGCAGTCCACATCAGATATCGATAATATCGCACTCGCCTACAAAGCCGCAGAAATCCAGGGGCGCAACAAGGCCCGCGCATTCATGCGCTACGTGCTGAACCGCATCGCTCCGACGCGCAGCATCTGCACCGTCGAAAATATGGAATCGAGCGCGCGTCTCGCCGGTCTTGATATCCCTTCATTTTTCAGTGACGCGCATTCCGAGGCCGTCCGGTCGATGCTGCGGCGCGATCTCTCGGTCTACCGGGAGATGGATGTCGACACACTGCCGGCAATGGTCTTCTTTTCCGGAGATGTGCACGCAGAAGGCGTAAAAGTGGAAGGACTGTACCCTTACCATATTTACACTTATATCATCAATGAACTTATCGATGCAGAAATAGAGAAACAGCCGCTTCCAAGCATCCTCGATTATATCGAATCGTTCGAGGTCGTCAGCTTCCACGAGCTGAAAACAGTATTCGAATGGCGGAGCGGCCTGCTGCTGAACGAATTGAAAAAGCTGCGGCTGCAGCGGCTGATCACAGAAGTAGAAACCGACGAAGGCACGTACTATCAAATTTATGGTGGTACGTCGAGTCTGGGGAAATAAAGTTTTTTATTCATATTTAAGGATCAGCCTGCGGGCTGGTCCTTTTTGTATTGGAGCGCGCATGGACGGTGTCCATATGAAGGGGTATCCCGTCATCCTCCGGACCGCAGGCAGCACCATCGCCCGGCGCAGAATGCTATACTGGCAATAAAGCAAACATTACTCACAAAAGCAGGTGTTTTCATGATTAAAACGCATCTATCCGCGATTAAGATCTTTGAGTCCTTCAGCGATGAGGAACTCGATGAAATCGCCAAAATCGCCATCAGCAGAAAATTGGACAAAAACAGCCACCTTTTCCGCCAGGGCGAAGAGATGGCGCATTTTTATTTCGTCATCGGGGGCAATGTCAAAGTATACCGCGTCGACCGGGAAGGCCGCGAGCAGATCGTGAATTTCTTCGGCCCGGGTGAAATGTTTCCCCATCATGCGATATTCAGGACGGATCCGTACCCGGCGAATGCGAGTACGACCGTACCATCAGAAGTCATCAGCATTGCCAAAAATGACTTTGAAGCACTGCTGAAAGTGCGGCCGGATATAGCCATCAAAATGTTCAAATATCTCGGCAGTCTGATCGTCGACCTGCAGAACCGTCTGCAGGAAAAAATCCTGAAACCCACGGATGTCCAGCTGCTCTCCCTGCTCGTCCGCCTGTCCCGTTCACATGGCGAGCATATGGATGACGGCCGCATCAGGATTTCAATGCGTCTGACAAAACAGGAGATGGCAAGCATGATCGGCCTGACCCGCGAAACGGTCAGCCGCAACCTTTCTGCATTCAAAAAACTTGAACTGATCACTGAAAATGGGTCCGGCCAGATCATCATCGATATAGCGACCATTGATAAATATCTCGCCTCATAGAATGAAGGGGCTCCGGATTTGAATCCGGGGACCCTTCATTCTTCTTCACTTTCAAAATACTGGGACTGGTCTGTAAATACCGTCAGGATCAGATACAGCAGAATGCATACCGCAAAAAACGCGAATCCCCAGCCGACAGTCTTTTGGTCGGTCATAAGATAGTTATTGCACAATGTGCTTTCTGAAAAGATATATAGGTAGGCCATGGTACTGAATATCACCGAGAGCACCAGATAACCGATGATTTGTCCGGCCCGGCCCAGCTTCTTCCAGCTGTCCCGGAGCGGCACGCCGGCCAGAAACGGCAGCGATATGAATTTGAACAGTTCGAGAGTCCACAGTTCCAGCGCTTCATCCATCGTGCGCGGCAGCATCCAGTACAGCAATATGATAAAGAACAGCGCCGTGCCGGGGATGCCGGTTTTATTGAACTTTTCGATTATGCCTCCGAAATGCTTCTGGAAAAAAGGGGCCATGAGCAGCCCCGAGACAACCAGCAGCATCATCTGCATGTGCATATGGAATGCCATGATGGATTCCAGCAGACCGCGCACCGGCGGCAGAGCTAAAAGCAGGAATAATGATAAACCGTACCAAAACTGTCTCATCGGCCCCCGCCCCCTTCCATGCGCCGGACGAGCACATCCGATGCCGCTTCCACATCCCGGTAGTCGAGCACTTCACCCAGCCGGCCGTCCGGCTCTATCAGATAGAATGATGTGTTGTGCTGGAAGTCCGCATCCCCCTCGGGGATGACCGTGACGCCGTACGTCTTTAGAATGTCCTCCAAATCCCCCAATGCCGGCACCCGCAGCATGCGCCACGTCTCGCCGTCCGCATCGAAATAGCCGGCATAGCGATCCAGCACTTCCACTGTATCCCGTTCTGTATCGAATGACATGCTCAGGAAAACCAGATCCTCCTTATATTGCTCTGCATCAATGTTTTCATACACCCGCTTCATATTCGCTTCCATTTCCGGACACGCCGTCGCACATGATGTATAAATGAATGTCATGAAAATGTGTTTGCCCCGGAATGTATCAAAATCATAGCTGCGGCCGTTATTATCCACGACTTCGATGTTTGGAAACTCCGGCGGTGCAGATTTCAGGTCCTGGATCCGCTGCGCCTCCAGTGTGAATGCCGTAAATCCGTTTGTCGTCACATAGAACAGGAGGATGCCCAGCATTAAAATGATTGAAGTGACTGTCAGATCTTTTTTCATTTCCAAACATCCTCCCTATTCTTTACCAGGTTTTGATCGGCGGTGAGCCGGGCGGTGCATTTTGAATGATATCCACGATCGGAACCACATATCCCATGGAGATGATAAGGATGGCTATGATCACCCAGAGCCCCCAGTTCTCCGTCCATTTCGGCGTCTTGTGCGCCGGTTCCTCAACGTCCGCCACCATGAATTCCGTCTCCCCTTTCGGTGACAGGAACATCAGATGGAAGACGATGTAGCACATCAGGAGGACACCGATGAAGAGCAGCGTGCCGCCGGCGCCGACAAACAGCAGGTAGGGATCCCAGCCGAGTGCATGTGCGTGTTCCCCGTATGTCGTATATTCCGTCCGTCTCGGTGAACCGATCAGGCCGACTGCAGACATGGAAATCGTCATGAACAGCATGCCGACCGTCCAGAACATCGTCTGCCAGATGCCCAGGTTGTGTATCCTCGGTGTCAGCCTGCGTCCGGACAGGTGCGGAACGAGCCAGTACACGAGACCGAAGAATGTCAGGACGACAGTCACCCCGACGGTGACGTGGAAGTGGCCGACCACCCACATCGAGTTATGGACCACCTGGTTGAGCTGGTTGTTCGTCTGGGCGATGCCGCCGGCGCCGCCGAAGATGAATGCGATCATCGCAAGCATGATTGTAATAAAGCGCACGTCTTTCCACGGCAGTTTCCAAAGCCAGCCGAGCAGCCCTTTGCCGCCGCGGCGGCGGCCTGTGCGTTCCAGCGTCGCGAATATTGCGAATGCGGTCATCAATGACGGGAATGCGATGGACAGGCTCATGAACATATGCATGAATTTCAGCCCTTCTGAGAATCCCGGATCGACGATCTGGTGGTGGAATCCACCGGGGACGTTCAGTACCACAATCAGAATGACGACGAGTCTGGCGAGTGAATCACTGAAGATTTTTCCGCCGATGACTTTCGGCAGGACGAGATACCAGGCGGAAACCGCGACCAGGTACCAGACGTTGACCAGAGTATGCCCGAAGCTCCAGAACAGCGTTCTTGTAAGCAGGACGTTGATCGTTTCCGTCCAGCCGAGTGACCATGGAATCAGCATCAATACTTCCCAGGTCACCCCGAGTGAACCGAATGTAATCAGCGTGTAGACGCCCACTGCGAAAAATGCGAACAATGGGAGATGCCGACCCTTATTCCTGCGCTTCCACTGGAATGCGCTGATGAATACGCCGATGGCAGCAAGCCATATGCACAGGACGACGAAGACCAGTCCGATGTAAAAGAGCGGATGTGCAGCGAGCGGTGCGTAAAATGTATACATGACCGTCGCTTCGCCCGAAAGCACTGTATACACGACGAGAACGGCACCGGCCAGGAAACTCGCAAGACTGGACCAGGCAAGGATGCGGACCGTTCTGGACAGTCCGCCGAGCACGTAATCGACTGCCGCGTAAAGATAACCGTTCATGAACAGTGTGGTGAATGCGAGTATTAATAAAATGCCGTGAAGCGTCAGTATTTCATAATAATTGAGTCCGCCGACGATCGTCAGCACACCGGCACGGTTCAGACCCTGGACGAGGCCGAGGGTCCCGCCGATGAGAAGCATGACGAATGCCAGACCGATATTGACTAATGGGAATAGGGTGTTCTGTACTCTTTTCATGACTCTCGCCATGTCCTCACTCCTCTACAGTGACGGTCGCAGACATCGTATGATGCCCCGTACCGCAATATTCGTTACAGATTAAGATGAAATCGTCCGATTCATTGAATGTCTGGGTAATCTCCTGGATGTGCCCCGGGACCACCATCGTATTCAGGTTCGTATGGGGCACGTTGACCCCGTGGACCACATCTTTCGATGTCATCTTGAATGTCACTTCCGCCCCTTTGGGCACAGTGATTTCACTTGGTGTAAACTGGAACGCTTCAAGTGTCATGATCACTTCATATTTGTTATCGCCGACTTCGTATACGCCCGGATTATCGAACGGCGCAGTCGTTTCAACCTGCTGCGGATCGATCGTCTCCTGGTGGCTCGGCGGTGCCATGCCCATGGCGAACGCCTGGTAGCCGGTGATGCCCACTGCGATGCAGATGACAGCCACCGCGATAATCAGCCAGATCTCTTCAAGTTTATGCATTTTCATCTATCATTCACCCTCTCTTTGTTCGTTGATGGTTTTCCGGTTTTATCCGGTTAGGTCTGAAGCGGCTTCGATTTCCAGGCCGGTTTCGGCCGCCGCTCCCGGTTGTGAAATAAACACGGCTTAAAACCGCATCAGGAATAATGTAATGAGTACTCCCGTCCACAGGACGATTGCTCCGCCTACAAAAATGACTGTGGAGAAAAATGTCCCCTTGAGAGACATCAGTTCATCTTTCTCGCTGATGCTGTCCGTTTCCGGATTTTGAGATGGATCCGGCTGCCTAGTGCCTTCGTAATTTTTATGTTCAGCAGACATCTGCTTTCCCTCCTTTTCTGACTCCTTTTTCCTGTCTATCAGCTTAATTCAATTATATATTTCATGTGAAATGTATAACGTGATTTAAATCACGTTATAGCCTGTAAGGGTAGAATTTCCCCCGGAATTTAAAAGGTTTTTGAACGACGGGTATGATCCGGTGCACGTATGCGGTGAAGTGTTCAGGAAGGGGGCAGTTTAAAGTGGATGGTGGACGGCAAAAGTCTTTGGCGGCCATCGTTTAAGAGATTAGGAAGCAATGAGGGATGGGCGGCATCGGCACGGACAGCACCTGTTCCGCCTGAAAAACGGCATAAAAAAAAGCAGACCCGATTGGCCTGCCTCATATCGTCATTCTTTTGGATTGTGACTGCAGTGAACTGCAATCGAAAAAGATCTAAAGATTTAACTAATTAAAAAAAGCAGCACACCTTCTGTAGTGTGCTGCTCAAACAAAGGGGATGGGAGAAATTTCTCACTGTTTAAACAAAGGGGTATGTTTCAGTGATAAAAATTTCATGTCTAAACTATATCACGGTTTTCAAGGACAGACAACAATTTGAATAACTTTTCACAATACCGTCACAATGAAAACGTATTCAAATACTTTTTTCCGAATCTGGGTTTAGAAATGAAGTGAAACTAGCACTGCTGCGCTCTTCTTTTACTCTTTTCATCTCAAAATCCTCTGATCGTTCTCCAAAATATCGGTTGTAATAATATACTTTAAGTTCCATAAGACACTCCGGTAATCTGTCATTAACAGCCCCGTCATTTAATTTAGAGCCAT
This sequence comes from Salinicoccus sp. HZC-1, assembly GCF_046736035.1. Taxonomy (GTDB): domain Bacteria; phylum Bacillota; class Bacilli; order Staphylococcales; family Salinicoccaceae; genus Salinicoccus. Next base: position 596,079 of record NZ_CP177130.1, on the reverse strand, counting down.
AAAATCGACCGATGAAATCATCAAAATACACGCCGAAAAAAGAAAACGGTTTCATTAGTTTATCACTCCAACTAAAATCACACAAATAAAAACTGCAGACAATCTTCTAATGATTGCCCGCAGTTTCCATCAATTCAAAATCAGATCCACCAACATCACGCTTTACAGTTCCGTCTCTTCCAGCAGCACCTCGAACTGATCCAGCTGGCGCTCGAACACTTTCATCGCGTTTTCAACCGGCTCGGATGTCGTCATATCGACCCCTGCATTTTTCAGCACTTCGATCGGATAGTCGGAGGATCCTTTTTTCAGAAACTCCCTGACATATCTTTCCGCGGTTTCCGGTCCTTCTTCAAGCACCTGCTTGGAAAGGCTGGCTGCCGCCGCATACCCTGTGGAATACTGATACACATAATAGTTCATGTAGAAGTGCGGGATTCTCGCCCACTCCACGTTGATATAGTCGTCGTAATCCACGGCATCCCCGAAGTATTTCCTGTTCAGTTCGCCGTAGATTTCATTCAGCCCGCCTGCTGTCAGCGGTTCTCCCGCTTCTTTCATGGAATGGATCTTATGCTCGAATTCTGCGAACATCGTCTGTCTGAAGACAGATCCCTTGAATCCTTCCAGCTGTTCATTCAGCAGATATAATTTCTTCTTATTATCTTCAAGATTTCTGAACATGTAGTCGGCGAGCAGTGCTTCGTTGAAGTTACTTGCCACTTCCGCCACGAAAATTGAATAGCCCGACATGTTGGACGGCTGATTCTGGCGGCTGTAGTAGCTGTGTACACTGTGGCCGAACTCATGCGTCAGCGTGAACAGGTTGTTCACGTTATCCTGCCAGTTCATCAGAATATACGGATTTGTACCGTAAGTTCCGGACGAATACGCGCCGCTTCTCTTCCCTTTATTCTCATAGACGTCCACCCAGCGGTTTTCCAGGCCTTCTTTGATGATCGAGACATATTCTTCGCCCATCGGCTCGAGTGATTTCAGCATCCAGTCCTTCGCCTCATCATAGCTCATTTCGAAGTCGATATCTTTGACCATCGGCACATAGACATCATACATTTTAAGCGAATCCACGCCGAGCAGCCTTTTGCGCAGCTCAGTGTAGCGGTGCATCAGATGGAGATTGTTGTTCACTGTCTCAACCAGCCTGTCGTACACTGCCACAGGAATAAAGTTATTGGACAGTGCCTGTTCCCTTGCCGAATCATATCCTCTTGCCTCGGCGGAGAAGACGTGTGTATTTACGACCCCCTGCAGCGTCTGGCTCAAAGTATTTTTGAAATCGCCGTATCTGGTATACAGATTTTCATAGGCGGATTTGCGCAGTGCGCGGTCCGGTGATTTGAGCAGGTCGATATACGTCCCCTGCGTCAACGGGTGCTTATTCCCCTCCGCATCCTCAGCATCCGGGAACTCCAGATCCGCGTTGCTGAACATGCCGTAAGTGGATGTCGGATTGGACAGTACTTCCCCCGCCTGTGCAAGCAGTTTCTCTTCCTTGTCGCTCAAAACGTGTTCACGCATCTTGTTCAATTTTTCCAGATCGAACGCAAACTCGGCGAGCCGTTCGTCCGCCATCCAGGATTTGAGTGTCGATTCATCGATCTTCATGATTTCAGGTGTCAGGAAACTCCATGCTGTGCTGAATTTAACCGCAAGCGTCCGCGCTTTCGCTTCCAGCGCACTGTAAGTATCGTTGGAAGTATCCTGGTCATGCTTCAAATGGGCATACACATAGATTTTGCTTACTTCCTCTTCAATTTCCCGCTCGGTTTCAAGCGCGCCTGCAAGTTTATCTGCAGAATCGATCGCCCCTTTGAATTTTTCCTCTTCACCGAGGCGTTGCTCCACCTCTTTATATTTCTGTTCAAACGCTTCATCCGACTCGAATATCGCAGACAGATTCCACGTGTTTTCCTGCTTTTGTTCGTCCCTTGTAATGACTTTAGCCAATATGACCCCTCCAGTAATTAAGATAATCTAATTTTCTCAATATTTCACCAAAATTTCAAGCACCGAAACTTATTGTGAATTATATAACATTTTATATCCCTGCAATAAATCGACCAGCACCTCCTGTTTGGACGGAGTGCTCTGCATCACGTGCATATTGATGAACCGTTCAAACTCCTCCCGGTCGAATGTCCCCTTCTCCAAATGATGATATACGAAGAGCTTCCATTCAAGCGGCGGATTCGATATCCATCGTTCCGCTTCTATTGTCCAGCACAGATGTCCGAGGCCATTCCCCGCTTCCAGACCCAGCTGGTACATAAAAGTCAACGTCGGATTGAGCACCGATTTCTGCTGCCTTTCCCGCCGGATCATCCGTTCCATCTCACCGTCCGCCAGTTTCACTTTGGCTGCAGGCCGCACTTCTTGCACCGCAAGTAATGCTCCGACAGATATCTCCGTTTTTTTATACGGCCATCCGCCGCAGCCGTGTTGGTGATGCAGTATGAACCTGTAAACTTTTTCGTTTCCGGGTCATATGTGAATAAAGATCCTCGGTACATTGTGGACAGCTGGAAGCGGGAAGGGATACATTTCCCTTTATCCGTGCGGACTGCGGCTTCATCGAGCAGCCAGATGACTTCCATGCCGAGCGAGTGATACCCTTTCGACCTCTCGGCGATGAGCTCTGCAGAAATGGTGGAAAATTGAATTTCCAGAGCGAGCCTGCCATCGATCAGCAGATCGGGAATCTGCTCGATTTCCGGCAGATAGTGTTCCATGGCGACCGGCGCGATGTCCGCCAGTTCCGAGTATAACTCCTGTTTCGACCGGAGGTGCCCAATCGACTCATTCTTATGAAGATAGTGGGTACAGTCCAGAATCCGCTGATGTGAAAAATGGGGCAGCTTAATATTTCCCGCTTTTAACGTACCGGCGCACTGCAGACGGGGCAGAAGTATTTCCGGTTTTTATCGGCTTCTGCCGCTGTAATTTGAGCGCCGTTTTCATCTACTTCTGAAAACATGAAAAAACCTCCTTTTCTATATATAGTAGAAAAGGAGGTTTTTGATCTTTTTACCGTGCAAGTAAATTATTTTACTTTAAAATACTTTCTTACCTGGTATCTCACATTGTTGCTCATGATGATTGTACCGTATTCTTCGACCACCATGCTGGCGATTTCGGCTGGTGTACTGTACTCGAGCAGTTTTGCTTCGATACGCTCGATTTCCATATAGTCCAGACGATAATCGAAGAAAATCTGGTAATAGTATTTGCCGTTATACGTAAATAACAAGTCTTCATACTGTGTTTCATCCATTTCAACTTCATGTGTATATTTGATCAAGTCTTCTATATCGTCGAAATGTACCATTACAGGCTCTTTCGTCACCGGAACTGTTTCCTTGTTGTCTTTTGCTCCACCATCCAGAAAACTCTCTATATCTTTGTTATCTATATTCATAGGCGTCTGCTCCGTTGAGAAAGGATCGTCTTCATCGCGTGATTTGGACACTACAACTTCCACTCCTTTGTCATATGCATGTACTTGAATCCAGAGTGGGCCTTCCATCGTAAAGTCATCTTCCTGCTCATGATTTACTTCGTCCATGATGGACCAAAAGAACTCTTCGCCGCGTTTGCGGTTCATCCAGAGATCATCCCGATCGAAGCCGCGTTTTTCAATATCCTGATACGTGATGAAAAACTTGATCGTCGAATCATTCACTCTTTCAATTCTCATCCTTCTCACTCCTTTTCACCGAGTTTGGTTGATATTTATATTATAACCCATACAGCCAGGGTAATACCAATTTTGGAATTGTGTTTTATTATACGTCAAAATACCCGCAGATATCAAGTATCTGCGGGTACTGTTTGACGTAAGTATCATATATCAGTTTAAGGGGAGATACATTTACATTTCAGCCAGGCGTTTGGCCTCCATAAGATGGAACGTTCTCACAGTTCTTGGGAGGAAACGACGGATTTCATCTTCGTTGTACCCCACCTGCAGACGCTTTTCATCCATAATGATCGGTCTTCTAAGAAGTCCCGGATTCTCCATGATCAATGTGTACAGTTCCTGCATTGGCAGACTGTCAATATCGACATCTAATTTTTGGAAAGTTTTAGATCTGGTAGAAATTATTTCATCTGTACCATCTTCAGTCATTCTAAGGATGGATTTCACTTCATCTAATGTCAGTGCTTCAGAGAATATATTTCTTTCAGTATAAGGAATATCGTTTTCTTGTAACCATGCTTTCGCTTTACGGCATGATGTGCAGCTTGGAGAAGTAAAAAGTGTTACCATAGTGCTCACACTCCAATTTCAAAAGATTTGTAACATTTGTCTATACCCTTTTCCGTTCAACCATAAACCATTTTTATAAGATTGTCCGTAAAATATGTGTATGACTTGTTTACAGTTATAATTATATCGACCCAACATTAAAATAAAATGAGAAAACTCTAATAATCTCGCAAAATTTCAGAAAAATTGTTAAGATATTATGAAGATGCAGACATCAGTGCCAATATTGCAAGGAACCCGGAAGTTTATTATCATATACATAATGACATAAAAAAGGTGATTACGACATGAAAACATTATTCTCAGGCGTTCAGCCCAGCGGTATTCCCACTATAGGAAACTATATCGGAGCATATAAACAGTTTGTTGAGATGCAGCATGAATACGATTCGTATTTCTGCATTGTAGACCAGCATGCGATAACTGTACCACAGGACAGACTCAAATTGAGGGAGAACACGAAAAAACTCGCAGCCATCTATCTGGCTTCGGGACTCGATCCGGAAAAGATCACTTTATTCATCCAGAGTGAAGTCGCAGCCCACGCAAAAGCAGCATGGATGCTGCAGTGCGTCGGATATATCGGTGAACTCGAGCGCATGACACAGTATAAGGATAAAGCGCGCAGACAGAACCAGAAAGACGGCATCAGCGTCGGTCTGCTCACCTATCCATCACTAATGGCAGCTGACATTTTAATTTACAGCGCAGATGTTGTACCTGTGGGCGAAGACCAGGGGCAGCATCTGGAGCTGACACGCAATCTGGCAGAACGATTCAATACCAAGTACAATGACATCCTGACAGTGCCGGAAGTCAAGCATCCGGAGGTCGGCGGCCGTATTATGAGCCTGAACGATCCGACTAAGAAAATGTCTAAAAGTGATGAAAATCAGAAAGGCTTTATCTCACTGCTGGATGATCCGAAAGCCGGAGCGAAGAAAATCCGCAGTGCCGTCACAGATTCAGGCAGCGAAATCAAGTATGACAAAGAAGAAAAGCCGGGCATCTCGAACCTGCTGGACATATATTCCAGTCTTACAGATAAGAGTACTGCCGATTTAGAGGCGGAGTATGACGGTAAGACTTATGGCGATTTCAAAAAGGATCTCGGTGCAGTCGTTGAAGAATTCCTGACGAAATTCCAGGAACAGGTCAATTATTATCTCGAGAGCGGTGCACTTGATGATATTTTAGACCAGGGCGCGGAGAAAGCATCCCGCAAGGCCGACAAAATGGTGGAAAAAATGGAACGTGCCATGGGACTCGGACGTAAGAGAAAGTAATGATTGATTAAGAGACGCGCATCCGCTTCGGTGGATGCGTTTTTTAATTCGGCAGGATTTTCGAGTGTATTACCGGCCACGGTGACTCCAATGTCGACCGGCAAATACCCTTAATGGACGCCGTCAAATACAACGGTGACCCATACCCCCTCATATGTACATCGTCACACGCAAAATGCGTCCAATACTAAAAAAACCCTCATCCCGACTGGGATAAGGGTGCCATACATATATTATTCTTCGTATTTCTTCAATAACAGTGTTGCGTTGTGACCGCCGAAACCTAAACTGTTTGTGATTGCGTATTTTATATCTGCATCCACTGCACCTTCCGGCACGTAGTTCAAGTCGCATTCGGGATCCGGGTTTTCCAATCCGATTGTCGGGTGGACTTTGCCGTCTCTGAGACTGAGTGCGGTGATGATGAGTTCCATACCGCCGCCCCCGCCGAGAAGGTGTCCTGTCATGGATTTTGTAGAGTTGACCAGCATTTTGTAGGCATGGTCTCCGAATACAGTTTTGATCGCCTTGGTTTCGAACAGATCATTGTAAGATGTACTTGTTCCGTGACCGTTGACGTATCCGACTTCCTCCGGCTTCACACCGCCGTCTTTCAATGCTTCTGCCATCGCGCGTGCGCCGCCTTCGCCATCTTGGGCCGGTGCCGTGATGTGGTGCGCGTCTCCGGTGGAACCGTATCCTATGATTTCAGCATAGATTTTGGCACCGCGTGCTTTTGCGTGCTCAAGTTCTTCAAGCATGACAATCCCTGAACCTTCCCCGATGACAAAGCCGTCCCTGTCTGCGGAATACGGACGGGATGCTTTGTCCGGATCTTCTGATGTGGAAAGTGCTTTGTTGGCCTGGAATCCGGCAACACCCATTCTTGTAATCGGCGCTTCCGTTCCGCCTGTAATCATGGCATCTGCCTGGCCTCTTTCAATAAATTTGAAAGCTTCGCCGATTGAGTTTGTACCCGTGGCACATGCTGTGACTGTCGCACCGTTCGGTCCTTTGGCGCCATGTTTGATCGATACCTGGCCGCTTGCCATATCCGGAATCATCATCGGTACGAAGAATGGGCTCACACGACGCGGGCCTCTTTCGTAAAGTACTTTAAAGCCGTCTTCAAGTGCCTGGATGCCGCCGATACCGGAACCGATCCAGACCCCTATGCGTTCAGCATTATCATCATTTATCTGAAGTCCGCTGTCGGCAACCGCTTCATCAGCCGCCACCATTGCGTACTGTGCGAAGCGGTCCATACGGCGCGCTTCTTTTTTCTCCATATAATCTTCTATATTAAAATCTTTCAACTCGCCGGCAACATGAATATTATAATCACTGTTGTCGATACGAGTGATTTTGCCTATACCATTTACACCATTAAGGGCATTCTCCCAGGTCTTTGGCGCTGTGTTACCAATAGGTGTAAGCGCACCGATCCCTGTAACTACTACTCTTTTCTTATCCATGTGTCTCCTCCTCATTACTTCCCCAAGTCAGACATATTGAACCCCAAGTGAGTCCGCCGCCGAAGCCGACTAAAATAAGGTTGTCTCCCGATTTTATTTTACCATTTTTCACATCATGATGGATACTTAATGGTATGGATGCAGCAGAAGTATTGCCATATTTATCTATCGTGGAGCTCATTTTCTCCAGAGGCATCTCCATACGCTCCCTTGCAGCATTCATGATGCGGATATTTGCCTGGTGGGGCACCAGCATATCGATATCCTCTTTATTGAGCCCTGCTTTTTCCGTCACAATGACACTGGACTCACCCATTTGGCGTACGGCAAACTTGAAGACTTCACGTCCGTTCATCCTGAGGTTGCCATCGTCTATATCATCATACAAGTACGAAGCGCCCTGACCATTGCTGCCAAGATCGAATGATTTTATTCCAAAGCCTTCATCCACTTCGCCAAGAACAACCGCGCCTGCACCATCACCAAATAAAACTGCGGTTGAACGATCGCTGAAATCAGTGATTTTGGAAAGCTTATCCGCTCCGACAACCAGCACATGCTTATACGTTCCCGTCTGGATAAACTGCGCGGCTGTAACTACACCGTAAATAAAGCCCGTACATGCAGCGAGCTGATCCATGGAAGGAACGTTTCTAAGACCCAGTCTATGCTGCAGCATTGTCGCAACTGTCGGGAATTGATGGTCCCCTGTCGAAGTTGCAACGATGACCAGGTCGATATCTTCTTTGGAAACACCGGAATTTTCAATCGCTTCTTCTGCTGCTTCGTATGCAAGATCACTTGTATCCATATCTTCAGCAAAACGACGCTCTTTAATTCCCGTCATTTCTGTTATCCATTCATCTGATGTATCTAAAACCTTTTCGAAATCATGGTTTGTAAAAACTTTTTCAGGCACATAGGTTCCCAGGCCCAAAACACCTACATTCTTCATTTGACCACACCTTATAATCTCATATTATAACTAGGTACTAATTTAACACAAATCATGATTTTCTACAATAAAAAAAGCACTTATGCAGATGCATAAGTGCTTCATTCTAGAACAAGCTGATTACTCAGTTACACCCCATTGGTAAGGAAGTGTTTCCTCGTTATGGCCGATTTCGATGCCATAGTTTACGACTCTTTCATTTACCGGTTCAACTTCAGCTCTGTAAAGCGTAGGGATTACCGGCATTTCATCAACCATCAGAGCCTGCCATTCGTTATAGATCTCTTTACGTTTTTCTGTATCAAATGCTTCCGGAGAGTTACCTCTTTCCATTAATTCAGTACTCTCTTCAGTTGCATAACGCGGGTAGTTGAATGAAACGTCCGGACCGTACAGACCGTAAGGGTCTACATCGGATCCTACACCCCACGCACCTTGATAGATATCGATGTCTTCATGATCATTCTCAACCATGTCATAGAATGTGTTGAATTCAATCAGACGGCCGTTTGTCAATTGTACGTTCAAGCCGATGTCTTTCCAGGACTGGATGTAGTAGTTGGTCAATGGTTCAGCGATGTCACCGCCGGACATTGAAGCGAAGTTGATTTCGAGCGGTTCGCCTTCCGGATTTTCACGGAATCCATCACCGTCTGTATCTTCATATCCTGCTTCATCAAGAATCTGTTTCGCTTTTTCCGGATCGTATTCAGGCACTTCTACCTCATCATTATGCCATGCTTCATGATATGGAGTGATCAGCGTTGTCGCTTTCCAGCGCAGACCGTTGTAGAAACGTTCGCCTATAGCATCATTATCCATTGCATGCCACATTGCGCGGCGCAGTTCTTTGTCACCCATTTTCTTTTCTTCCGGTTTGTAGTCGACTCTGCCTTCCTCTTCATTCCAGTCACCCAGTTTGAAACCGATGTAAGTGTAGGCCCCTTCAATGTTGGCCAGCCATTCGACACCTTCCATTTCAGATACATCCGGGAACTGGTCCGTCGGGAAATTGATCGCAACGTCGGATTCACCAGTCTCCAAGGCGTTCGCAACAGACGATGGAGATACTACAGAAAGTTCGATTCCATCCAGCTGAGGCTCGCCTCTCCAGTAATCTTCAAATTTCGTCATGACAACCGCTTCACCCGGTGTAACGGAATCCACTTTATAAGGTCCGAAACCGAGCGGGTTTTCGCGTGTCTGCGGCGCTTCTGCCATATCTGCAATTTCTACACCTTCATAGTGGTGTTCAGGCATTGCATAAGCCCAGAATCCACCGGCAGTCAGTGATGGTGCAAGTTCAGTGTATGTGAATACCGCCGTCTGGTCATCTACCACTTCAATACCGGAGATTGAATCCGCATCTCCCGCTTTATATTCGTTATAACCTTCAAGTAATGTGAACCCATCTGTTGCACCGCGGATACCCGGATAGTCCGGATGTCCGATCACTTCATAGGAATACACATAGTCTTCGATGGTCATCGTTTCACCATCGTGCCATGTAATGCCTTCCTGCAAAGTAAATGTGACTGTATTATCATCTTGGTTCACTTCAAATTGCATTGCACCGTCGTTTGTATACTGGAAATCTTCATCCATAGTAAGTAAAGGTTCATCAAAGAGGCTGATTACTTCAAAGTCAGGGTTCCCCTGATACAAGTTGAAGTTCAAAGTACCCTCAAAAGGCGTATCGGATGTGAGTCCTACTTTCAACGTCCCTTCGCCTGTTGGTTCCCCATCATTGGAAGCCACCTGGTTGAAATCCTCATAGTTATATATTTCTTCGGCAGATGCAGAATCGTCTTCTCCTTCCGAACCGCCCTCTTCAGTACTTTCTTCGCCGCCTGAATCACCGGAGTTCTCCTCTGTGCTTTCTTCCTCAGATGAACCTCCGCCACACGCAGCAAGTGCCAATACCATGACCAATGTCATGAAAAACATCAGTCTGGACCACGAATATTTCGCCATAATATTTCCTCCCCTAAAATAAAATATAAACTGATATATATACTTAAGTTCAGCGTTAAACTGAAACTTAGTACCAAAAAATGGTTAATATCATACCCCTTAAATGTATATGTAAGTATGTCTATACACAATATTATCACAATTATCTGAAATATCAATTGCTTGCTGAAGTGAAATTTCTCCCTAAGTGTATTTTAACACTGAATTATGCACGTTTGTATAATTCTCAGATAATTTTAATGACAGCGGTTTCAATTTGTTTCAAAAGCAGGGTTCCGTTCCACTATAAAAGGTACGGAACCTGCCTGAAAATCTATGCCTGGCGCTGCCTTGCATCACCGGCACGGCGCAATGCCTCACCGATGTTACGTACACAGAGCATGAGCAGTAAGATGAGTATTGCTGCAGGCACCCAGATCCACCATCTGTGCTGAAGTGTCTGCGAGTTTGTCGCATAGGCCATCAGGGTTCCCAGAGATGGATAGTCTTCCGGGAAACCGAATCCGATGAATGACAGTCCGGATTCAATACCGATGTTCGCTGCAAGCGACAGTGTACTGTTGACAATGATGATACCAACCAGGTTGGGCATCAATTGTGTAAAGATGATTTTCATGTGTGAACTTCCGAGTGTCTTCGATGCACTGACATAATCAAGCTCTTTCTCCTGTATGGCCAGGGAACGCACGAGCCTTGCCGTACCCGTCCACAGGAATGCAGCCATAATCAGTGAGAAAGTGAAAATATCATACGACGGCACGATTGTTACGAATACGATGATGATCATAAGGAATGGCAGCACCATGAAGAAATCGACGATACGCATCATGATGTTATCAATCTGGCCGCCGAAGTAGCCGGAAATCATACCATAGATAATGCCGAAACCGACACTCATCAATGTAACCAGCAGGCCGATGGCAAGCGAGTTCCTCGTCCCGATGATTAGCTGGCCGAATATGTCACGGCCGCCGTAGTCCGTGCCCAGCCTGAATTCTTCATTTGGCGGCTGATTGATTGCGAACAGATCCACTGTAACGATCGTCTGGCGGTCCAGGAACATCGTAAGGCCGAACACATAGGATGTGATCAATATAAATATGATCAGTGAGAACAATGCCAGCTTATCCGCGATAAGCTCCTGGATCAGAATTCTCCATCCCGGTGTACTTTTGGGCAGATTTTTAGAATCCAGGGCGCCGTGTCCGGCAGCGCCATGCGGCAGATCCGCCTTGACGCTCATGTCCATATCCCCTTTTTCATATCTGTGTTCATCATCACTTCTTGCTTCAAACGGATCCCCGCTTCTCGGTCTCCCGTCACTGTCCGTGTCACGGTCACTGAGCTGTTCGCGGCGGATGCGGTCTTTATTTTCCATTTCTTCTTCAGAACGGTGTGACTCCCGTTCCCTGCCGAGTCTATTTTTATTATCTCTATTATTCATTTTATCCACCCCCCTTACTTGATGCGGATCCTTGGATCTACAATACTTAGAATAATATCGGACAATAATGCACCCACAATTGCCATGAATCCGTAGAACAGAATCAGGACGTTTGCCACACTGAAGTCACGTGTCGATATAGAATCCAGGAACAGCCTTCCCATGCCGGGGTAGCTGTAGATCATTTCGATGAAGATGGACCCGCCGAGCAGCGCTACAATTTCATAACCGAAGAATGCGGCTATTGGAAGTATGGAGTTTCTAAATATATGTCTGTTATATACAGCAGACTCTTTTACCCCTTTGGCACGCGCCAATACGATAAAGTCCTTCTGCTTCGTTTCGATGATTCCGCTTCTGAGATACTGGACGGTGCCCACCAGACCGATCAATGCGATCGCAAAACTCGGCAGAACAAGGTGGTTTATCTTACTGAGCACATAGTCCAGCGTCCCCGGTTCCATTCCCGGGCCGACCGAGCCGCCTGTCGGGAACAAGTTCATGTTGTACCCGAACACCCACAGGATGACCAGACCGAAGATGAACTGCGGTGTAGCGAAACCGAGATAAGTATAGCCGGTGATCGTCGTATCCAGCAATGAGTCATTGTAACGGCCGGATACGAGGCCGAGCGGCAGACCGAGCAGGTAGATCAGAATTGTCGAGAATAATGACAGCCAGATCGTATTCAGCAGTCTGTCACCGATGACATCCAGTACCGGCCGCTGGTGGAAGATCGAACTTCCGAAGTCGCCCTGGAACATTGCGAACACCCAGTCTCTGTACTGGATATACCAGGGGTTGTCCAACCCGAGTGCTTCCCGTTTTGCTTCTATGGCCTCTCTCGGTATTGTCGGGTCGATCAGACCTGAGAGGGCGTCCCCGGGCATCAGAGAGCCCATTATGAACACAAGGACACTGAGCACAACCAGCTGTGGAAAAGTGATAAGTAATCGTCTAATCGTAAATTTCAGCATATGTTCATCAACCTTTCACCGGCAGCGCAACTCTGTGCGTCTCCGAAATGGATTGTAGCGGGAACGCTCTTCCCTCGTCATCAAGATATTCCGGGAAGTTCTGGTCATATTCCGACTTGACCGTCTGTCTCATTTCGAGATTGCGTTCGATTTTATCCACATTTGTATCGGGAATGGCTGCGATCAGACGTTTCGTATATATGTGCTGCGGATTTGAGAATATATCTTCTGCCGTCCCCTCTTCCACAAGACGTCCCTGGTACATGATGCCGATGTGCTGGCACATGTGCCGTACGACACCCAGGTCATGGGCAATGAACATCATGGTCAGGTTCAGATCCTGCTGGATCTCCTGCATGAAGTTCAGCACCTGTGCCTGTACCGACACATCCAGCGCAGATACAGGTTCATCGGCGATGATCATTTTGGGATTGAGCGCGATGGCTCTGGCAACCCCGATACGCTGACGCTGTCCGCCTGAGAATTCGTGCGGATATTTATATAATGAACCGGGCGGCAGACCCACTTTATCCAAAAGTCCGAGCACTTCCTCAGTCAGTTCATCTTTAGATTTCCTATGATAATTTTTAATCGGTTCGGAAACGATATCGATGACACGTTTACGGGCGTTCAGTGAAGAATACGGATCCTGGAAAATCATTTGGATATCGTCCCGCACATCCACCTTTTTCCCTGAAGCATTCAATTTCTGGCCATCGAATAAAATTTCCCCTTCAGTGACATGATTGAGCCCCATGACAGCTTTGCCTGTCGTGGTCTTGCCCGAGCCGGATTCACCGACTAGGCCGTATGTAGTGCCTGCGGGGATATTTATGCTCACCCCGTCCACTGCTTTGACATGGTCTTTTACGGTATTGAAGAAACCGCCCTTTATCGGAAAATGTACTTTAAGGTTTTTAATCTCTAACAGGTTCATCGGGCGCTCCCTCCGGTCTTCGCGTCCAGCACTCCGGCTGCTTCCCTTGACGCCCTGGCTTCACCAGATTCAAGAGAGAAGTTTTTATAGCATGTGCATCGGACGAAATGATCATCTGCGATTTCACGGAGCTGTGGATTGTTTTCGTGTTCCGAAGCATCAACCCATGGAATCCGCGGTGCGAATCTGCAGCCATGGCGGTCCATCTTATTCAACGCGGGCACAACGCCCTGAATGACGTGCAGCTTGCTGCCGAGCATATCTTCAGACGGCAGCGAGTTCAACAGCGACCGTGTATACGGATGCTGCGGATTTTTGAAGAGCTCTCTCACCGGCGCCACTTCAACGATCTGTCCTGCATACATCACCGCCACACGGTCGGCCATTTCCGCTACGACACCGAGGTCGTGTGTGATCAGCAGCACTCCGGATCCCAGATCATCCTGCAGTTCACGGATCAGATCCAGAATCTGGGCCTGGATCGTTACATCGAGTGCCGTTGTCGGTTCATCTGCAATCAGCAGTTTCGGCCTGTTTGCGATGGCAATGGCAATTACGACACGCTGTCTCATCCCGCCGGATAACTCATGCGGAAATGCCTCCGCCACTCTTTCCGGACGGGGGATACCGACTCTATCGAGTAATTCGACGGCATAGGATTCCCGCTCCTGCTTGGATTTCGTGCCATGTATTTTCAGTGTTTCCATTATTTGAAGTTTAACTTTCATCAATGGATTCAAAGCGGTCATCGGATCCTGGAAAATCATCGCGATATCCCCGCCGCGGATTTTATTCATCTTGTTTTTGCTCAGCCCAGTCAGTTCTTTACCCTGAAACTTGACTTCCCCCTCGATGCGGGCCTTATCGTGCAGACCCATCAGTGAGAATGCAGTGGCACTCTTGCCTGAACCGGATTCACCTACAAGCGCCAGCACTTCATTCGGTTTGATGCTGATTGAAACGTCATCAACCGCCGGATAGTACTCGCCCTTGATCTTGAATGAAGTCGTCAGATTATTGACTTCCAGTAATTTCTCGGACATTTTAAATTCACCCATTCTTCCCTTACTCTTTCTCCTCTAATAAATTGAACCGTTACTCAAGCTATGTAGGATCAGAAGTAATGCTGCCTATAGAATTGCCCGACTATCATACGGTCTATACCGGATCAATGTTTATTTCCAAAGCGATGAAATATGACACATTTTAACATCCCTGTATAAACCAGGGTTTATCAGACAATTCTATAAACTCGATGTTAATATATTGTAATTCCCGGGATTTCATTTTGCAACAAGTGTTTTTTGAATTGTAGCAATATTTGTGTATTTCCAGTTGTTAAATATACACGATTGCATAAACCATTTCAACAGTATTTAGCATAATTTATCTGAAATTTGAAAGCGTTTACAATTAATTGTGTGTCTCTGCTGCGTTTGAATATGATTTTGTGAAATAAATATTTTGTTTTGATTTCCGACACGAATTACTTTGATTGGCACTATACACGGAAAACGTTTTAAGTTATTATTAATCTATATAAATATGTAGTGGAGGCAGGACCATGAGATACATCATAAGCTTTATCTGGGCATTCATGCTCACGCAAATGGTAAACTTCGTCTTAAACAGTCTCGGCGGCGGCAGCCCTTACTTGTTCTGGAGTGGTGTCGTGCTCGCAGTAATTGTAACAGCAACCATCGCTATTCTTGATGTAATGCTTAAACACCCGGACGAAAACAGTGAAGCCCAGCATAATCATTAATATGATTTTTAAACCCGCAGACATCGATGTCTGCGGGTTTTTATTATATCCGGAAGTCCGGCAAAATCCATATCTATATATCAGACCTTGACTCTTTCGTCTCTGCGACCAGTGCCTCCACCAGCCCGCGGGCTGATATTTCCCGGGCGAACTGTTTGCCTTCCCCCGCGAGCAGCATGGCGTAGTCGGGCGCCCCGCTTTCTTTTGAGGCATCCTGGAATGGCTGGGTAAGGCTGCGCTGCACCGGATACTCCACCATCTCTTCCTGATAGGCGCTGAATTCGGAGATGAATCTGTTTTTCACTGCCCTGGCCTGTCTGCCCGTGAACAGTTTTGTCAGCACAGCAGGTACATCTTCCGATTCCGTCAAAATACTTTTGTGCATCGGATGTGCCCCGCTCTCTTCCACCGCTAAAAATGCCGTGCCCATCTGAACGCCTTCTGCACCGAGCACTCTCGCGGCTGCGATGTTCCGTCCGGTCATGATTCCGCCGGCAGCGATTACGGGGATCTCCACCCGCGCCGCCGTTTCCGGGATGAGTGACATGAGGCCGACCAGACTGTCTTCTGAACGCCCGAGGAAGGCACCGCGGTGGCCGCCGGCTTCCGACCCCTGCAGAACGACTGCGTCCAGGCCGGCGGTTTCGATCTGCAGAGCTTCTGCTGCGGTCGTTGCGGTCGCAAGTATGACGGTTCCCGCTTCCTTCAGACGTGTAATCTGATCGTCCGCCGGCACACCGAAAATGAATGAGGCGACCAGCACCTGTTCCTCGATGATGACGTCCAGCTGCGCATCGAATTTTTCCTCGATGGCTTCCGGCGCGGGCGGCGTGACGGGCTTCTGCTCGAGGCCGAACGCATCGAATGCCGGCCGCAGCCGTTCGTAGGCGCGGACGATTGCGGCGTCTGTGACTTCAAACTCCCTTGGTATGAACAGGTTCACCCCGAAATTCCTGTCTGTGCGCTGCCGTGTCTCCCGAATCAGACTGCGCAGCGCCTCCGGCTCCAGACTCCCGCCTGCGATCATGCCGAGTCCCCCCGCATTCGATACTTCCGAAACGAGCGCGGCAGTGGTGATGCCCCCTGCCATCGGCGCCTGAATGATGCCGTGTTCTATATCAAGCAGCACTTTTAATCTTTGCTGATCCACTCTGAACGCCCCCTTAATTATGTATATCTTCTTACTGGTCGTACCACTTTCTTCTATTATATAAGATTTCCCCCGGATTTTAAAATGATTTAGGTTTTTCAACACCGAACAGACCGCCTCCAAAATGGCCCGCATTCCAATTTGTCCGGGGGTCTGTGCACATTTCTTCTATACCCCAATACCGCCTTTTATATACACGTTTTTAAAATGATAAAACTATACAAATCATGCCGCTTCATCTATCATGGACAATTAATCATACTAACGATGAATGGAGTATCACAATGGTTAAAATACTACCGGCAGTACGCTCGATGAAGGATTTTGAAAAACTGATCGGCAGCGACTATAAAGAATGTGTGGTGCTGGATATTCACATCGGACATCTGGAAAGCCACCTTACAACAATGAAGCAGCACGGTTTTGAAGTCTATCTGCACCTGGATCTGATTAAAGGGCTTTCTGCTGACGTTGCTTCTTTGGAATTCATCCACCAGCGTTTTAAACCGACAGGCATCATTACGACGCGCGGCCGTCTGATAAAAAAAGCGAACAGTCTCGGGCTCAAAACGGTCCTTCGTATTTTCGTCATCGATTCTTCCGCAATCGAAAAGAGCATTGAACTCGTCAGACAATCAGAACCGGATCTCATTGAAATCCTGCCCGGCGTTGTGCCGAAAGTCATCCACCTCTTCACCCGGGAAGTGGGTGCGGAGGTAATCGCCGGCGGGCTGATCGAGACCCAGGCCGAAGTGGAAAATGCGCTGGCAGCCGGCGCTAAATATGTCACGACCTCCAACAAGGACCTGTGGTTCAGCCGGCAGGCACCTTAGAGAAATTACACACGCATGACTTAGCCCAATGAAATTAAGTTGACAGCGTTATCATAATAGTATAAATTAGAAAGTAAGTTGATAGGACACGGAGATCTAGAGCCCGCATTTATAGCTGTACATAGCTATGAGTGCGGGCTTTTTTAAGTTTTATCGGCGAAAACAAACAAAGGAGTGATATGCAATGAATATTTACATTGCAGAATTTGTTGGAACAGCAATACTGGCCCTCTTCGGGTGCGGGGTTGTTGCCAACGTCAATTTGAAAGGGTCCCTTGCCAAAGGGTCTGACTGGGTGGTCATTGCATTCGGATGGGGATTTGCAGTTACCTTCGCAGTCTACGCCATCGGGCAATTTTCCGGTGCCCACATCAACCCGGCCGTAACATTGGGCTTTGCGGTCGCCGGAGATTTTGCATGGGCGAAAGTGATTCCCTACATGATTGCCCAGATTACTGGCGCAATGCTCGGGGCTGCCATCGTCTGGCTGCACTTTATGCCCCATTTCAAAGCCGAGGAGGACGAAGGGACGAAGCTGGCTGTATTCTCAACCGGCCCTGCGTATCCCAACTACGTTTCCAACTTCGCCAGTGAGATCATCGGTACGTTCATCCTGGTGATGGGTCTCCTGTTCATCGGAGCCAATGAATTTACAGAAGGTCTGAATCCACTCATTGTCGGTTTTCTGATTACAGCGATCGGCCTGTCACTCGGCGGTACGACGGGGTATGCAATCAACCCGGCACGTGACTTTGGTCCGAGGCTGGCCCATTTCCTTCTGCCGATACCCGGCAAAGGCTTTTCCGACTTCAAATATGCAGTGGTTCCGTTCGTCGGACCGCTTACGGGCGGTGCACTCGGTGCTGCGGTCTATAACAGTGTATTCACCGGAAAATCGGATGTTTTTCTGATCATAACCATCGCCGCTACCGTTTTAGTTCTTATATCAGGGGTATTTCTTAATAAGAGGATTCTTAAGGAAGATACATCAGAACTTATGTAAATCCAATCAAATCGTAAAGGGGTATTAAATCTATGGAAAAGTATATTATGGCAATTGATCAGGGGACGACAAGTTCCCGTGCAATTTTATTCAACAAGGACAGCGATATCGTTGCTGAGAGCCAGAAGGAATTCAAACAGTACTTCCCGCAGTCCGGCTGGGTGGAACATAATGCGAATGAAATCTGGAGTTCCGTGCTCGCAGTCGTTGCGGGTGTCCTGACCGAAAATGATATCAGTGCGGACCAGGTGGAAGCGATCGGCATTACAAACCAGCGTGAAACCACGGTTGTCTGGGATAAGAATACCGGCAAGCCCATCTACCACGCCATCGTCTGGCAATCCAGGCAGACGGCGGATATATGCGAAGAATTGAAGAATCAGGATCATGAGGAGAACTTCCGCCAAAAGACCGGCCTGCTGCTCGACCCCTACTTCTCGGGGACGAAAGTAAAATGGATTCTGGATAATGTGGACGGTGCTCGGGAAAAAGCGGAAAACGGCGACCTGCTCTTCGGTACGATCGATACATGGATCATCTGGAGGTTTACCGAAGGCAAGGTGCATGTGACGGACTATACGAACGCGAGCCGTACATTGATGTACAACATCCACGAACTGAAATGGGATGAGGAACTGCTCGATGTGCTCGGCGTGCCCGAATCCATGCTGCCTGAAGTGAAGTCTTCCAGTGAGGTCTATGCAGAAACGTCGGCCTCCCACTTCTTCGGACGCAATGTGCCGATCGCCGGCATCGCAGGCGACCAGCAGGCCGCCCTCTTCGGACAGACATGCTTCAAAGAAGGCGATGCGAAAAACACATACGGTACCGGCTGTTTCCTGCTGATGAACACAGGGAAAGAAGCCATCACGAGCGAGAACGGCCTGCTTACGACAATCGCCTACGGCATTGACGGTGAAGTCAAATATGCACTTGAAGGATCGATCTTCGTTGCCGGCTCCGCCATCCAGTGGCTGAGGGACGGCCTGCGCATGTTCAAGTCCTCCCCGCTATCCGAAAATTATGCATCACGCATCGAATCGTCCGAAGGCGTCTATGTCGTCCCGGCATTCACCGGACTCGGCGCACCATACTGGGACGCTGAAGCACGCGGAGCGGTATTCGGCTTAAGCCGGGGCACTGAAAAAGAACATTTTGTCAGGGCAACACTCGAATCACTCGCCTACCAGACTAAAGATGTGCTGGATGCGATGCAGAAGGATTCGGATATTGAACTCGAAACACTGCGCGTGGACGGCGGGGCCGCTGCCAACGACTTCCTGATGCAGTTCCAGTCTGACCTCCTCAATACTGAAGTTGAACGTCCGGAAGTCATTGAAACGACGGCGCTTGGTGCGGCTTATCTGGCAGGACTTGCGGTCGGGTTCTGGAGTTCTACGGATGAACTGAAGAAAGTCACTGATACGGACACAGTGTTCAAGCCGGAAATGGAACAGAACGAACGCGAAGACCTATATGAAGGCTGGCAGATGGCGGTTAAAGCGACGCAGGCCTTCAAACCAAAACGCAAACACACTGAAGACGAAGAATAATAGAGATTCTCGCCTTTTATTACCCAAAAAAATTAGGAGGGACATCATGCTCAATACATTGACCCGGAAAGATCAGCTGAAGCATATGGAGAAAGTGGATTACGATATCGTTGTCATCGGAGGCGGGATCACAGGTGCCGGAATTGCACTGGATGCCGCCAAGCGCGGCATGAAAGTGGCGCTTGTCGAGATGCAGGACTTTGCCGAGGGGACGAGCAGCAGAAGTACGAAGCTTGTCCACGGCGGACTGCGCTACCTGAAGCAGTTCCAGATCGGGGTTGTGCGGGAGACGGGACGCGAACGTGCGATCGTCTATGAAAATGGACCGCATGTGACGACGCCTGAATGGATGCTGCTGCCTTTCCATAAAGGCGGCAATTTCGGTGAATTCACCACAAGCATCGGACTGCGCCTGTACGATATGCTCGCTGAAGTGAAGAAAAGCGAGCATCGTCAGATGCTTTCAGTCGACCAGGTGCTTGAAAAAGAACCGCTGGTCAAACAGGATAAATTACTCGGCGGCGGGTACTATGTGGAATATAAAACCGATGATGCCCGCATGACGGTTGAAGTGATGAAGAAAGCAGCTGAGTTCGGTGCGGATCCGGTGAACCATGTCAAGGCGACTGGCTTTGTGTATGATAAAGGGAAAATTGTCGGCATCCATACGGAAGACCAGCTGGACGGCGAAAAATACCAGCTCCTCGGACGCCGGGTAATAAACGCCACAGGACCATGGGTGGATGATGTCCGCTCACATGATCCTGAAGCGAAAAAAGGCAAAAAGCAGCTGCAGCTATCCAAAGGGGTCCACATTGTATTTGACCACGAAGACTTCCCGCTCGGACAGGCCGTTTATTTTGATGCGAAGTCCGATGGACGCATGATTTTTGCGATTCCGCGCAATGGCAAAACATACGTCGGCACGACGGATACATTCTATGACGGCAATCAGAAGGAAAACCCGGCAGTCACTGCCGAGGACAGGAGTTATTTGCTGGATGCAGCGAACTACATTTTCCCCGGCCTCGATCTGCAGGACAGCCATATCGAATCGACGTGGGCCGGATTCCGGCCGCTGATCGGGGAGGAAGGGAAAGACCCATCGGATATTTCCAGAAAGGACGAAATCTGGGAAGCCGACAGCAATCTGATTACAATCGCCGGCGGCAAGCTGACAGGCTACCGTCATATGGCAAAGGAAATTGTGGATCTGGTCGCCAAACGGCTCGAATCCGATTACGGCATGAAATTCAGAAAAAGCAATACGAAACACCAGCCGATATCCGGCGGTGACATCGGCGGCAGTGACAACTACTGGCCGTATGTCCAGCGCATGGCCGGACGCGCCGCTTCATTCGGATTATCGGTGGACGACGGACGTGAACTCGCGAAGAAATACGGCAGCAACACCGGTCTGATTTTCGAAATCGCCGGCAACCTGAAAGATACTGCCGAATCGGACCGCTACGGGCTGCCGCTTGCGGTCCATGCACAGGTGCTCTATGCAATCCAGCATGAGATGGCATTCAAGCCGACGGATTACTTTGTGAGAAGAAGCAGTGATATGTACTTCTCCATCAAAAAAGTGAGTGAATACCGTGACGGTGTCGTCGAACTGATGCATAACATTCTGGAGTGGAGCGATGCAGAACGCGCCGCGTATGAAGAGGAATTGGACCGTTCCTACCGTGAAGCGACACAGCCAAGTCCGGAGAAATAGAAATTTTTGAGAACCCCGCCCTTTTTAACGAAGGGTGGGGGTTTTTTCTGCTGTGAGATGGATTTGGAAATACGGTGTCCGGCTCAAGACTGATATACATCACCCGTAAAGTGTATTAATACAATAATAATTCAAGAAACCTGTAATTTTTTCCACAGCTGTTTGAATTATCTGTTATTTATAGTAAAATATAATTGAGGTTCGCTTTTTGCTTGTATGCCGATGTCGGGTTTTTCCTTTCTACACCAGGAAATCCATTTTTATCCTTTACAACATGAATTTGACATAAGAATTAAGTTCTGTATACTGACCGTGTACAACTCGTTCCAATTTAAGGAAAAAAACTTACTAGGAGGAGATTGCTTTTGAAGAAACTTTCAATTTTACTTACTTTTGCCGCGGCTCTTGTACTCAGTGCGTGTGGCGGAGGCGGTAGTGACAGTGAAGGCGGCGAAGGGGAAAGCCGCGTCGCTGAACTTCAGGAAGCCGGTACGGTGAATATCGGTTTCGCGAATGAACCGCCTTATGCTTATGAAAATTCGGAGACAGGGGAACTTGAGGGTGCTGCGATTGATATTGCGACCGCTGTGTTCGAAGAAATGGGTGTAGAAAACGTAGAAGGACATCTGACTGACTGGGGAGAACTGATCCCGGGCGTTCAGGCCGGACAGTATGATGTTATTACTGCCGGTATGGCAATTCAGCCGGACAGATGCGAAAATGCATTGTTTGCAGAACCTGAAATGCAGTATGGTGAAGGTCTCGTCGTTGCAGCCGGCAACCCGCACGATATTCACAGCTATGCTGACATCGCGGAAAATCCGGATGTGACAGTGGCACTGATGGAAGGGACAACGCAGTTTGAATTCCTTGAAAGCGAAGGCGTAGATTCCGGCCAGTTCATGTCCGTTGCCGATATTCCGGGACAGCTTGCTGCTGTACAGTCCGGAAATGCCGATGTAACGGCAGCGACTGAAGCAACACTGCGCGCTGCATACGAATCACTTGGCAGTGACGAAGTGGAAATCGTGGAAGATTTCGAACAGCCTGATATTGAAGGCATCCCAAGCTATGGTGCAGCTGCATTCAATATGGAGGATGAAGAACTTCGCAGTGCTTACAACGAAGCGCTCAACACATTGAAAGAAGATGGAACCATTGGTGAAATTCTGGATGATTCCCAAGGTTTCACTGCAGAAAACAATAGTGTAGAAGTCGATGGAATGACTGCCGCAGAGTTATGCGAAGGTGGAAGTGAAGGTTAATATTATACTTTGGTCCAGTCTTTCCTCAGGAATTACTGGACCTTTTATTTTTTGATTAAGGAGTGAGTGGATGTTTGATTCCGCCTTGAACATACTGACTTACCTGTCCCAGGGTTTATGGACGACGGTCAGTATCTTTTTAACAGCAGCGCTGTTTTCATATATCATGGCTTTTATTGCCGGCCTCTGCAGAATTGTTAAAAATCCACTTGTACGTGGAGCGACGGCATTTTATGTAGAGGTGTTCAGAGGTACATCTCTGATTGTTCAGCTGTTCTGGCTGTATTATGCAGTACCGATACTGTTTGACATCCATCTTGGCAGTAACTGGTGGGTCGGCGTTATTGCCATTGCATTGAACTATGGTGCATACATGTCGGAAGTTGTCAGAACGTCTATCCTGTCTGTGGATAAAGGACAGACAGAAGCAGCAATCGCATTAAACTTATCCCCTGTACAGCGGATGAGACATATTATACTGCCCCAGGCACTGCGCCTGATGCTTCCTGAATTCGGGAACTATTCCATACAGATACTTAAAGGGACGGCACTTGTATCACTGATCGGACTGACGGATATACTCTACTACGGTGACATATACCGTTCCACCAACCTTTCTCAAGGTCCGGCGGCCTATCTGATGGTACTCATCATGTACTTCATCATCGCACTGCCATTGATCTGGCTGTCCAAAAAAGGTGAGAAAATCGCAGGGAAAGGGGTGGCAAGCTAATGTGGAGCTGGGAAACATTCATTGACGCATTTCCTTTCATTATCAAAGGAATAAACATAACGCTCGGGCTTACATTCACAAGTTACCTGCTTGCCCTTATAGTCGGATTCATTTGGCTTCTGCTCGAATCGACACCGGTAAAACCCTTTAATTTCATCGTGTACTGGATCAGGGAATTTATACGGTCGACACCCCCTATCGTACAAATATTCTTCCTGTATTTCGCCTGGCCCATGGTGCCCTATATCGGGACATCATTTACGCCATTCGTTGCAGCGATGATCGCTTTGGGGATTCACTTCTCGACTTATATCGCAGAAGTATACCGTTCCGGTATCGAAAGTGTCGATAAAGGGCAGTGGGAAGCGGCAACAGCACTTAATCTCTCCAGGAAAGACACCTGGATGTCGGTCGTGCTGCCGCAGGCGCTGCCCCCTACGATTCCGATGCTCGGCAACTATTTGATCATTTTATTCAAAGAAGTGCCGTTGGCAGCGACGATCGGTGTAGTCGGCATACTCAGTCTGGGACGGACATACGGTGCAAATACGTGGTCATACATTGAACCGCTGACAATCGTAGCCCTCCTGTTCCTGCTGCTCAGCTATCCATCGGCACTCCTGATAAGGAAGCTTGAGGATAAAGTGAATGGCAGATTCGATAAAAAGAACACGAAAGTGAAGGTGAATGAATAATGGAACCGATTGTTCAATATAAAGATATCCATAAATCATTCGGTGATACACATGTCCTAAAAGGTATCAATCTGGATATCCATCCAACTGAAAAAATCGCCATCATCGGGCCCAGCGGTTCCGGTAAGACGACGATTATCCGGTTGCTGATGACGCTCGAGGAACCGACGGACGGAGATATCATCGTTGATGGGACGAATTTATGGAAGATGGAAGCCGGCGGAGACGGGAAGATGAAGAAAGCGAGCGAAAAACATTTAAGAGCCGCAAGAAATGAAATCGGCATGGTGTTTCAGCACTTTAATCTATTCCCGCATAAGACGATTTTGGATAACTGCGTCGTCCCGCTCGTAAATGTAAGGAAAATGAGTAAGAAGGAGGCGGTCGAATTATCCAAACAGATGCTGGACCGCGTCGGACTCGGGGATAAATACGAGGCCTATCCTTCGCATCTATCCGGCGGACAGAAGCAGCGTGTCGCCATGGCACGGGCACTGGTGATGAAACCGAAGATCATGCTTTTCGATGAAGTCACATCCGCACTGGATCCGGAGCTTGTCGGAGAAGTTCTGGAAGTCATCCGGGACCTTGCCGATAACGAAGATATGGCAATGATCCTCGTTACGCACGAGATGGACTTCGCACTCGAAGTCGCGGACCGCGTGCTGTTTTTGGATGAAGGGGTCATTGCAGAATCCGGCACAGCGGACGAAGTGATCAACACATCCGATAATCCACGGCTGCAGGACTTCCTGCGCAGATTCCGCGGAGATTCATAATTCACGATCCACCCAGTTCAGTCGACTGGGTGGATTTTTTATATTGAACTGTTTCTTAAATGAATAAAAAGGATATCCATCAAAAAATGATGCATAATCTTTTAACACATGAAAGGTTATACGGCCACCGTCGGCAGTAACGGCGTCCACCAGCAGCATAAAAACCGCCAACATACAAAGAACCTTCCCGGAAACCCGGAAAGGTTCTTCTATTCATATTACATATCGAACTTCAATTCTTCATCTTGATAATCCACTTTGATCTTGAGTCCGTCTTCCATATCCCTTGAAAGCAATGCTTTGGCAAGCGGTGTTTCGATATGGCGCTGGATGAAGCGTTTCAACGGGCGTGCACCGAATTGCGGTTCATATGCCTCGTCTGAAATCCAATCTTTGACTGCATCCGTCACTTCGACGGTCATATGCTGATCCATCAGTCTGCGGTTTAAGTCATTGATCAGTTTGTCTATAATCAGCTTCATGTTGTCTTTTGTCAGCGGACTGAACATTACGATGTCGTCCATGCGGTTGATGATTTCCGGCTTGAAGTACTGGTGCACTTCGCCCATCACAACATCGCGCACATCACTGGTGATTTCCCCGTCTTCCGTCATAGAATCCAGCAGGTGGTGGGAACCGATGTTGGAAGTCATGATGATGATCGTGTTCCTGAAGTCGACTGCGCGTCCTTTTGAATCCGTCAACCGGCCTTCATCCAGCAGCTGAAGCAGAATGTTGAATACATCCGAGTGCGCTTTCTCCACTTCATCCAGCAGAATAACGGAATACGGTTGTCTGCGGATGGCTTCCGTCAGCTGGCCGCCCTCTTCGTGTCCGACGTAGCCCGGAGGCGCGCCGATCAATCTGGACACGGCATGTTTTTCCATATATTCACTCATGTCGATCCGGATCATATGTTTCTCGGAGTCGAACATCGTTGCAGCGAGCGTCTTCGCGAGCTCGGTTTTACCGACGCCTGTCGGTCCGAGGAATAAAAAGCTTCCGATCGGACGGTCCGGGTCTTTGATGCCCGCTCTGGCACGGATGACCGCGTCCGAGACGAGATCAACCGCTTCATTCTGCCCGACGACGCGTTCATGCAGTATATCGGCGAGTTTCAGCAGTTTATCCTTTTCCGTTTCCACCAGTTTTGTTACAGGGATGCCGGTCCACTGGCTGACGATATAGCCAATTTCATCTTCCGTCACCACTTCGCGGATGATGCGGTTCTCCCCTGCACTTTCCTCCTGGAGCTGTGCTTCCAATTCTTCCAGTTCCTTTTCAAGTGAAGGCAGTCTGCCGTGCCGCAGCTCGGCTGCTTTTTCCAGCTCGTAGTTGTTTTCCGCTTCTTCGAGTTCCTGGCGCACGCGGTCCAGTTCTTCACGCTTATCGGTCACTTTCTGAATCTGGCCTTTTTCTTTTTCCACACGCTGCGTCAGTGACTGCTGCTCTTCACGTGCTTCGGACAATTCTTTCTGCAGCTCTTCCAGCCTGTTTTTGGATACTGAATCGTCTTCCGATTTGAGTGCCTGTTCCTCGATTTCAAGCTGCATGACCCGGCGGTTGATCTGGTCCAGTTCTGTCGGGTTCGACCCCATTTCCGTACGGATGGTCGCACTTGCCTGGTCCATCAGATCGATCGCCTTATCCGGCAGGAAGCGGTCTGTAATGTAACGGTCCGAGAGTTCTGCCGCCGCCACAAGCGCACGGTCTGTAATCCTCACCCCGTGATGCACTTCATAGCGTTCTTTCAAGCCGCGCAGTATCGAGATGGTATCTTCCACATCTGGCTCGGGAATCTGCACCTTCTGGAATCTGCGTTCAAGCGCCGAGTCCTTTTCGATATACTCACGATATTCATTCAGCGTCGTTGCACCGATGCAGTGAAGTTCGCCGCGGGCAAGCATCGGTTTCAGCATATTGCCAGCATCCATCGCGCCTTCCGTCTTCCCGGCACCGACGAGCATATGGATTTCATCTATGAATAAAATGATTCCGCCATCGGATTCCTTCACTTCCTTAAGCACCGCTTTTAAACGCTCTTCGAACTCACCGCGGTATTTTGCCCCGGCAACCAGTGCGGAGAGATCGAGCTCAAAAAGGGTTTTATCGAGCAGGCTGTCCGGCACATCCTTGCGCACGATGCGCTGAGCCAGTCCTTCGACGACCGCTGTTTTACCCACACCGGGCTCCCCGATCAATACGGGATTGTTTTTTCTTTTACGGCTGAGGATACGGATGGCATTGCGGATTTCCTCATCCCGGCCGATGACAGGGTCGACGTTGCCGTTTCTCACTTCTTCCACCAGATCCCGGCCGTATTTTTCCAGTACTTCATATTGGACTTCCGGATTTTGTGTTGTCACATGGTTTCCCCCTCTTACTTTGTTGATGATCTCTTTGATCACCTCGTCTTTATTGCCAACTGTCTCTTTCATAATCGGTTCTGTTTCAATTGCCGACAATACCAGATGTTCAACGGAGATGTACTCGTCGTTCATTTCAGCCATGATTTTCTCCGCTCTGTTGACGAGCTGTGTAAAGCCGTTCGACATGTACTGTCCGTATTCTATATTGTCGCCGGTCACTACGTTGTACTTGCCCAGTTTTTCATCATATTTTGTCAGCAGTCCCTTTAAATCAATATCGGCACGTTCCAAGACGTCCGATGCCATGCTGTCTTCCATTTCAAGCATCGCTTTCATTACTGCTTCTATTTCAATGGACTGCAGTTTCATATCAACCGAAATCGACTGTGCGCGTTCTATAATCGATTGGACGGTATATGTCATTTTATTAATATCCACTCTGATCACTCCTTCGATAATAAGTGACTCGCAAAAGTTTGACCTTATTTGACCATAACTATATTATACACTTTCTCCCCCCATTTTCAAGTAATAGATAGCTTTTCAAATCATTTTAATTTATATTATAACTTAGAGATTTTTAGGAGGCTTTATCTTGGATATCATACTGATTATCAAATATGTTTTTTTAGGTCTGCTGCAGGGCATTACTGAACCCATACCCGTTTCATCCAGCGGCCACCTCGTAATAGCAAGGGAATTATTCAATATAGAAGCAAGAGGACTGTCTTTTGAAATTTTCTTAAATACCGCTTCGCTCTTCGCCATTCTGTTTGCCTACAGAAAAGACATCTATGCAATCATCGGCAACCTTTTTAGATATTTCTTTAAACGTGCGAGAGATGTTGATGCAGTAAAAGATTTCAAATACATCATGTACCTGATCATCGCCACGATTCCGGTCGGAATCCTCGGCGTTTTACTTAAAGATTTTATCGGCGACAACATCTCAATGGGCTTTGTCGGCCTGATGCTGCTCGTCACAGGGACGGCGTTATGGTTCATCAAGAATAAGCGCGGACAAAAGCGCGACGGCGCAATCACGGTAAAAGACGCCATCATCGTCGGACTTGCGCAATGTATCGCATTGACGCCCGGGGTCAGCCGGAGCGGTGCAGCACTCGTCGGCGCAATGTCGGTCGGACTCAACCAGAAAAATGCACTGCGGTTCGTCTTCCTGCTTTATATTCCGGTTTCAGTCGGCACGGCGCTCATATCCGTGGAGGATATCGTCAACGACCCTTATCTCGATACCCTTATAGTCCCTTATGCACTCAGTTTCCTGGTATCCCTTGTCGCCACGTACTTTGCACTCAAATGGCTTCAGAATGTGATGGAGAAAGGAAACTTGGCAATATTCAGCTACTACTGTTTCGCTCTGGGGACATTCTCGATTCTTTACTACTATGTATTCATATAGGATATTCCCCCGGTCACTCGATCG
Source organism: Salinicoccus sp. HZC-1 (assembly GCF_046736035.1). Lineage (GTDB taxonomy): Bacteria > Bacillota > Bacilli > Staphylococcales > Salinicoccaceae > Salinicoccus. Next base: position 567,431 of record NZ_CP177130.1, on the reverse strand, counting down.
GGGGTTTTTCGTTACATTTAATTCCATTCATAGTTGATTTTCCAAAACCTGCCGGGACAAAAACCAAGCAATACAGCAGGGATGGACCTGGAATTCAGGTCCATCCCTGCTGTATTGCTTGGCAGAAAAGTTGAAATCAGATAGTAAAAGACCCGCAAAAACAAATTTGCGGGTCTTCAATATATCGGTTATCAGACTTAGCTGACGCCAAGTGCAATTTTAGCGTAACGGCTCATCTTGTCTTTGCCCCAAGGCGGGTTCCAGACGATGTTGACTTCAGTTTCTTTGATTTCCGGCAGTTCGCCGAGTGCAGTTTCAACCTGTTCAACAATCTGCGGTCCCATCGGGCAGCCCATTGATGTGAGTGTCATTTCAACACCGGCTTTTCCATCTTCATCGAGATGAACGCCATACACAAGTCCAAGGTTGACAATGTCTATACCAAGTTCAGGGTCGATCACGTTCTCAAGTGCGCCCATCATGCTTTCTTCCATCGCTTTATCCATTTTTATCACTCCTTCTTAGAGTATGTACTATTAATATACCAAAAAAATTACACTATTAAAATATAAATGATATGATAGTTTTATGAATCATTAACAAGGAGTATACAAAAATGCACAAATATTTAATATGTCTGGACCTGGACGGCACTCTTCTCACAGATGAGAAGAAGATCAGTCCGTATACAAAAAAAGTGCTGACGCACCTGAAAGAAATTGGACATGAAATCATGATATCCACCGGCCGCCCCTACAGGGCGAGCGAACCCTACTACAGGGAACTGGAAATGACAACGCCTGTCGTCAACTTTAACGGCGCGTTCGTACACCATCCGCAGGACCTTTATTTCAAGACCGTCCATGAGGAGCTGGATCTTGAAGTGGCCCAGGAAATAGTGAAACGTGTTCCGGAATTGAACATTCAAAATATAATCGCCGAAGTAAAAGATAACGTCTACATCCATTACCATGACGAAGTTTTATTCGAGGCATTCAGCATGGGCAGCCCGCAGGTGAAAATCGGCAATCTGGTCCAAAATATGGAATCGGGACCGACCTCCATACTGATCCAGGCGGAGGAACCGGAAGTTCCCGGCATCCGCAAAGCGCTGGATGACTTGTTTGCCGAAACGATCGAACACCGCCGCTGGGGTGCGCCCTATCCGGTAATCGAAATCGTTAAAAAAGGAATCAACAAAGCAGTCGGCGTCGACTATGTCCGTGGGTATCTGGGCATAGAACAGGAGCATACAATCGCATTCGGGGATGAAGATAACGATACAGAAATGATAAAATATGTGAAACACGGTGTTGCCATGGGCAACGCGATCGAAGAAGTCAAAGATGCGGCAGACCATGTTACATTATCAAATGAAACGGACGGCATCGGAAAATTCCTGAATGACTACTTCAAACTAAACCTATAAATGAGAGGGGCAAATGATATGCAGTTATTTGCAGACAGCTGTTCTGATATATCACAGCAGGATTTCAAAACGAAAAACATAGAATTCGTTCCACTGAAGATTACCATCGATGGAAAAGATTATCTGGATCAGATCGAGATTTCCAGCAAAGAAGTGCTCACAGAAATTTCAAATGGAAAAAGGCCGCTCACGAGTCAGGCCAACCCGGAACAGTTCGCTGACCTGTTCACCGAGTATGTGAAAAAAGGGGAACCCATCCTCTATATTGCATTCTCAAGCGAACTGTCCGGAACGTATCAGAGCGCCGTGATCGCACGGGACACGGTTTTAGATGATCATCCCGACGCCGACATTACAATCATTGATACGAAAGCGGCGAGCTACGGTCTCGGACTCATCGTGGAGCGTGCACATGGCTATATCGAAGAAGGTCTTTCAAAAGAAGAAATACTGGAAAAAGTGGAGGAGGATGTGAAAAGCATCCGCCATTTCTTTACAGTCAACGACCTCGACTATCTTGCCAAAGGCGGCCGTCTGTCCAAAGGACAGGCATTTCTCGGCGGATTGCTCAATATAAAACCGCTGCTGCATGTTGAAGACGGCCAGCTCGTTCCGCTTGAGAAGCACAGAGGCATTAAGAAGGTGTTCTCGAGCATGGTCAAGCATATGAAGGCAGACAATGTTGCTGCAGAAGTGCACATCGTCCATGCGAATGCGCTGGAACAGGCTGAACTCCTTCAGAAGAAGATTCAGGATGAAACGAATGCCATCGAAGTAAAAGTCAGCATGATCGGCCCGACAATCAGCAGTCACACTGGTAACGGTACGGTCGCGCTCTTCTACTTCAATGAAGGGGTTTAAGATGAAACAGGTGATTATTGTAGGCGGGGTGGCCGGTGGTGCAACGACCGCTGCCCAGCTCCGCAGAATAAACCCCGATATCAATATTACAATTTATGAAAAAGGACGCGACATCAGCTTTGGCAACTGTGGCCTCCCCTATAATATCGGCGGAGAAGTGAGTGACCGGGACAAGCTGATTGCTGCAACGCCTGAAAGCATGGCCGAACGCGATATCGCAGTGAAGACAAATCATGAAGTGCTGCGTGTCGATAGTGACGCGAAAAAAGTGATTGTGAAAGACCTGGCTGAGGAGCGGGAATTCGAAGCTGAATTTGATTACCTGATACTGTCACCGGGTGGCGCACCGCGTACTGTGCCTGCGCTGCTTGATGTGCCGCAGGCATTTGTCCTTCATAATCTGGAAGATCTGGATGACATCCAGGCCCATATCAAAGCGCAGGATGTGAATAAGGCAGTGGTCATCGGTGCCGGATACATCGGCCTTGAGCTGATTGAAAACTTTGCAGCGCGCGGCATGGATGTGACCTTTATTCATAGAGATGATGAAATTTACAGACCGCTCGAAGATGATATGGGCGGTTTCTTTGTCGAGGAGATGGAGAAACATGGCGTCCGGGTAAAGCTCGATACTGAAATTGTTGAAGTCGACGGGGATGTGGCGACACTGAATGACGGTTCGCAGATCGATGCGCCGCTGATCGTTGCCGGAATCGGGATTGTGCCGAGAACAGATTTCCTTGAAGGATCCGGCGTGGCGTTGAATGACCGTGGATTCATCTGTACCGATGCGTATGGCAAGACAAGCGTCGACTGCATTTTTGCCCTGGGTGATGCGATCGAAACGTTTTATCAGCATGTCGACAGCAAAACGTCGGTTGCGCTCGCATGGGGAGCCCACCGCATGGCCTACGTCATCAGCAACCAGATTGACGGCAATTCGTCGGTCCGGTTTGAAGGATTGCTCGGGACGAATATTATCCGCTTCTTTGATTATGATATCGCAACTTTAGGACTGAAGCAGAGTGAAGTTGCGGAATACGATCATTTCATCGTCGATCATAAACAGAGAAATAAAGCCGGATATATGGATGGCAGCGTGCCGATCCGTGCCCGCATTTATGTCAGAAAAGATGACGGCAGAATCCTCCGTGCCGCAGTTGTCGGTACTGAAGGCGTCGACAAGCGCATCGATATGCTCGCCACACACATCAGACTCGGCGGCACCGCTCCGGATCTGGTGAATATCGAAGTCGCCTATTCCCCGCCATATTCCAGCCCAAAGAGTGTGCTGAATATGCTTGGATATAAAACGATAGAGAAGATGAAGAAAGTAAAAGATTAATATTTTCAGTGGTGGATTCACCCGCTGTCTGTCTGGATTAGATGGAGAGCGGGTGTTTTTTCTGGTGTGGCCTCCGCCGGACAGGACGACGTCCATATAACCTTCCATCCAGTCACCGCCCTCATTAAACAAAAAAGAGAGGCCTTCAGGCCTCTCCTCTTTTCACTATATTACATCTCTTCTTTTGATTTGCGTTTTCTCGCTACGATCCAGATGAATATTCCGAATCCACCGAAGATGATGAGTGCTGCGTATACGTATCCGTTATTCAACCCTGTTTCTTCGATGACTGCATAGAGTTCTGTCTCTTCTCTGTCGAGGATGGCATTATAACTGTCTTCACCCTCTGCAACCTTTATCGAATCACCGATAAGCATTCCGCTGAGCATTTTGCCTTCGTCATCTGCTTCCTGAGGGATTTTGAAGTCCCGGGTTTTTGCGGTGTCATTGATGTTCAGTATGAAATCGACAGCTGATGTATTGTATCTGACGATGTAGTGACCGTCTTCATCTGATTTCAATTCTTCAACTTCCCCTGAAAGCAGCTGCTGGTGCTCAGTGAAGACTGTATTGATATCCTTGATGTAATCCACGACTTCCTGATCCGTCCAGAGGTCCATCTGTCTGTGCACCTGCGGAATCGATTCTCCGTTCAGCGCAACTTCTGTTCCGTATTGGAAACTGATCGGCCCCGGATATCCGTACAGATATGTCGTGAGCTGCTGGACGCGTGTGCCCGGGAACATGTTTGCTTCAGTGGCATGGAATGTAAAACGTTCTGTAAACCAGTGATCGGCAAGCAGCAGTTCACCGTCCTCCGGATAAGGCGGAATGGCTTTACCCGTCGTACTGAAAGCTTCTGCGATCGCCTGTCTTGTGGATTCGCGGCTTTCATGGTCGAATCCTTCAGCCGTCACTGACTCACTGCCGATGATGCCGTAAGTTTTTACGCCGCCCGGCATGAAATCCTCTGCATTCAGGCCGTCCTGGACGACATTCATGCTAAGTCCGTCGATGCCGTACTCATCAACAAATGACTGTGCCATTTCCTGATAGGCGTCCTGGTTTTCGGGGACTGACAGGTCGATGAATTCCACATCTTCCAGCCCGCTGTAATATTGCTGCTGGAGTTCATTCAATTCAGGATTATCCAGTGTTTCATACTGATCAGTTGCAGTGACCGGCATATCGACGACGACTTTCATCCCGAGGGCGTGGGCTGCGTCCACCAGATTCCGGAATTCTTCTGCACCGCCGTAGGCTTCAGCGATCTCTTCGTAGCTTTTGACGTCATACCCTAAATAATCCTCATCCGCTTTTTCGAAAACGGGTGAGAGCATGAGCGTATCGAATCCCATATCCTGTATATATTCCAGGTTATCCTCTATGCCCTGGAAGTCCCCTCCAAACGGAAGCGGCTCATTTTCGTTTTCCGTTACACTGATATTGTTGGACGTGTCGGCGTCGAGGAAACGGTCGACAACAATAGTGTAGATGCGGTCGTGCACCTTTTCCTGGGCGGATGCTTCGTGATGGAACACGCCGCCCAAAATCAGCAGCACCGCTATGTATTTGATTAATTTATGCATTGTTATCCTACCTTCTTTTCTTATATTTCAAGTATACTAGATTAAAAATTAAAAAAGCACCATTTCAATAAATGTTCACAAAATTACATCAAAAAAGGCACTCCTCAAAAGAGTGCCGTAACTTTTTAAAGTCTTATCTGAATAAACCGGTGATTGGTCCCATTGGAAGGTAGATGCCAAGACCAATAGTGATGACGGCCAATACCAGGAATACGATGAACATTGGCTGTCCAGCTGATTTTTTCCTCTTTCTCACTACTGCCATTTCCATCAATCCAATTGTAAACAGGCCTGCCAGGAATTTAAAACCGTACATCATAGCCTGATCACCACTCATCGATTCCATGAACAGCATGAATCCCGTTGCCAGAACGATGACGTAGAAAAGTCTAGCGACCATATGCGGCGCCTTGGCATATTTTGCCGTTGAATCTCCAGGATTTTTAATTGAAAAGTAAGTGATAAAGAAGAATACAAGAGCAATGATAATCGCTGTAATGTGCAAGTGTATCATACAATCTTCCTTTCTATAGTGAATCACTTACCATTCTAACATATTCCAAAATATTTTTACCGGTCGATATATGTCGTTAATGTGCCGATTCCATTGATTGAAATACGGACTTCATCCCCCGGCTGCAGATACTGCGGCGGGTTCATTCCGGCACCCACGCCGCCCGGTGTTCCGGTGGCGATGATATCGCCCGGCTCAAGCACTACGTACTTGGACACTTCCGCGATCAATTCATCCAGTTTCAGTACCATTTCCTCGGTGCTGCCGTTCTGTCTGATATCCTCGTTCACTTTCGTGACGATGGATGTCTGTTCCGGATTCGGCAGTTCATCTTTTGTGACGATGAACGGCCCCATCGGGCAGCCGCCTCTTAAGCTTTTGGAAAGGAATGCCTGAAGATGTTCCTTCTGCAGGTCACGCGCTGTGATGTCGTTGATGATGGTATAGCCATAAATATAATCCAGTGCCATTGAACTTTCGATCTTTTCTGCACGCTTGCCGATGACAACTCCCAGTTCCCCTTCATAATCCAGCTGGCTTGTAATGTCCTGGTGGTGCGGGATGGATGCTTCATCGCCCACCAGACTGGTCGCCGCTTTAGTGAATACATAAAGGCTCTGCACTTCATTGTTCAGTTCATCGGCATGCTTTTTGTAGTTGCGTCCAAAAGCGATGACGTTGTTCGGCGGCGTCACGGGCGCCAGGAATTTTATTTCCGAAAACGGCGCTTTATATTGATCCGTATTACCGGATGCATCAGCTTTTTCCACTAATTTTCTTACGATTTCCTGGAAATCAAGAGTGTGATATGTTGAAATCCCTTCGAGCAATGTCTTTGGATAGTTCTCCAAATCCCCGAAGTCCTCAAATAATTTCGGTAATATCCATGCACTCTCTTCACGCTTTACTTTAACCCCATAGTAATTTTGATTCCCGTAGTCAAATGTTAAAAATTTCATGGAATACGCTCCTTTTGTTGTTTTGTCCATTATAACAGACAACCTGTCATTTTTTCTCCAATTTATCTGAATTATTCGTAAACAGGGATTCTATTCCGCTGATTTTGAACTTTTTGAGTAAAATCGCCGTGATCAGCAGGACGATGTACAATACGAGCATAAGCCCCGCCATCGTCGCGATACTCACTTCCCCGTATGCCCTGAACCCTACACCATAGAATACAAATATCAAAATGATATTGGAAAGGATATACATCGTCAGGCTGCTTTCGCCGAGCGGTATGAATAAATCCCCCGCACGCCCGGGGATGACATCCCATGCGAACACCAGCAGGATGAAGTAGCCGAGCGCCAGCACCGGCCCGCCGAAATTTTCCGCGATCAGTGTGCCGCTGTAAGTGCCCACCATTACGACCTGGATCATCTTAAGCGCCAGGCCGCCGCCTGCCAGGGTGATGAACAGTGCGACCGCAAGTATATGATTCATACGCAGCAGCCGCGCAATATTCAATTTGCCGAGAGCGATTCCCAGCAGTATCCAGGGCAGCACCGTAAATACGGAGGCGTACATGCCGCCGGTGATATTATGGGAGAAGATTTCGATGTTCTGGCTGATCATCGCAAAGTAGTCGCTGCTCGTATATATGCTTGTATATTCATTCACCGTCTGGACGGCCGAGTATACTTTATCCCTCGGCGAGCCGATACTTTCAAAAAAGCTCGGCAGCACATTCACGATCATGTGAAAGCCGGACAGGACGACTGCTGAAATCAACGGGATATACCATTTTGTCTTCAGGAATAAAACCCCGGCGAGCGCCATTAACGCAAGTCCCGCCAAAAAGTCGAAGGCGAAGATGAATATTGCCTGCAGCACCCCGATTGCGAGCACGGACAGCAGTATTTTCGCCAGATTTGGAATCCCGTAATCCCTGTAATGGTTCAGCATGTATCCCGCCAACAGTGCAATGAGTGGCAACACCGCACCGCCTGTGAATATATTGAGCAGCTGGTAGGACATCAGTTCATTCCCGCCTAAGTATTCATATACATTCACTGCATCAAAGGGCATCATATAGTACAGGCCATTCATCAGGAGTACCGGGAAAAATGCGATGCCCAGAGCAAATTTGATGTTACCCGCTTCAGTTTTCAATTTTAATCGCTCCATAGTCAAAGAAATATAGATACACACTAACATCTTTCCCGAGTGCCTGCATTGCAGAACGCCTGTAAATATCCATCTGTGTCCGATATCTGTTCACCAGATCCGCTTCCGTCAGACCGGTATGCGATACTCTGTCCGTCTTGTAGTCGATGATGACGTATCCGTCTTCCATCTCAAGCAGGGCATCCATGATCCCCTGCACCATCTGGTCATTGAATGCCGAGTAGCCGATGGCTTTCTGGTTCATGATGAATGGTATTTCCGTATGGATCGATTTCTGGCTTTGGAGCAGATCGGTCATCGCTGCATCATTTAGAAAGCGGTGGATGTTTTCGATCATTTTCGCTCTGTGCATATCTGTAATGAGCATATCTTCCACCGTATGCTCGGCGACCAGATTTTCCACATACGTCTCCCTCGATCCGGCATCAAGCATCCGGATTTCACCGTAGCGGTTCATGACATACATCATCATCTGGTGCATCATCGTACCGAAAATCGGTGCATCGAGCGTTTCATTACGGAAGTTCGGCAATCTCAGATTCGGCGTCCGGTCATGCCGGATGATGGCACTGTCGTCGGGCGGCGTTTCATTCCTGCGCTTGATTTCCGTAACGGATTCCTTGAAGACCGTGCGCGTCTGCACCTGATGCGGATATTTATAGAACAGCCGGTCCTTCAGCAAGGTGTTGTCGGGAACCTTCAGTGATTCCAGATCATCGAGGGATGCGAACCGTTTATAATCAGGCGCCTGCGCCTCATACGGCTCGATGTGCTCAACCGCCAGAAAATCCATATGTTCATTGATGAAAATCGGTGCGACAAGATCCTGGATCGTGCGTATGGACAGTCTGTCATCCGCATTGATGATGCCCGGTTCGTAAGCATATTTCTCTTTGTACTCACCATTGTAGACCAGCGGCATGATGAGCTTATCGATCGCACGGGTCATTGCCACATACACGAGGCGCATTTCTTCGCTGATCAGTTCCCTCAATATCATTTTCTTCGCCACTTCAGAATGGATGCTCGGAAGCACCGCAAGCTGTTCCGGTATAAACTGTTTGAATGCGATCCCTTCTTCCGGGTGCACACTCACTTTTTTCGATACATCCATCATGTTCAGCTGGCGGTATAATCCGGCATAGATGACATAATTGAATTCCAGCCCTTTTGAAGCGTGGATCGTCATGACCCTCAATGTGTCATCATCCGGTGACACCGTATTCTCTTCACCAAAATCCTGTCCGTCATCGATCATCCGGTGGATATATGTGATGAATTCATAGAGGGATAGGTGTGACATCGTCTCGAATTCACGCGCTTTTTCTATGAAGCCGTTCAGGTTGGCACGTCTGGACACGCCGCCCCTTAACCCCGCGAAGTATTCCAGAATGCTGAACTCGAGATAAATTTCATCGATCAGTTCAGGCACACTCATGTATCTCGCATACTCCTGAAGTGTGTCCAGCGCAGACCGGAACGCATCGATTTTCTTCATGACCACTGCCGCACCCTCGTATTGGACCAGTGCTTCAAACATATAGTCCGACTTTGATGCCGCCCGGATCCGGGCGATTTCATCTTCCGAGAAATCGAACATCGGCAGCCGCATCATTCCGACCAGGTGATCATCCTGCAGCGGGTTGTCGATGACGGACAGGATGCTGATCATCGTCCTGATCTCAAGCGTATCCAGATATCCCGAACGGTTGTTTACGAATACCGGCAGGTCCGCGCCACTCAGGAGTTTACGGTAGGATTCATTATCCCGCGTATTCCTCGTAAGGATGACGATATCCCGGTAGGATACCCCTTTCGCGGCGAGATCCTTGACCACATCGATAATGTGGCGGATTTCCACATCCCCGCCCTGTTCGGATTTATTTTCGATAATATGGCATTCCGAAGCAAGCGGCGGTGCATCGAGGTAATTCCCCTGGACGAGCCTGTGTGTTTCATCATAGGAAATCTCCCCGACTTCCTTGTCCATGATCTTTTCGAATACGGTATTGGTCAGTGCCAGCACTTCCCCGCGGGAGCGGAAGTTATGGTTCAGGCTGATCAGCCGGCCGCTGCCCGGGGTTCTGAACCGTTCTGATTTGGTGATGAATAAAGACGGGTCGGCCTGACGGAACTTGTAGATGGATTGTTTCACGTCCCCCACCATGAACAGGTTGCCGTCCGCTTCCCCTCCGGTTTTAAGCGCCTGGATAATGGCTTCCTGCACCCGGTTGATATCCTGGTATTCATCGATCATGATTTCCTTGAACTGACGGCGGTAGCGTTCTTTGACCGCGCCGTCCCCGGACTCGAGGATCGACAGTGCATAGTGCTCGTAATCCGAGAAGTCCATTTCATTTCTGGCCCGTTTCTGCTGCCTGAACCGCTCGATCACTTCCATGCCGATATCGACAAGGGTATTGCTGTAGCCGTTCATGGGCGCGAGTTCACGCTTCACCCGGTCCAGGTCGTATACCGGTGCATTCCGGATATCGTTATAGCGGTCGCGCACCCGTTTTTGTACAGCAAGAAGCGCCGCTTTTTCATCCGGGTCCGCGATGTTTTTGATGAAGGCGGAGCGGCCGTCTTTCAATCCGAAAGCGGGCAGCTCCAACGGACGCCCTGCCATCATGTCCCCTGTTGCACGCTCGACCGTCATAATGACCGCTTCCAGCGAATCGAAGGCATCCAGCACCTGGTTTTCCTTGACCGATTCATGGGTCACTGTCCGATAATGTGTTCTGAGCAGCGTCAGATCGGTCAGCAGGGCATCCAGTTTAAGCTTTATATTATGATTATGGTCGCTTAGGATCCCCTCCAGGCGGTCGACATCGATATACTGGTCCCGGTTCCGCTCCAGAAATTCATAAGGGTCCGGACTTGCCACGGCCGTGTAGTAAAGGTCGCGTATCGTATTGAGCAGCCCGTCGTTGCTCTTGTCCGTCGAAAGCATGGTCGAGAGCGCATGGAAATCATCGTCCGGCTTCTTATAGTAGGATTCGAGGACGTTTGAAATCACCGTCTCCAGACGGATTTTCGTCTCTATGTCCCCGAGCGTCCGCATATCCGGCGACAGACCGATTGTGTTGTAATGCATCTGGATCAGATAGAGGCAGAAGCTGTGCAGTGTTGAGATGTGTGCTTCCTTCAGCTTCAGCGTCTCTTCATAAATCCTCGGGTCCCTTTTTTCGAGGAAGGCTTTCCTCAGCGCCTTTTCGATCTTGTCCTTCATATCGCGGGCACTCATATTCGTAAATGTCGCAACGAGTATTTCATCGATGGAGTACTTCTCATCCAGTATCTTACGGATGATGCGTTCAACAAGCACTGTTGTCTTCCCGCTTCCCGCCGCCGCTGCAACGAGTACGTCGGACCCTTCATATTCAATCGCTTCCAGTTGTTTTTCAGTCCATTGGACCATTGTCTGCCACCTCGCTTTCAAACGCCTCTATCGTTTCATCATCCACTTCATTCATCCTGATGTCCTGCCGGTTCATCAGCGGGTCGATCTGGCATGCCGACTTGAAGTCGCACATTTCACATGCGAGCCGCGTATTCGATGCATCCAGAGCGATCGGCGAGGCCAGCACTTCCCCGTTGTAGATCCGGTCCGTGGCCCGTCTGTACATTGACAGGATATGTTCCGCATAATGTCCGAACAGTTCCGGACTGTAGTATCTGTTTTTGGTCATTGCATTGATCTTGCCCGTTTTCGTCACTGAAATCGGATAGTACGCACTGTATTCCCGGTACTCATCCAGTTTTGACAGCATGCCTGTAATGCCGATGGATGTTTCGTCGATCATCGTATCGTATCCGGTGTTTTCATTGATGAATGCACCGTCCGGACGCATCCGTTTCTTCTGTTCCAGTTCCGCTTTTTCCAGGGACTCCTCGCCGTCGAGCGAGATGAGCGGGTCCCGGACCGGGAAGAACAGCATGCTGTTGGGTCTGATTTTTTCCTTCCCGAAGTACTCCGGCCCTTTCTGCATCAGTACATACATATATGTCATCATCTGCAGTTCGAGCCCGTTCAGGATTCCGGCCTTTGAAATGGACCGGCTGCTCGACTTGTAATCGATCAGGTTTACATATGCCCCGTCCGCCGTTTCATACATATCCACGCGGTCGATCTTCCCTCTCAGGTGGATCGTATGGCCGTCATCGCTCGTCAGCGCCACTTCATCGAGCGGACTGCCTGTAAAACCGAATGACAGCTCGACATCTGCGATTTTATATTCGCCTAGAGTTTCGATATCCTGCATGAACAGCAGCAGACGCACAATCGCATCCTGCGCCCTCGATTTGAGGGACTGGTAGTATCCGGTGTGTTCGAAAATACCGAACTGGATGGCCTGGGCGAACCGTTCAATCGAATCAGCCACCTGGGATTTGATCGTCTCTTCATCGTGGAGCAGTGTGTAATCGAGTTTCGTCACCACATCATAAAGCACTTCGTGGTACAGGTTACCGAGTTCAAGCGGCGCCACCTGATATGGCTTTCTGACTTTGAGTTTTAATCCGTATGCACTGAAATGCTGGAACTGGCACCTGTGGAATGTTTCAAAACGGGACACACTCGCATTCATCTCTTTGCCGTAAAGTGCCTGTGCCGCTTCTTCAGAAAGCGGGTCCGCTTTGTTATCGTACGTCAGATTGCGGCGGAGCCTCGGGTAGATATCATGCCAGCTCTCTTTCATCAGCATCTGGAATGTTTCCACCCACGGCCTGTACTCCGGCAGCTTTAAAAAGTCCTGCGGCGCATCCACCGGAGAAGTCATCATTTCCCGCATTTTCAGGTGCAGCAGCGGTTCCATGCTCCGCGCCGAGGAAATCAGCCGTTCCGGGTTGAAGCGGCTGTACTCGCTGACCCGCCTGTATTCATAATTTCTCACATGCTCCGGATGCTCCGGAATCACTTCATCCAAAAACGGGCTTCTTTTTGTAACATCACCGGAAGGCAGTGTGACAGACCAGCTGAGATACAGTCCTTCGGTCGCCCGGGTGATGGCCAGGTAGAATACGAACCGTTCATCCTGCGCCAGTGTTTTTGAACTTGGCGACAGTTCAATATCCGCCCGTTCGAACAGCGCTTTTTCCTCATCGGAAATAATATCGCTGTTTCTCGTTTCGCGCGGCAGCACATCCCGGTTCACCCCGATCAGGAAGATGTATTTCTTGTTTTCCACTTTGGACAAATCGAGCGACCCCACCATTACCTGGTCGATTGTGGACGGCAGCAGGCTGAACTCCGCATTTTTAAGCCCGTCCATGAACGCTTCATAAAATATGGAGAACATGACTTTCTCGTCATCATATACGATATAGGCATCATCGAGCAGACGGATGAACATGTTGTATGCCTGTTCCGTTTCATCCCGTGCCTGTATCTGGTCGTTTTCGTCCTGCCCGACCATCTCTTCCGTTATCTTGTCCACGATGCCTTCAGCCATCAGGAAATCATAGATGAGGCCGATGTAGTCCCGGACGGTACGTTCTGTCCTGAACTCGGCGAACAGCACCTCGAGGCGCGCGAGCACTTTATTCTTAAAATCGATCATATCCTGATACGTCTCGCTTTTATCCACGAGACGGAGCGCACCGTTTTCATCCGGCACCGTGATATAGCGGAACTTATCGTCATCAAACAGCGCAGAACCGCTGAGGCCGCGCTCAAGGGCGAAGTTTTCCAGCTGGTCGATATACTCCCGGTCGGAGGATTCGCACAGGTATCCTGTCTTCAATACGTTCATAAATGCATTGAACTCATAATTTTTCGTGTAGCAGTCGAGCAGTGCCATCACGAACTGGATGAAAGGATGGGAATACATCTGTACCTTCTTATCGATGTGATACGAAATTTCGAATCTCCTGAACACCGATTTGATTATCGGTTCATAGGACAGGTCCCGGTACAGAATACCGATGTCATTGTAGTAGGCTTTCCCTTCGAAGACCAGCCGCTCTATTTCCCGCGCCACTTCAGTGATTTCCTCCAGGACGTTCGGTGCTTCCGTGATCGTCACCCCGTCGTAGTCATACATCTGTGTCTGCCCGGCAAAATGCTCCTCGATCTGGATGAGCCCTTTTCTATCAGACCGTCTGAAGTCCTGTCCGAAATGTAAAAAGGACAGATTGTGATCACCGACGTAAAACCTGAGTTTTTCAATGACCGCATCCGTTTTCCTGAAGAGTTCCTTATTGGTCCCTTCATGCGTCAGCAGTATGTTAATTTCTTTTACCCGGGTGGAAACTGCCTGTATAAGGGCATATTCAATTTCCGTGAAGTTGTGGAAACCGTCTATATAAATTACCGCATCCTCGAGAGAACGGATGGTCTCACCGGAATAGATGAGATCGATGAACTGATCCGTCAGGTTCAGATCTTCAATCTGCAGCGCGGCCGAACGGTCGATCCATTCATCGTAAATGAGATGCAGGTCGCTGAATTTATCCTGCATGCGGCCGGCCCCGCCGTCCACGCGCGTCAAATCTTCAGGTTTCACCCGGTATGCATTGAATTCTTTCAGCATATCGAGCACCTTGCCCGAGAACTTTATGTATTGTGAGCTATCTTTATAAAATGACAGCTCATCCTTCATCTCAGTCATCATCTTATGGAGCAGCATGATGTGTCCGCTCTCTGATAATGCGTCACGCGTCGAATGGCCGGTTTCGTTGAAGACATGCCACATGAACCGTGCAAAACTGAATACGGCTGTACGCAGGCTGCCGATACTGCCGTCTTCACTGTTCGGATTCGTAATGATATTTTCGTACCTTAAAGTATTCTGTGTCGGTGTGATGATATATATGCTCGAACCGAGCGGATGATCTTTCGTTTCGGCCTGGATATCATCAAACATCTGACGCGTCTTACCGGTTCCGCTTACTCCGGTCCAAATTTTTATCGCCATTATTTACACTCCTTCAGAGTAGACAAAAGACACCCGTCTGAGGGGTGCCTTTTTCAATTAGTCAAAATTAACAGATATGTCATTCAGCGGCCAGAAACGAAGCTGTACTTCTCCGATGACTTCCGACTGATCGACAAGCCCGAAATCGCGGCTGTCCCGGCTCACCGGGCGGTTATCCCCGAGGACGAGAAGTGTCCCTTCGGGGATGGTGTCCCCTTCAACGCCCATATCCGCCAGTGTGAAATTGTCCATGTATGAATCTTCCGTATGTGTTACATAATCCTGCTCGAGCGGCTCGCCGTTTACATAGACCTGCTTGTCTTCCATACGGACCGTATCCCCCGGTGTACCGATCACCCTTTTTACATATGCCGGTCCCTTTTCGGAATTAAAGACGATCACATCGCCGGTCTCATACTCCGTAAAGCTGTCCATGAATTTGTTGACCACCACTTTGTCCCCGTCTTCAAGCGTCGGGTCCATGCTGAGGCCGTCCACCGTGAACGATACAAACAGGAATGATCTGATGATTGTAATCAGCACAACTGCGACTATAATCGCAACCAGCCATTCTTTTATCTCTTTTTTCATAATGCCACACCTCTATTTATCCATTTTTCTATTGATGTATTTCTGATACCATTTCGAAAAGAAGTAAACGAGCACCAGACCTGCGATTGACAGTGTTAAGCGCAACGGTGAATTAAAGAATGATGTGACATCGTATCCAACGAGAGACATCGTCAAAATCATGATCGCTTTTGCTGCAAGTAATATATATAAGTATACGACTTTTTTAAGGTTCGATAAAGCCGCAATAACATTTATCACGGATGTCGGCGTAAATGGCAGTGCCAGCAGCACGAATAAAAATACAAAACCTCTCCTGTCGATGAAATCGAGCAGCTGTGACAGTCGTTTATGCTTCCTGATATATTTTTGCGCCGGCTTTCTGAAGAAATACCGTACGAACAGGAATACCAGATAGCTTCCGAGCACTGTACCGGAATAGCTTGATATGGAACCCAGTATGAATCCATACGCATTGATATTGACTACGACAATGACGAACAGCGGCAGAAACGGTAAAAAAGATTCCATGAGTACAAGCAGGAATCCCACGATGATACCGAGTTGTTCGACCTCTGAAAACAGTTGTTCAAGCCCTTCCTGTGTCATCAGTTTTTTGAGTATTGTTTCCAAATTCATAACCCCGTCCTATTTAAGAAAGGCTATATTACTTTGTAATATAGCCTGCAGTTCTATACAATTATACAATTTTTAGTTCAATCTGTCAGTTAATTGCTTCCGTAAATCTTCATATCCTGATTTACCAAGAAGTGCGAACATATTTTGCTTATATGCTTCCACACCCGGCTGGTTGAACGGGTTTACACCGAGGAGATAACCGCTCATCGCACATGCGATTTCGAAGTAGTACACCATATAGCCGAATGTGTAGGCATCTAAGCTTGGAATGCGTACGATCATGTTCGGCACGCCGCCGTCAACATGGGCGAGCACTGTCCCCGTCATCGCCTTATGATTGACTTCATCGACTGTCGTGCCTGCAAGGTAGTTGAGGCCGTCCAGATCCGCATCTTCTTCTTCGATTGTGAGGTCGGACAGCGGCGTTTCTACATCGATGACCGTTTCCATCAGCATTCTTTTGCCGTCCTGGATATACTGGCCGAGAGAGTGCAGATCTGTTGTAAAGTTCGCACTGTGCGGCAGGATGCCCTTGTTGTCTTTCCCTTCACTTTCACCGAAGAGCTGTTTCCACCACTCGCCGAAATACTTAAGGCGTTCGTCGTAGTTCACAAGCATTTCAACATCGTACCCTTTCGCCAGGAGCGCATTGCGCACGGCTGCATATTGATACGCCGGATTCTCTTCAAGTTTTTCAGCCGCCAGATCATCCATGGCTCCGGCCGCCCCTTCCATCATCTGGCTGATGTCGATGCCTGCAGCGGCGATCGGCAGCAGGCCCACGGCAGTCAGTACTGAATAACGTCCGCCCACATCATCCGGAACGACGAACATTTCATATCCCTGTTCATTGCCGAGTGTGTTGAGGGCCCCTTTTTCGCTGTCTGTCGTGACATAGATGCGGTCCGCGGCATTATCATACTTTTCTTCCAGCATTTTTTTGAATACGCGGAACGCGATTGCCGGTTCTGTTGTCGTGCCGGATTTGCTGATGACGTTGATTGAGAAATCCTTGTCCTTCAAATAATCTTTCAGCTCATTCATATAATGGCTGGAGAGCTGATGACCGGCGAAAATGATTTCCGGGCCATTCGTTCCGAATGTCGGGGACATCATCTCAATCGCCGCTTTTGCACCCAGGTAAGATCCGCCGATACCGATGACGACGAGTACGTCCGAGTCTTTTCTGATTTTCCCGGCCGAAGCACGGATGCGGGAGAATTCTTCCCTGTCGTAGTTTTCAGGGAGCCGCACCCAGCCCAGGAAGTCACTGCCTGCGCCTGTGCCGTTGTGGATGAGTGAATGCCCACTTGAAATGAACGGCTCCAGATTTTTTAATTCCTCTTCATTTAAAAATGTTGAAACGTTACTATAATCAAATTTGATATGTGTCATAGCATCCTCCAAATAGTTTATCTATCCTCCTCATTGTAGTTAAAAAGTACATGACTAATCAAATATTTTTGACGTTTAAGTGTTCAGATGACTCTTTTGGGGCACTATTTCCTTTATTTCTTCCGGTTTCCCTTCATGCAGCAGGTTGACGATGCGGCTGCCGACGATGACACCATCGCAGGATGCGCCCACCTTTTCCGCCTGGTCCCGGGTGCTGATGCCGAATCCTGCACAGACAGGGGCATTGCTGACTTTCGTGATGCGTTCCAGATGGTCATACAGGGATTGATCGAATCCTTCCCTTACTCCCGTCGTTCCATTTACCGTGACGGCGTAGACGAACCCTTCCGCTTCTTCCGTCACTTCCCTGATCCGTTCTTCGCTGCTCGTCAGTGTGACGAATCTGATATTTGCGATGTCATACTTGGCAAGCGGTGCACCGAATTCACTTTCCTGCTCCAAAGGGACATCCGGGATGATGACACCGGATACGCCCGCTTCATGTGCAAGGCCGGCAAATTTATCCGGACCGAGACGCAGTATCGGATTGGCATAGGACATGATGACGACCGGAATGCTGATTTCGGTCTTTATTTCCACGAGCTTTTCGAGTACCGCTTCCAGTGTCACACCATGACGGAGGGCACGCTGGCCTGCCGCCTGGATTGCCGGGCCGTCTGCCACCGGATCTGAAAACGGAATGCCGAGTTCGACGATGGAGACGCCGGAGGCTTCCAGAGTCAGTATCTGGTTTTTAAGTTCGGATAATCCGCCGTCGCCTGCCATGATATAGGCGATGAACGCTTTTTCGTCTTTCTCTTTCAGTTCACTGAACTTGTCTTCAATTATAAATTTACTCATCGGATGCATCCCCTCTCAGTCGTTCTTTGATTTCGTGTACGTCCTTGTCCCCTCTGCCCGACAGACAGATGACTATGATTTCGTCCTTGTCCATCGTCGGTGCCATCTTCATTGTGTGCGCCACCGCGTGCGCACTCTCGAGCGCCGGGATGATGCCTTCAGTCTGCGAAAGGACCTGGAAGGCTTCCACCGCTTCGTCGTCACTGATATAGGCGTATTCTGCACGCCCGATTTCTTTCAGATGGCTGTGTTCCGGTCCGATTCCCGGATAGTCCAGCCCTGCCGAGATGGAATAGGCTTCCTGGATCTGCCCTGCATCATCCTGCAGCAGATGCATCTTCGCACCGTGCAGAACACCGACGTGGCCGTTGTTAAGCGAGGACGCATGCTCCTTTGTATCGATGCCCTTGCCCGACGCTTCGACACCGACCATTTTTACGGATGCATCATCTACGAACGGATGGAACATGCCGATTGCATTGCTGCCGCCGCCGATGCATGCCACTATCGCATCCGGCAGTCTGCCTTCCTTGTCGATCAGCTGCTGCTTCGTCTCTTTGCCGATGACGGACTGGAGGTCACGTACAATTTGCGGGAACGGATGCGGTCCGAGCGCCGAACCTAAAATGTAATGGGTATCTTCGACATTTGCGACCCAGTAGCGCAGTGCCTCGTTCACTGCATCTTTCAGTGTGCCGCGGCCCTGGTCCACACTCACCACTTCCGCACCGAGCAGTTCCATGCGGAATACGTTCAGCTCCTGGCGTCTGACATCCTCTTTCCCCATGAATACGACGCATTCGAGTCCGAGCAGCGCACATACAGTTGCGGTCGCCACACCATGCTGGCCGGCCCCCGTTTCAGCAACGACTTTTTCTTTCCCCATGCGTTTTGCAAGCAGCGCCTGACCGACGGTGTTGTTGATTTTATGTGCACCTGTGTGGTTCAAATCTTCGCGTTTGAGATAGATTTTTGCTCCGCCGCATTGTTCGGTCAGATTTTCTGCCAGGTATAACGGCGTTTCCCGTCCGACATAATTTTTCAAATAGGAATCCAGTTCAGCCTGAAACTCCTGATCATTTTTCGCTTCATTGTATGCCGCTTCCAGTTCCTTCACTGCATTCATGAGTGTTTCCGGCACGTACCTTCCACCAAATTCCCCGTATTTGCCCATTTTATCTGGCTGCTTGTATGTTCTCTCCATCATTCACCACTCCTTTAATTTTCTGCATGACCGCTTCGATTTTTTCCGGATCCTTCACGCCTTCTGTTTCTGCGCCGCTTGACAGGTCGATCGCATACGGGCCGACTTCACTGTATGCCGCTTCCACATTGTCCTGATTCAATCCGCCGGCAAGGATCAATCTGTCTTTTTCTATATTTTCATCGTCCAGGTTAGACCAGTCGAACGTTTGCCCTGTGCCGCCGCGTGCATTTTTCGTACCGCTGTCGATGAGAATGAAATCCGCGGGGAACTGGAACATTTCTTTGAATGTATGCGATGAATCGTTCGGGAAGACTTTAATGATCTTCGCATCAATCGACTCGGCGAACGCCGCATCTTCATCTCCGTGGAGCTGTACATAATCCAGCCCGACACGCTTTACGGTACGGTCTATCTCCTCTTTCGCGGCGTTGACGAACACTCCGACCTTTTTAATGCCCGGCGCGAGCACCGCTGCGATTTCTTCCGCCTGTTCCGCCGTCACCCGGCGCTTGCTTTCTGCGAATAAAAACCCGATCATGTCAGCACCGGCATCTTCTATCGCTTTTGCCGCTTCCACCGTCTGTGCACCGCAGATTTTCACCTTCATCTACAACACCACCTTGAGCGCGTCGATTTTCTCCGCCGGATCTTCTGCCATCATCAGTGTTTCACCGACGAGCAGTGCTTTTGCACCCGCATTTTTCATCCTCAGGGCATCATCAGCCGTTTTGATGCCGCTCTCGGCAATGAATACCGCCTCTTTGGTCCCATACTTTTTAAGAATGTTTTCCGTGTTCGCAATATCAACGGTGAACGTTTTCAAATCACGGTTGTTGATGCCGATGATTTCAGGCTTTATTTTAAGCGCGCGCTCCATCTCAGCCTCATCATGTATCTCGACCAAAACATCGAGGTCCAGCGATTTCGCATGTGTGTACAGCCTTTCCAACTGCGTGTCACTTAGTGCGGCAACGATGAGCAAAATGACATCCGCGCCATATCTGTAGGCAGTGTTGATCTGCCTTTCGTCGATGATGAAATCTTTATTCAGCACCGGAACATCCACCGTCTGCTTCACGGATTTCAAATCTTCCATGCTCCCCGAGAAGAATTTTTGATCCGTGAGGACTGAAATGGTATCCGCCCCGCCTGCCGTGTATTTCGCTGCCTGTTCTGCAGGATTGACTCCCTGGTTGATGTCCCCCTTTGACGGGGAAGACCGTTTCACTTCGGCTATGACCGCCATCGTTTCAGACGCCTTCAGCCGTTCAAGCAGCGACACAGGCTGTCTGTCCTGCGTCACCGGTTCAGACGGTAAATCATTTAATTCCTTTTTCTTCTGGTCGATGATGTCATCTAAAATCGTTGCCATCTATATCACTCTCTCATTGGAATATTTGATCATGTTTTTAAGTTTCGCGAGTGCATTGCCTGTCTCAAGGCTTTCTTTCGCCAGCTCGATGCCGCGTTCTATCGAGTCTGCCATACCCGCTGCATACATGCCGAGACCTGCATTAAGGAGGACTGTATCCCTTTGTGCCGGTGTCGCATTGCCTTCAAGCACATTTTTCAATATCTCCGCGTTTTCCTTGCTGTCGCCGCCGACGATCTCTTCCAGCGGGTATGTTCTGAGGCCGACGGATTCCGGTGTGAATTTCTGTTCGTAAATTGCGCCGTTTTCAAGCAGTGCAATATGGTTTTCACCGGCCAGTGATGCTTCATCCATGAAGCCGGCGCCGTTTATGACCACCGCCCGCTTTCTGCCCAGGCGCTTAAGCACTGTTGCCATCATTACGAGCTGCTCTCTGGAATAAATCCCCAGGAACTGATGATCCAGCTCCACCGGATTGATGAGCGGGCCGATGAGGTTGAAGATCGTCGGCACTTTCAGATCCTGTCTGACTTTCATGATCTGTTTTAATTTCGGGTGCACGTGCGGTGCAAAAAGAAATGCAATGTTGTTTTCCTGAAGCATCAGATCCGTATCATCAGAGCCGAAATCAAGCGAGATGCCGAGCTCGGACAGCACATCCGAGCTTCCCGTCTTGCTCGTTACGCTTTTATTACCGTGTTTTGCCACTGTCACACCAGCACCTGCAAGGACGAACGCTGATGTTGTTGAAATGTTGAAGCTGTGGGAACCGTCGCCGCCTGTACCGCAGTTATCCATTACATTTGTCATCGTGCGCCTGATCGGCATTGCATTCTCTCTCAGCACTTCGACAAGCGCTGCGATTTCATCGACTGTTTCGCCTTTTGCTTTCAGCGCCATCAGAAATGCTGCGATTTCAGAATCACTCACGGAATCGTTCAGTATAATTTCCACCGCTTCGGCCATTTCCCCGAATGCGAGATTTTTTCTTTCGGATAACTTTATCAGATGTGTGCGCAAGCTTCTTTGTTCCACCGGTAATTTAACTGCCTGATTTGTGTTCATTGTTCATTTCTCCCTTCAAATTAAAAAATCCTCCACAGACTGATTGTCTGTGGAGGACGATATCACCGCGGTGCCACCTCGTGTTAATGCTGTAAAGTGCATACAGCATTCTCTCATTCGTGTAATGTACGACATACATCCGTATTATGATTCAGGCCCATTCAGATAAGATGCATGCATCGGTTTCCACCATCCCGACTCTCTGTGCCATACCATCTTTATCCTACTTGTTCTGAAATACGAAACTATTGAATTTTGCGCGGCTGCTAAATGAATACAAAAAGGCTCCCCTATCACTATAAAAGGACGGGGAGCCGTGGTACCACCTTTATTGACCGGGTTTAAACCGATCCACTCTGGCTGCAGACAAAAAATTATGAACTGCAATATCCCGATAACGCAGGACACACGCCAGAGCTTAATCTTAAAATAATTTCAGCTTCTGGTTCGCAGGAAGTCCATTCACAAATTCACTGTACCGGTTCACACCATCCACCGGCTCTCTGTAACATTCAGAAATCGCTACTTCTCTTCCTTAATCAATGTTATTTAAATGATTGAATCCTATATTAATACACTGAAAACAATATTGCAACCTTTAATTAAAATCTTTTTCAGAATAATTGAACTACTCTATGCCCAATTGCGGTATCTGATCGCTTCGGCAGTACGTTTGATTCCGACTACATAGGAGGCCAGACGCATATCCACCTGACGGTTTTCATGGACCTTATACACTTCATCAAATGACTCGCTCATCTTCCTTACGAGCAGTTCATGAACTTCTTCATCATTCCAGTAATACCCCTGCTTGTTCTGCACCCATTCGAAGTATGACACTGTTACCCCGCCGGCGGATGCCAGCACGTCAGGTATGATCAGTTTGCCATTTTCAGTGAGGATCCTTGTTGCCTCCTGAGTTGTCGGACCGTTTGCCGCTTCACAGATGATTTCCGCTTTGATACGTTCGGCATTCTCTTCTGTTATCTGGTTCGCAATCGCGGCCGGCACCAGAATATCACAATCAATTTCAAGCAATCCTTCGTTCGACAGAACTTCAAGTCCGAGTTCCTCGGCAACGTCCACCTTATCCTTATTCTCGATCACATAGTCGATGTCGATGCCGTCCGGATGGTAGAGGCCGCGTGTAGATCTGGATATCCCTACAATTTTCGCACCCTTGTCATATAGAATTTTAGAGATGAAGCTGCCTGCGTTGCCGAATCCCTGTACAACTACACGGGCGTCTTCAATTTTGATGCCGCGTTTTTCCATGGCCTGTTCAATAACGATCACCGCACCCATGGCAGTCGCTGTATTACGGCCCTGGGAGCCGCCCAATGCAATCGGCTTGCCTGTAATGAACTCGAACGCATTATCAGAATGCTTCACACTGTACTCGTCCATCATCCATGCCATCACCTGTGCATCTGTATATACATCGGGTGCCGGAATATCCTTCGCCGGACCGACAATCTGAGATACCGCTCTGACATACCCGCGGGAGACACCTTCCAATTCCTGTTTACTCAATTCCTTGGGGTTGCAGATGACTCCCCCCTTGCCGCCGCCGTATGGCAGACCGACAATACCTGCTTTTAAAGTCATCCACATGGAAAGTGCAATCACTTCCTCTTCCGTCACGTCCGGATGGAAACGGATTCCTCCTTTAGTCGGACCTGCAGCGTCACTGTGCTGCGCACGAAAGCCTGTAAATACATTTACAGAACCATCATCCATACGTACTGGAATACGCACTTTCAAAAGTCTTTCAGGTTCTTTGATCAAGTCATACATGCCTTCATCGAACCCAAGCATATCCAATGCTTCATGAATCACCGATTGTGTTGATGTAATAAGATTAGAAGATTTCCCCATATTTTTTACCACCTGTTAATAAGATTTCTGTTGTTTGAATCGGAACAGTAATGTAAATACACTGTTAATATGTATATTTATACTATAAATCCACAAATATAAAAATCCTCTCCCAAACCGTTTAAGGCGGAGAGATATGCATTCCATCGTCCCCTTTATATTATGAAATAATTCTATCAATTTAAATATTTATAATAATACAAAAGTTCGCATAATGCAAGAAAAACGTACACCGGCGCTTTAACATACACCTCGGTGAAGCCACATTGAGACTGACGGTCATTTAAACAGTCTTTCAATGATCGCCCGGTACATGAAACTTCAAAAAGACCCGAAAATCCATCGGATTCCCGGGTCTGTAAATTCAAATCAGCTCTTAAACCTATGCCCAGCCTCTGTACCTTGCTGCCTCGGCTGTGCGTTTGATTCCTACGATATATGCTGCAAGGCGCATGTCGATATGACGCTTTTCATGCAGATCGTAGATTTCATTGAAGGCTTTTCTGAGTTTAAGCTCAAGTTTTTCGTTCACTTCATCCTCATCCCAATAGTAGCCCTGATTATTCTGTACCCACTCGAAGTAGGACACTGTCACCCCGCCTGCAGACGCAAGTACGTCCGGAACAATAAGTTTACCGTTGTCAGTGAGGATTTTTGTCGCTTCTTTCGTAGTCGGTCCGTTTGCCGCTTCACAAATGATATCTGCTTTGATGTCATTTGCATTTTCTTCTGTAATCTGGTTGGCGATTGCCGCCGGAATCAGAATATCACAGTCGATTTCAAATAGTTCCTGATTCGACAGGACTTCATCGAACAGGTTTGTAACCATACCAAAGCTGTCGCGACGGTCAAGTAAGTAATCGATGTCCAACCCATCAGGATCGTGCAGCGCACCATTGGCATCTGAAATGCCGACGATTTTGGCTCCTTTGTCTGAAAGAAGCTTGGACAGGAAGCTTCCTGCGTTACCGAATCCCTGGATTACGATGCGAACGTCTTCCATCTTCATATCGCGTTTTTCCATCGCCTGTTCAAGGCACAGTACAACACCCATTGCTGTTGCACGGTCACGTCCCTGTGAACCGCCCAATACGAGTGGTTTACCTGTAATGAATCCCGGAGAGTTAAATTCGTCAATCATGCTGTACTCATCCATCATCCACGCCATGATCTGGGAGTTCGTGAATACATCCGGTGCCGGAATGTCTTTTGCCGGCCCAACAATCTGGGAGATTGCGCGGACATAACCACGACTCAAACGTTCAACTTCTTCAATACTCATCTCACGAGGGTCACAAACAATACCGCCTTTACCGCCGCCATATGGCAGGTCAACGATACCTGCTTTTAAAGTCATCCACATTGAAAGTGCGACTACTTCCTCCTCAGTTACATCAGGATGGAAGCGTACGCCGCCTTTTGTCGGCCCGACAGCATCGTTATGCTGTGCACGGTAACCTGTGAACACTTTTACAGATCCGTCATCCATACGCACCGGGATGCGGACAGTTAATAGACGCAGTGGTTCCTTAACAAGGTCATACATCCCCTCATCAAAGCCAAGTTTATCCAAAGCTTCATGAATGATCGCCTGTGTAGAAGTGATAAGATTTGATTTCTCTGACATTTTTTATCCGCCTCTTTTTATGAAACTGTTTTCAACACTATTGTATCATATTAAAACTTTTTTAAAAGCGTTATTTGGACAGTACTGACTTCACTTTTTCCAGCGCCCAGTCAAGGTCTTCTTTAGAAATTACGAGCGGTGGCGCGAAACGGATCACAGTTTCGTGCGTTTCTTTACACAGGATTCCGAGCTCTTTGAGTTCTTCACAATATGGACGTGCAGATTCAGTCAATTCCACACCGATGAACAGGCCGCGCCCTCTGATTTCTTTGATTGCCGGGTTGTCGATTTTCTTGAGTTCCGCTTTAAAGTACTCGCCAAGTTCATTTGAGCGCTCCACCAGATTTTCATCGATCATGACATCAAGCGCCGCTTCTGAAACCGCACATGCAAGCGGGTTGCCGCCGAAAGTTGAACCGTGGGAACCCGGGCTGAATACACCAAGAACTTCTTTATCGGCAAGCACCGCTGAAATCGGGAATACACCGCCGCCGAGTGCTTTACCAAGGATATATACATCCGGTTTTACATTATCCCAGTCCGTTGCGAAGAGTTTGCCGGAACGGCCGAGGCCCGCCTGGATTTCATCAGCTACGAATAAAATGTTGTGTTCATCACACAGTTCACGTACCTGCTTCAGGAATCCTTCCGGCGGAATGTTGATGCCCGCTTCACCCTGGATCGGTTCAAGAAGAACAGCTGCTGTGTTTTCATTGATCTGGGCTTTTATCTGTTCAATATCACCGAAGTCCACAAGTTTGAATCCTTCGAGTAATGGTCCGTAGCCGCGGCGGTATTCCGCCTCGGATGAAAGTGATACCGCAGCCAGAGTACGTCCGTGGAAATTCTGGTTCATCCCGATGATTTCCGCTTTGTTGTCTTCTATGCCTTTAACATCATATGCCCAGCGGCGCACGGCTTTGATTGCAGTCTCTACCGCTTCCGCCCCTGTGTTCATCGGCAGCGCCATGTCTTTGCCTGCAAGTCTGCAGATCTTTTCATACCATGGTCCAAGTTTATCCGAGTGGAATGCACGGGAAGTCAGTGTAAGTCGGTCCGCCTGATCTTTTAGTGCCTGGATGATTTTTGGATGCCTGTGGCCCTGGTTTACCGCTGAATATGCGCTGAGCATATCGAGGTATTTATTCCCTTCCGGGTCTTGCACCCATACGCCTTCAGCTTCGGAAATAACGATTGGCAGTGGATTGTAGTTCGGTGCTCCATAATGGTTTGTCTGTTCAATGATTTCTTGTGATTTTGTCATATTGACACCCTTTCTTAAAAAACAGCAGGCTGGTATAAACCTGCTGTTCTGATTGTAATCTTGTTAGTGCTGATTAAAGCTGTTCAGAGCTTGTTTTACCCTGCATATGCAGTGTCAGGTAGTCAGGTCCGCCGGCTTTGGAATCTGTACCGGACATTTTGAACCCGCCAAATGGCTGGTAACCGACGATTGCTGCAGTACAGCCGCGGTTGAAGTACAGGTTGCCGACATGGAAATCACGGCGCGCCTGTTCGATGTGTTCACGGCTGCCGGTGATTACTGCACCCGTCAGACCGTAATCCGTCGCATTCGCGTATTCAATCGCCTGATCGAAGTCTTTTGCTGTCGCAAATCCGACAAACGGACCAAAGATCTCTTCCTGCATGACACGGTCATCATGCTTGAGACCGGAAAATACAGTCGGATGCACGAAGTGGCCTTCGTCATTTTCAGTCGTGCCGCCCACTTCGAGCTTCCCTTCCTCTTTGCCGATTTCGATATACTTCTGGATTTTTTCAAGGGAAGCATCATCGATGACCGGGCCGACATCGATATCGGACTCGGGATTGCCCACTTTAAGTTCTTTAGTTTTGGCAACCACTTTTTCAAGCAGTTCGTCGTGGATGTCTTCCAGTGCAATCACACGGGAACACGCAGAACATTTCTGTCCGCTGAATCCGAATGCCGAGTAAGTGATTGCTTCTGCCGCCAGTTCAAGGTCGGCATCGGAGTCGACAACGATCGTATCCTTACCGCCCATTTCAGCGATTACGCGTTTGAGGTGCGTCTGCCCTTCTTGTACGACTGCCGCTTTTTCGAAAATTTTCGTACCCACATCACGGGAACCTGTAAATGAAACAAAGCGTGTGTCTTTGTGTTCAACAAGGTAGTCACCAATGTCACGGGATGAGCCCGGAATGAAGTTGACGACGCCTTTAGGCATGCCAGCCTCTTCAAGCACTTCAACGTATTTGTACGCAATGACCGGTGTACGGGAGGAAGGCTTAAGCAGTACTGTGTTACCTGTAACAAGTGCGGCCGCTGTCGTACCCGCCATGATTGCAAAAGCAAAGTTCCATGGTGAGATGACAAGCCCGACACCAAGCGGTATGTAGTGGAACTGGTTGTATTCACCCGGACGGGATTCTACATGATCACCATTTCTCAATTTAAGGTGGTTACGTCCATAATACTCCAGGAAGTCAATTGCTTCAGCTGTATCCGCATCCGCTTCTTTCCATGGCTTACCGCCTTCTTTGACAAGAAGTGCTGTAAATTCGAACTTACGCTTGCGGATGATCGCTGCCGCCTTGAATAAAACATCAGAACGGAATTCGAAAGAGTACTTTCTCCATGACTCGAATGTATCAAGGGCAACATCCATTGCCTTCTGAGCATGTTCCTGTTTCGCCTGGGACAAATTACCGATAGTCTCTGTTTTATTTGCAGGGTTGTAGGATTCCTTCTTGTCATCGGTCATCACGCGTTCGCCGCCGATGATCAATGGATAATCCTGGCCCAGATAAGATTTAACAGTTTTTAATCCTTCTTCAAGCTTTTTCCGGTTTTCCTCTTGTGAAAAATCCGTAAATGGCTCATGTTTATACGGTATCATTTACAAACAACCTCCTTAAAGTATTAACTCTACAACTTATAATGAATGTTTTGTCAGAGTTTTTCAACCCTTTTGATAACTGTATCACATTGTAAAATCAAACTGTACGCAAACCTATTCAAAGATACTAATATCTATTCAATTGACTGACTATATTTAGTTAATATACTAACCTTTATAAAATTTTTCCGTGAAAGCTTTATACATAAATATTAATGTAAGCGTTTTATCAAAGTGCCGTTTGAAGCGCTGTCACCGCCTTGAAATCAAAAAAATCTGCAGTTTTCACTGCAGATTCTTTGATTTCAGCCGCATTAGCAGAGAGGAACGAAATCATTTATCTTTGAGTTCCTTCTTAGCCTCGTCAATCCATTCCGGCATCTTTTGTCTGATGGATTCGAATCCATATTTCTCCGTCTCCTTAATCTGTTCTAAAACAGACCGCCTGTCCCGTTTCCTCTCCTCACTTTTAAAGTATTCATTCTCCTTTAAAGTAAGATTCAGTTTGCCATGTTTATCCACGCTTAAAATTTTCGCTTTAACAATCTGGCCTTTAGACAGAAACTGGTTTACATCATGGACATAATCGTTCATCACTTCCGAAATATGAATAAGTCCTTCTTGATTATCAGGGGTTTTGACAAAAGCGCCATACGGCTGGATGCCAGTCACTTTCACTTTGACGAACTGGCCTTTCCGATATTTTTTTGCCACTTATATTACCCCGCTTACTTTCGGTAGTACATACGCATCCATTATTTTATCATATTAAATAGCGTTTATCTAATCATTGCGAAACGATTGCAGAAACAGCAAAACCGCAGCCCAGCGCCTGTATTTGAAAGCACTGCCTGCGGTCAGGGTTCTCTATATAATTCAATAATCTCAAAAGCATCTGTAACAACCGGCCGGATACGGTCCAGCGGGATTTTTTCTTCAAAAGAAAAGTTAAATATATTTTGAATCGCAAGACTGGCTTCCTCAACACTGCGGTCATGTTTGAAAAGTGCATCCATGCTGTCATAAATTTCAGCATCAAAGTCGAATGCCTCATTCTCTTCATCCTCCAGATTGAAATTCAGAGGGTTCCAGTTTTTTAAAAGCTTATACAGTTCAATATTACCTTCTGGATTCATCATGCTCTTCCTCGTCCAGCTTTTTAAGCACCTGCTGTTCAAATGCCTTCATCTTTTCTTCCTGTTTTATGGAATAATTCCTAACTATGCGAAATACGATGTAAGCCAAAAGGATACAGATTGCCAGTGATAAGAAAGCCGGGATATATTCAGTCTTATCTTCCGGGAAATAAAGAAACTCCATCATAGTTAATCACTCACCTTTTCCTCAATAGATTATAACAGAAATCCGACTATCCTGTCTTAGGCACCCCAGCAATATTAGTGACTATTTTGTGATCGTTTCGGTATGAAATAGTTGAAATCCATGCCGGATTATGTAGTGGAAATGACAACAGAATTTCTTAATCAGCAGATAATACCGGAAGGGCATCTTTATGCAAACCGCTACTTTTCAACGCCTGCCGTCGCCGAGGGGCGATAACACCATTTAATGGACGGTAATAAAATACGCCTCCATACGAAAGAGCAAAACCCTGACAGGTTTTGCTCCACTCATCCAACATTATAATCTTCTATTATACTACTTCGATGTTTTCAATGACTACGTCTTCCACCGGGCGATCCTGCGCACCTGTTTCAACTTCTGCAATTTTTTCGACAATATCCAATCCTTCGATGACATGGCCGAATACTGTGTGGCGCTGATCGAGCCATGGTGTGCCGCCGTTTTCAGTGTATGCTTCGATGATTTCCGGCGGGTAGCCTGCACCTTCTAATTGTGAAAGCATTTGTGCGGGTACTTCTTTCAGCTGAACGATGAAGAACTGGCTGCCGTTTGTGCCCGGTCCTGCGTTTGCCATGGAAAGCGCACCGTACAGGTTGAATGCTTCTGTTGAGAATTCATCTTCGAATGTTCCGCCGTAGATGCTCTCGCCGCCCATTCCTGTTCCTGTCGGATCGCCGCCCTGAATCATGAAATCTTTGATTATACGATGGAAAATCTGTCCGTCATAATAGCCGTTCTTTGCATGTGTTGTGAAGTTCTCCACTGTTTTCGGAGCAATATCTTTAAAAAGTTTAACAGTTACATCCCCGTGATTTGTATGGATGACCGCTTTTACTTCATTTTCCTGTACTTCATTGTTTAATTGTGGAAATGCCATTTTTAATCCTCCTTAAAATTTCAAACGTTTCAAATTTACAAATAAAAATATGAAAATTTTGTGACACAGAATGCCTTTATTCCTATTTATACTATACAGTCATTTTATTTATTTTCAAACCCTATACATTTATTTACCCTTCTGTTTCGTGTATAATTTATAACATAATGTGCAAAAATTTGTACAATGACGAAGGAGGTCATACATTGACGTTAATACATCTGGCGATTCTGCTGCCTGTCATTGCCGCCATAGCCGTTGGCATTTTGTACAGGTATTACAGACGGATACACCTAGGCTGGTTCGTCCTGCCCGTCCCGCTCTTAATTGTCATTTACTTGTTCACTCTCATGCCGCAAGTAATGAACGGACAGGTAATACATGAAACAATGCAGTTCATGCCGCGCGTTGGAATGAATTTCGATGTTTACATAGATGGCCTTGGACTGTTATTCGCCATACTTATATCAGGAATCGGAGCGCTTGTCGTCCTATATTCAATCGGCTACCTTTCCACAAGGGAAAATTTAGGTAACTTCTATGTCTATCTTCTCATTTTCATGACTGCCATGCTTGGGGTCGTGCTCAATGATAACGTAGTCATGCTTTACCTTTTCTGGGAATTGACTTCAATCTCCAGTTTCCTTCTCATCGCATTTTGGTACACGCGTGACCGTTCATTGTACGGTGCGCTGAAATCAATGATCATCACAATGTTCGGCGGGTTCCTTATGCTGGGCGGATTCATTACCCTCTATCTTATTACAGATACGTTCAGCATCAGAGGAATGATTGAAGCTTTACCATTGATTCAGGAAAGCCCGCTCACACCAATTGCGGTTGTGCTCATCCTGTTCGGTGCTTTTACAAAATCTGCACAGTTCCCGTTCTACATCTGGCTCCCGGATGCCATGGAGGCACCGACACCGGTCAGTGCGTATCTGCACTCTGCTACAATGGTCAAAGCCGGTATTTATCTCGTTGCCCGCTTCACGCCCCTGTTTGCATTTTCAAACCTCTGGGTGTGGACAATTCTGATCGTCGGACTGTTCACAATGGCATGGGCATCCTTTAATGCCATCAAAAAAGATGACCTTAAAGCCGTGCTCGCATTCTCCACCGTATCCCAGCTTGGTCTCATCATGTCCTTATTGGGACTCGGGGCATTAAGCCTGGTTACGGGTGCAAACGATGAACTGTTCACTGTTGCGGTTGTTGCAGCTGTATTCCATACGATCAACCATGCGACATTCAAAGGCGCACTGTTCATGATCATCGGCATCATCGACCACGAAACGGGCACAAGAAGCCTGAAACGTCTCGGCGGCCTGCTTACAATCATGCCGTTTTCATTTACCATGACTGTAATCACAGCGCTTTCAATGGCCGGCCTTCCGCCGTTTAACGGTTTCCTCTCCAAGGAACTGTTCCTGGAGGCGATGATCACCGTATTGCACGCTGACTTCGGAGCGATGACGAGTGTAGACTTCCTTATCCCGCTTGTTGCGATTGTCGGAAGTATTTTCACATTCATCTACTCCGTCCTGATCATTCACGGCATATTCTTTGGGAAACGTACGCATGACACGCCAAAAGAACCGCATGAAGCACCGTTGCTGATGCTTATTTCACCGGCCATACTGTCATTGCTTGTTATTGTATTCGGTTTATTTCCGAACATCTTATCAAGTACGATCATCGATCCGGCTGCAATGGGCATTATGGCAAGTGAGACTTCGCTGCATACACACCTTGCCATGTGGCATGGTTTTAACAATCCTGCACTGTGGGCGACAATTGCCGTTGTCATAATCGGAACCCTTTTATTCTACTTCAAGGATAAATGGATTTTTATATACAACTATCATAAAGAACCATTTACGCTTAACTATGCATACGATCAGGGGCTGCTCTACAGCCGCTTCGGTTCAAAAAAGATTACAGACAGCTATATGACCGGCTACCTTCGTAACTACCTGGTATATATATTTGGATTCTTTATTCTAATGGGGCTTCTCACGGTAATAAATACAGGATTACGCCTGGATTTAAGTGATCTGGCACCTGTTCGCATACAGGAGATTATAATCACTCTTATCATACTGATTGCCACAGCGGTGATTCTGATCACCCGTTCCCGCATGGTTGCGATTATAATGCTTGGCACCATCGGGTTCTCCATGGCACTGTTCTTCGTCTTTTTCAGAGCACCTGACCTGGCGTTGACACAGCTTGGCATTGAAACAGTGACGACAGCGCTCTTCCTGGTCTGTTTCTATCATCTTCCGAAGAAGAGCAGACACGAAGAACGCATGAGATTCAAATTCACCAATCTCCTCGTCTCCCTCGGAGTCGGAACATTTGTAATTCTAATCGGTCTGGCTGCTTATTCAAACCGCCTGTTTGACTCCATCAGTGAGTTCCATATCGAAAACGTTTATGATCTGGCGGCCGGCGGCAACATGGTTAACGTAATTCTCGTAGACTTCCGTGGCTTTGATACATTATTCGAAACGCTTGTATTCGCTATTGCCGGCATCGGCATATACGGATTGATGAAACTGAAATTAAGCAGAAAGGGTGAAGACAATGAAGAGCACGCTGAAGAAAGCAGGGTATAGCAAGGTACAAAAACAGGTTCATGATGTTTTCTTACAGTTCACTGCAAAAATAGTGTTCTTCATTATCATCCTGTTTGCTTTCAAATTATTCTTTGCAGGCCACTATACTCCCGGCGGTGGATTCGTCGGCGGCCTACTGGCTGCATCGGCACTCATCCTGCTGCTGATTGCATATGATCAGAAAACAGTGGAAGAGATGATTCCGATCGATTTCAGAATTTTAATTGCGCTCGGACTTGCATTTGCTGTTGTACTGCCAACACTGTCATTTCTATTCGGAACGCCGTTCTTCACACACCAGCATACATATATCAATGTACCGGTGTTTGGTGAAGTCGCACTGCATTCTGCAGTAATTTTCGATATCGGTGTATTCCTGACCGTAGCAGGCTCGGCACTCCTTATCATCAAACTTATAGCTGAGGAGGATGATTGATGGAATTAATAACGATTATCTTAAGCGGTATTCTGATTGGCTCTTCAGTCTATCTCATGCTCTCCAAAAGTGTAATCAGAATTATTATTGGAACGGCACTCCTTTCACATGGTGTGCACCTGATGCTTCTGACGATGGGACAATTGAAACGGGGCAGCGTGCCGGTGCTCGATCCAGAAGTGACTTCATATACCGACCCGCTGCCGCAGGCGATGATCCTTACAGCAATCGTCATTGCATTTGCACTCACGGCCTACATCCTGGTACTGGCTCTCAGAATGTACAGGGAACTCGGTACAGATAATGTAGAAGAAATGAAAGGAGTTCCACATGACGACTAATATATTAGCGCTACTACCAATACTGATTCCCACGTTCGCCGGAATCATCATGTTGTTCATTGGTCAGCGTCCGGTGCCGCACAGGGTAGTTTCCGGTATTTCAGGGCTCCTTTTGATACTTGCAGCCATCTGGGTTGTAGCACATGTATATCAAAACGGCACAATGGTTACTTACATCGGTGACTGGATGGCTCCGTTCGGAATCAACGTGGTCATCGATATGGCGTCTGCACTTCTTTTACTGACCACATCGGTCATTACATTTGCAGTCATCGTCTACTCATTCCAGTCCATTGGAATAGAACGGGAAAAATACTTCTATTATATAATGGTCATGTTCATGATTGCCGGCGTAAACGGTGCATTCTCGACCGGAGACCTATTCAACATGTTCGTGTTCTTTGAAGTATTCCTGCTTGCTTCCTATGTTCTGATTACCCTGGGAGGCAGTAAGATACAGTTGCAGGAAGGGTTCAAATACCTGCTTGTTAACCTGATATCTTCAAACTTCTTCGTTTTGGCCCTTGCCTATTTATATTC
The DNA here is from genome assembly GCF_046736035.1 of Salinicoccus sp. HZC-1. GTDB lineage: Bacteria > Bacillota > Bacilli > Staphylococcales > Salinicoccaceae > Salinicoccus. The sequence continues at coordinate 532,973 of NZ_CP177130.1, read as the reverse complement.
CGTTACCGGTTCACTCAACATGGCGGATATTTATCTGAAGCTCGAAAGCTATGACGGCAATCTCGCCATCATGACATTGCTTGCCGTTGTATTCATGTTCGTATTTGCAACAAAAGCAGGGGTATTCCCGCTATTCTTCTGGCTGCCGGGGTCCTACTACGCACCGCCGATGCCAGTCATTGCATTGTTTGGTGCACTGCTTACAAAAGTCGGAGTATACGCAATCGCCCGGACTTACAGCCTGTTCTTCATAAATGACCAGGCATTTACACACCAGGCGCTATTGCTCCTGGCACTCATCACGATCATTATGGGATGTATCGGTGCAATGGCTTATACAGATATGAAGAAAATTGTCATTTACAACATTTTAATTGCAGTCGGTATCATTCTCGTCGGTTTTTCATTAATGGATGAGATCGGCACCATCGGTGCAATGTACTACCTTATTCACGATATGATCATTAAAGCCGCGCTGTTTATGCTTGTCGGCTTCATCATATACCGTACTGGAGCAGCCAACTATGAAAGGCTTGGCGGTCTGATCAAGAAGCATCCGGTTACAGGATGGATGTTCCTGGTAGCGGGCTTTGCACTCGCAGGCGTACCGCCATTATCAGGCTTTTACGGTAAATTCTTTATCGTCCAGTCCGCCTTTGATAACGACCATTACGTTGCCGGTATCATCGTACTCGTTTCCAGCCTGGCAGTGCTCATCTCTGTTGTAAGAATCTTCATGAATGTATTCTGGGGGGACGATATGGACTTCAGCACATTGAAGCCAATCAAGTACGATAAACTGCTCTTCTCTTCCATCGGACTCGTCATCGTTTCCGTATCATTCGGACTAGCAGCAGATTTCCTTTACCCATTCTTTGAGATGGCGGCATTATCATTCCATGATCCGGGATCTTATGCCAGTTATCTGACGGAGGTGGAATAGATGCCATTACAAATATTAATAAACCTATTTCTCGCCTTTCTCTGGATGTTCATGGGATCTAATTTCAATGTCGCATCATTCTTTACGGGGTACATCATGGGGCTCATTGCAGTTTACATGCTGCGCAGATTCCTGCCCGGCTCCTTTTATCTCAAACGGGTCTGGCTCATTATTAAACTATTCTTTATCTTTATCAGTGAAATGGTAAAAGCGAACATCCAAGTCGCTAAAATAGTATTGAGCCCCAAGATTGATATACATCCCGGTTTCTATGCATATCCCTGTGATCTGGAGGAAGATTGGGAAGTCGTCCTGTTGTCTTCATTGATTACACTCACTCCAGGAACTGTAGTTGTTGCAATCTCTGACGACCACTCCAAAATCTATATCCACGGCATTGATATGAAAAGTGCAGAGGAAGAAATCGAATCGATTAAAAACGCTTTTGAAAAGGTGATTAAAGAGGTGGCTAAACCATGAATACTTTCCTTGACGTAGTCATCATTTTCTCTATCATTGTTTTAGCCTTTGCCATGCTCGGCATGGTGTACCGTATGCTGAAAGGACCAACGCTGCATGATAAAATCGTCGCTCTGGATGCATTCGGCATCCTGCTCATGGCTATGATTGCCCTGATAGCGATGTCACTGCAAACAACTTACCTGCTTGTCGTTGTGCTGCTGATTGGTATCCTTGCATTCATCGCAACCATCGCATTCGCGAAATTCCTGGAGAAAGGCGTGATTATACAATATGATAGAGATAGTGATGAGTAGTATTATCGCCTTCTTCATACTCGGCGGTGCATTCTTCGGATTCATTGCTGCTGTCGGGGTCATCCGGCTCCCGGATATGTATACCAGGCTCCACGCCGCATCCAAGAGTTCGACTTTAGGTGTAATGATGATGATGACCGGCACATTCCTCTACTTCTGGTATGTCGAAGGCTATGTAGATACCGAACTGATTCTGGCAGTGCTCTTTATCTTCAGCACAGCACCGGTCGCCGCACACATGCTTTCAAGAAGTGCCTTCCACGCAGATGTGGAACCGTATCAGCTGACGATACTGAACGAGCTGAAACGGGATGAAACCGGTGCATCCGATTTCGAGGACCACGGAGAAAGAGTGGTCATCGAAGGCAAGCGCAGACCTGAACTTGAAAATAAAGAACTTGAAAATAAAGAACCTGAAAAATAAATTCATCCCCGGCCCATAATGGACCGGGGATGAATTTATGCAGTAATTAAGGACTCCGTTAACGGAGTCCTTTCACTTATATAACACTATCTCTTTTTCTTCACTGCCATTGTACATCTCGACAGACACACGAGATCGTTCTCTTCATCCGTGATCTCGATTTCCCAGATCTGGGTCGAACGGCCCTGATGCCGGCATTTTGCCGTAGCGGTGATGACACCGTCCTGCTTTGTCTTAATATGGTTGGCGTTGATTTCCATGCCGAATGTAATCTCATCGTCTGCAATCAGGCGCGCGGCGCCGATGCTTGCGGCAGTTTCTGCCAGAACGACGTTGGCACCGCCGTGAAGATATCCGTATGGCTGCAGCACTTTTTCCGTCACCGGCAACTGCATCACCATCACTCCTTTTTCTTCCCGCACAATTTCAATTCCGAGCAGATCAACGAGTCCTGTCAGGTTACTCATGGACATCACCTGTTTCCAAATATTTCACAACCGTATGGATCAGCACACCCGTTGCCCCTTTTGGACCATATGGCGTGCGTTGTGATACTGTACCTGTACCTGCAATGTCAAAATGCACCCATGGTGTCCCGTTGGCGAACTGTTTGATGAAACAGGCTGCAAATGAAGCCCGGCCCGGCTTTTCAACATGGTTGGTCAGATCTGCAACGCTTGAAGATCTGACATTCTCCTCTTCAATTTCCGTAATCGGAAGCTGCCACATCTCTTCGCCCGTTTCCCTGCTCATTTCAAAGAATGGCGTAAGGAATTCCGGTTTTTTATTGGTGAAGACGCCTGTCCGCTCTGTACCAAGCGCAGCTACCACTGCACCCGTCAGCGTGGCGAAATCCATGATCAGGCTTGGTGAGTACTGTGATGCGTGGAAAACGGCGTCCCCTAGGACAAGCCTGCCTTCGGCATCTGTATTTTTCACTTCAACAGTCTGCCCGCTGTAGGATGTGTAGACATCATCCGGACGCATGCCGTTGCCGTCAATCATGTTCTCAGCCAAGGCGATGACACCGACAACGTGAACCGGCAGTTCCATTTCGGTAATCGCATTCATCATGCCGATGACATTCGCTGCTCCGCTCATATCATATTTCATCTCGGGCATGCCTGTTTTGGATTTGATGGAGTAACCGCCTGTATCATAGGTCACCCCTTTGCCGACCAGTGCAATCGGCTTGAATGATCCGGCATCCGGGTGCCGGTATTCGATCGTCACAAGTCTTGGTTTTGCTTTGGAAGCTTTACCTACAGCGGCGAGCAGGCCATAGCCTTCCTCTTCCAGGCTTTCGTGGTCCTTCACCTGGCCGGAAACGTATTTCTGTTCTTTGAAGATCGCCACCACTTTATCCGCCATATATTCCGGTGTCATTATGTTTGGAGGCGTTTCACTGAAGTTACGGGCCAAAGCGATGCTTTCACCCAGTTTATTCGCACGGATGATCGTTTCTTTGACATCCCGGCGGCTCGTAATCATCAGTTTTGCCTCGCCCGCAAACAGCGGTTTCCTGTCCGTTTTATACGATTCAAATTCATAGATGCTGATGACTGACATCAGACCGAGTGCTTCAGCCAGTTTTCCCGGGTCATATGGAAATGTGTCCAGGAGCAGCTGGCCGTCTTTTGTATTTGTATCTTTTAAGTATTGGAACAGTCTGCCGAATGCCTCCTGAATATCAGTCTGCCCCAGTCTGGCCGTATCCCCCAGACCGACAGCAATCACTTTACGGTAGTCCGTCTGGATGGTAACGCCTGTTGTTGTTATTACTCCAAGTTCTGTCTTGAGCACTTCCTCTTCGACAATACTTGCAGTCAAACCATTTAAAAGTGTATCCACTTCCTCAAAATTATCCATCTGATGGAAGTCGGATGGCAATCCGATTATAATTGGTGCCTCTGTAACCACGTAGCTTTCACTGTAGTCGAATTTCATGATTTTCCCCCTTAGAACATCTGGTAACCTGCTTTACGAAGATAGCGTATTGTCATTCCTGCCAATATTGTGCCGACAAGTCCGCTCGAAAGCATCAGAATATCTGCTGTAAATAAGTTTGCCAGTCCTGTACCGAGTGTACTGAACGCCTCTGATGTATTTATAAAATATTCCGCTGTCGAAATCCCATCTACTATAAGCAGGACGATAAATGGATAAACCCCGACCATCAGCCATGTCACTTTCAAAATCATGTTCAATAAAAAACTGATTCCATAGAACAGGACAAAGAACAGGAGCATGGAAATTACTAATTGAACTATTGACATAAGTCTATTGCCTCCATATTAAAAAAAGCATGGGCATTGAATCAATACCCATGCCAATCTATCAATTAAATCAGAAAAGTTTACCTTTGGAATAAGCAAGCAAAGGTCCGCCGATTTTAAGAATCGCTCTTGAATCGATGACGCGTTTCATGAAGGCAGCTTTCTTACCTTTAATTTCGCGCCCCATGACAATACCGATACCGTCCTTGGATCCCAGGGAACATACAGTCCCTTTATCGTCGTACTTGAACGTTTCTTTCTTGTCGCCCTTGAGAGTAAGTTCTATATTTTTCGCCACATGGTCACCGAGCTGCATTGCAATTTGGGCAGTTGTCGGGTAAGGGCGTGCATCTTCCCCTTCACCATTCATCACTGCTGCCACATCTCCGATAGCGTAGATGTCTTCATAGCCTTCAATAGTAAGGTCGGGTTTTACAACAATGCGGCCGCGTTTAACGCCGTCGAATGATTCTTCCATCAGACTGCTGCCGCGGACACCTGCTGTCCAGATTACACTGCTTGCTTCCAATTGCTTTTCTTCCTCATCAACTTCGACTACGAAACCATCTTCGTTCGCAGCAACAATTGGTGTGCCGATCATGAATTTGGCGCCACGGTCTTCAAGGTATTTAACCGCATAGTCTGTAAGATCGTCCGGGAACATAGGCAGCATGGAAGGTGCCGCTTCAACACATGTGATTTTCACTTTGCTGTAGTCGATACCGTATTTCTCACACAGTCGAGGAATGCTTTCTACCAGTTCACCGAGAAACTCGACGCCTGTGAAACCAGCGCCGCCTACCAGGATAGAGATATCCTTTTCAGCTCCGGAGTTCTTGTAGTTTGCAAAGTTCTTTTCGATTTCCTGACGTGAAGCAAGTGACGTCTGCGGATCGACGATCGAATGTGCGTGTTCTTCCATTCCATCAATGCCGAACGTTTCACTTTCGAAACCAAGTGCTACGACAAGGATATCGTACTCGAAATCCCCCTGGTTTGTTTCCACACGTTTTTCATCCTTATGGATTGCAGTGACTTCCGCCGGAATAAATTTGACTTTGGAAGCATCCACAACTTTGCTGATTGGATAGACGCCCTCTTCCCAATCAATTGTTCCAGCTGCTGTTTCATGTAACCAAGTTGCTTCATAGTGATATTCATTCTTATTGATGAGTGTGATATCCGCGTCCTGTTGGCCCAACAATTTCTGCAATTTGGAAACTGCCTGAAGCCCTGCATATCCTGCACCCAATACGAGAATTTTTTTCCTCTCAAAGCTCATTATAATGTCACCTTTTCTCTCCAATTATTTATGGTTTCATATGTTTTTGGACATAAATAAAACCGCTAATATTAATTACTCTTAATATTAGCGATTTTCTTCACATATTTCAAGCCATTTATGCTGAATTATTAACAATCCTCGGGCTCTCCTGCAACTTGCTTCGTACGGAATGATGATCCACATCCGCATGATAATGATGCATTCGGATTTTCAATTGTAAATCCGCCGCCCATGAGCGATTGTTTGAAATCGATCACAGTGCCTTCGACTACCGGCAGATCATATTTATCCACAAGAACTTTAACGCCGTAAAATTCATATTCCTCATCACGTTCCTGCTTTTCAGTCTCAGCAGCCATGCCGTAAGTTAAACCGGTGCATCCGCCGCCCTGGACTTTAAATCTGAGGAAGCCGTCCGGTATATCGTTCGAATTGAGCATATCCTGGACTTCGTATGCAGCACTTTCAGTTATTTCAATTGCCATAATATCACTCCTCCATTTATTACATTGTACATCATCATGTCTTATTAACTCAAATCTTCAAACCAGGATTCTTCTTCTTTTTTCAGCTTATCGATTCTCTTGTAGATTTTTTCAAGCAGTTTTTCCGGTGTCGTCGCACTGACTATCTGCCCCTCCACCAAAACGAAAAACGCTTTACTGCAGAGACCGCAGTTGTTGAGGCAGCCATAATCCAATACATCGATTTCCGGGTCTTCGTCCAATGTTTTATACATATCTTCAGTCCCTTTTAACATATTCGAGGAACAGAATTCTACAAGTGTAAACATTGCGGTCACCTCCTGGCATCATTATTACAACTTCCATTGTAGTTTATTGTTTTAACTATTATACTGTATATAAGAGAATTTCTAAACAAGGCGGTACTGATATGAATAAAATCGTTTGTCTCGGCGGCGGTTATGGTAATATGCGCTTTATCCAGCGCATGCTTCCAAAACTGCCATCCGACTACAGCATTACACTCGTTGATATGAACCCATATCACGGGCTTAAAACCGAGTATTATGCACTTGCTGCAGGTACTAAAAGTGAGAAGAACGTCCGGGTCGACTTCCCCGAGGATGACAAAGTGGAAGTTTTATTCGACACTATCACTGAAATCGATATTGAAAACAACAAAGTCATCCTGGAACACAGCACTTTGGACTATGACAAGCTCGTCATCGGGCTTGGCTGTGAAGACAAGTATCATGAGGTTCCGGGCGCGGCCGAACACACATTCAGCATCCAGACACTCAGGAGATCACGCGCAACATACGAACAGGTCGGCGATTTGAAGCCAAACGCAACAATCGGCATCGTCGGCGCCGGCCTCAGCGGCATAGAGATCGCAAGCGAACTCCGCGAATCAAGGAATGACCTGAGAATAAAACTCTTTGACCGCGGCGAACGCATATTGCCGATGTATCCTGCCAGACTGAGCGCCTATGTCAAAAGATGGTTTGATGAAAATGACGTAGATGTCATTCCAAATTCGAACATCGTCAAGGTTGAAGCGGATAAAGTCTACAACAACAATGAATCGCATGATGTGGATATGTGCATCTGGACTGCAGGGGTACAGCCTGTCGAAGTCGTCCGCAACCTGCCTGTGGATTTCGGACCGGGCGGACGGGTCGAACTCAACCAGTATCATCAGATTCCGGGCTATCGTAATGTTTACGTCGTAGGTGACTCTGCGGCACTTGAACATGCACCTTCTGCACAGGTGGCCGAAGGACAGGCCGAACAGATTGCCGAAGTGATTGATGATGTGCTGCAGGGCAGGGAACTGCCGGGCGAAATGCCTGAAATCAAAATGCAGGGCATACTCGGATCCCTGGGATCCAAAGAAGGCTTTGCCTACCTGAAGGAACGCACAGTTACCGGACGCATCGCGCGCATGCTGAAAAGCGGCGTACTCTGGATGTACAAACTCGGAAACAATTAATTTGACCAACAGGACGGAAAGAAAAGAGCCCTCGGCAGTGTGAACTGCAGGGGGCTCTTGTTATGTTTATGTCAAAATAAAATGACTTAGAAAACCTGTTCCACTTCTACGAATCCCGGAACTTCTTCCAGTAAAGCACGCTCAATTCCGGCTTTAAGTGTAATTGTCGAACTTGGGCATGTACCGCATGCACCAAGAAGGCGGAGTTTCACGATGCCATCTTCCACGTCTACGAGTTCACAGTCTCCCCCGTCTCTCAGTAGAAACGGACGCAATTTATCTAATACTTCGTCGACCTGTTCAAACATTGTATCTTGTCCAGTTGTCATTCCATTCACTCCTTATCAATTCTTACGCAAATTCTTGTATCTATATTATAATGGATACAGGAGAAAAAATCCATCATCTGAAAGGAGTAGTTTAAAATGAAATATATTATTAACGTTTACGGACGTGATGTAATTTGCGCAAGCTGCGTCAATGCACCCGGTTCAAAGGACACGTATGACTGGCTTCAGGCAGTATTGGGCAGAAAATATCCGGACCAGGAACTGCAGTTCAATTATATTGATCTGGACCGGGATGAAAATCTTTCCGATTATGATCAGGACATCATCGAACGCATCAACGAGGACGAGCTGTTCTACCCGCTCGTAGCCATCAATGATGAAATCATCCAGGACGGCTATGTTCAGCTGAAGCCGATACAGAGATGGATGGATGAGAAAACAGCATAAAATTTCACCCCCGCGCAGAATTGAAAAGCACGGGGGCATTTTTAAATTGCGGGTCTCAAGCCTCTGGCGTACAGTGTTTTTGCGAACATTGCAGTGAGCACCGCAATGATTGTATCCTTGACGGCAAAGGGCAGTACCGTAACCATGAGTGCCTCCACGATGCCGACCGGTGTGCCGATCACCTGGTTCATGATGAATATGAAGTACAGAAATCCGGATATATATATAACAATCAGTGCGATGATACCGAATACTGCGGATTGGATCAGACTTTTATTTTCACCCGAGCCGAACCCTGCGATAAACGCTGCCGGGATATATCCGATGATGAAACCGAATGAAGGCGAAACCAATGAACCGATACCCCCGCTTCCTGCAAATACAGGAACGCCGACGAGACCGACGATCATATAGACGAGCGTACTCAGTGCCCCGAGCCTCGGCCCCAGCAGAAATCCCGCCAAAAGCACCATGGGTACCTGGAACGTGATCGGAACCGGTCCGATTGGTATTCTGATCTGTGCGCCCACCGCAATCACTGCTGCAAACAACGCGGCATAAATAAGATGTTTTGTCTTCATGCGATATCCCCTTTACTTATGATATTTATATAATATCATTGTTCGGGTGTATTGTTAACCATTAATTAAAAAAGGTTTACAATAAATGCGTGATAAAGCCCCTCTTTGCAGAGGGACTCCCGTTATTTGACCGGTGTAATCGGTGCGCCGCCATTTAATACTTCCATTATATTGTTCACACAGAGATTCATCATATTATTACGTGTGGCAACCGATGCACTGCCGATATGCGGCAGCAGCGTCATATTCTCCAGTCCGACAAACGGATGATCGGCGCCGATGGGTTCATTTTCAAACACGTCCAATGCCGCACCGGCAATCTCCTCCGATTTGACGGCTTCAACCAGATCACCTTCCACAACATGGGCACCGCGTCCGATGTTGATGAAATGTGCGGATTTCTTCATTTGTGCAAATGCATCTTTATCAAACTTGTATTTCGTTTCTTCAGTAAGCGGTGCTGCACACAATACAAAATCGGATTCTGCAAGAAGCTCTTCGAAGCTGACGAGTTTTGCGCCAAGTTTCGTTGCCGCTTCAGATTCACTTCTGTTGTGATATAAAATGTTTGTTTTAAATCCGCTCAGACGTCTGGCAAATGCTGCACCGATGGATCCCATTCCGAAGATGCCGACTGTTTTGCCGAATACATCCGTCCCCGCCATATGATAAGGACTCCAGCCGGACCAATCACCTTTCATGAGTTCTTTATTCGCCTCCAGCACGCGCCTGGCGGAAACGAGCATCATAGTGAAGGCAAGTTCCGCAGTCGTCTCAGTAAGGACATCCGGTGTATTTGTAATCACTACCTCGTGGCGTTTCGCCGCCTCCAGATCAATATTGTCAAAACCGACCGCCAGATTGGCAACGACTTTAAGCTCAGCGGCGTTTGAAAGAAACTCTTCATCAATTTTATCGCTTAACATCGTCAGCACAGCATGTGCATCCTTTGTTTCCTTGAGGAATTCCTCACGGGGCATCGGCTTTTTATCCTCTTCCCACAAAAATACTTCAAAATCTTTGCGCAATTTTTCAATAATATCCGGATTGATATTTCTGGTAATAACGATCTTTTTCAACTAATCGACACTCCATTCCTTTAAGTTGTTAATCATATATGTCGGGCGGTGTGTTTTACTGTTCATCTCTTCATTGGATGTTACACCAGTGTTGACATGCAGTGTATCCACCCCGCCATTGATGCCTGTCAATATATCAGTATCGTAGTTATCCCCGACCATCAGCACGGCCTCCTTGGGCAGGTCCAGAGATGCAACTGCCGATTCCAGAATGATTCCTTGCGGTTTGCCTATGACAACGGGTTCGACATCAGTTGCCGAAGCGAGTACGGCAACGAGCGCTCCGTTACCGGGCACGAGCCCTTGTTCGGTCGGAAACTTCCTGTCCGGATTCGTAGAGATGAATTTTGAACCGTTGTTGATCATAAGTGCTGCTTTGGACAATTTTTCATAGTTGATTTCCGTATCCAGTCCCATTACGACATATTCCGCATCTGCTTCTGTCAGCGTAATACCGGCGTCTTTGAGCGTTTCCTTCAAGCTGTCCGAACCGATGGCATAGACAGTCGCCCCGGGATCCGTTTCCTTCAGATAGGCCGCAGTCGCCATTGCTGATGTGTAGAGCGTTTCCGGATGAATATGAAAGCCCATATCGATCAGCTTCTGTGCCGCTTCCGCCTGCGTTTTCGTCGCATTGTTCGTTAAAAATACGTAGGGGATGCCCGCTTCATTCAGCCGGTCGATAAAATCGACCGCACCGTCAATCACCGCCGTACCGTTGTACATCGTTCCATCCAGGTCAATGAGATAGCCCTTATACTTCATGCTGATCGCCCTTGAAAGCAGTGATCGCCTGACCTTCATTTTCGAAAAAGGCATACACATTTTTTCTGAAATCCTGATAGGCGGAAAGGTTCGCTTCGAAGTCCCGCTTCATTTTTTCATGATCCAGCTTCGTGTAGTTGCGCGTCAATTCCACACGCCATTTAAACGTTGTTTTGAATTTTTCATTATCACCGGCGGGAATCACCCCTTCGGTCTCCATGATATCCATGACATCCTGGTAGCTGCCCGGATCGCGGAGGATGAACCCATCAATGATCATATTCCCCACATCCACAACCGATTCAATCAGCATCTGGGACGAACGTTCCAATGCCAGACTTTCGGTTTCCTTGTAATTATCAGTGAGATTATCAATATATTCAAGGCGTTCCAAAAGCACTTCTTTATCTACGAAATACATTGCTGACACTCCTCTTCCAGTTGTTCTTTTGTATAGTATATAATTATATGATAGCATAATTTAAACATACTTGAACTGGAGGAAAACCCTTTGATCGACTTTTATCTATACGATGATACAGAAGATACACAGACACGATTCGTAAGTTTCGTCGGTGACCACGGCCGCTACGATCTTGCGATTATAAAATCGGACCGTTATTTCGGCAAAAGCCTGGTGCTGAACACGCAGAGTAATAAATTCGGCATCATCGGGCCGGACGATCTGGAAGAAGAAGGATATATCTCCCACATTTTAGGACTGGGGGACGATGAAGCAGAAGAAGTGGAAGGATTCCTCTCACAGATTATCATTTAGGTGCGGCGTTGCGATCACGGCGGCCGGCAACAGTACTTGCCGGTTGCCTTTTTAGTGCGGCGGCCATATAACACTTCATATGGACACCGTCGGGCAGGACGATGGACAGCCACCGAAACAGGAGATAAAAAAGGAGTGACATTCAAATTTCTGAATGTCACTCCTTTTCCGTTATGATTTTTTGAATGACTGATGGGCTGCGAGTGTTTTGTTCGTGGATGCCTGCGCATCATTTTGCTTTTGTTTGCCCTTATGATTCGGCTGACGTGATTTTTTCCTGCTGCGGGACAGACTTTTGCGTTTCCCCGACGGTTTCTCTTCCTGCTGGACCGGTTTCTGCGGCTTTCCAATTTCCCCGGAATGCTCGTCCGCCTCCTGGTTCTCAGCTTCAGCCGCGGATTCCGGACTGGAAACCTCGTCGGCAGACGTTTCATCCGCATGGTCTTCAGCTTGCGTGGATTCCCCGGAACCATCCTCGCGCGCTTCATCCGGACGCTCTTCCAGCTCACCATTTTCAATCATTTCTTTGATCTCGGACTTCGGCACTTTTCTCAAAATGAAATAAGCGCATCCGAAGTTACAGTATTCATACAGATAATCCTGCACTGCACTGAACTTTTTGTCCCGGTCCACTTTTGATTTGTTATCTCTGAAGAAGCCGGCCAATCTTAGCTTTTCATAGCCAATATCTCCGACGATATAATCATATTTATTAAGAACGTCACTATACTTTTTCTGAAACTGTTCTTCATCGAAAGCATCCCTGTAGTTCTCAATAACTTCAAAATGCATATGATCTATCGTAATCATAGGTTACTCACCCTTCAACTTTTCATCACCAATTGCCTGTCTTGCTTTTGCTGCTTCGTTCACCTGTTCATCGGCATGGTAGCTTGAACGGACCATCGGTCCCGCTTCACAATGTTTGAAACCTTTTTCCATCGCTATTTTTCTCAGCTTGCCGAATTCAAGCGGCGTGTAGTATTTTTCCACATTCAGGTGTTTTCTAGACGGCTGCAGGTATTGGCCGATTGTCAGAATATCTACATCGTGTTCTCTTAAGTCATCCATCGTCTGATGGAGTTCTTCCACCGTTTCACCCAGGCCGACCATGATACTGGACTTCGTCGGGATTTCTGGATTCATTTCTTTCGCTCTCTTCAGGAATTCAAGTGTACGGCGGTATTTCGCTTTTGCTCTGACTCTTGGCGTCAGACGTTCAACCGTTTCGATGTTATGGTTCATGATGTCCGGTTTTGAGTCCATCAAAGTCTTAAGATTCCCATACTCTCCGCCCATGTCTGACGGCAGAACTTCTATTGTCGTGTAGGGGTTTTCCTCTCTTACGCGTTTCACCGTCTCTGCATATACTGTTGAACCCGCATCTTTCAGATCGTCTCTTGCCACCGCTGTAATGACAACGTGTTTAAGATTCATCAGTTTGACGGATTCCGCTACACGGTTTGGCTCATCCCAGTCCAGTTCATTGGGCAGCCCGGTTTTAACAGCACAAAATCTGCATGCCCGTGTACACACCGCACCGAGAATCATGAATGTCGCTGTGCGCCGTTCCGCCCAGCATTCGTGGATGTTCGGACATTTCGCTTCCTCACATACCGTATGTAAGTTTTTCTCACGCATCATTTTCTTTAAGCCGGTATAGTTCTTATTCGTGTTCAACCTTATTTTAAGCCAATCCGGCTTCCTTAAGATCTCTTCGTTTTTAGTTGCCATGCTTTAAAGCCCCCTATAAGAAAAGTTACCACTATATTAGCATACTTATTGCGTTCATGAGACAAAGAAGTTTGATATTTAACTTTATTTAGTATATTCAAAACACCTTTATAATTCAAACCCCCGCACAGCTCGAGCCATGCGGGGGGAAACAGATCTTCATTATGCTTTTTTGACAATCGGAGAATAAACGAATTTTGAAACGAGTGTCACGATGACCAGAAGTACCGCGACTGTCCCAAGTGCCAGCCAGACGCTTGTCGTCAAGCCCAGCACAATGTAACCGACCAGTGCAATGAATGCAGATAATAATGCATATGGCAGCTGTGTCATGACGTGGACGATGTGATTACAGCCGGCACCCGTCGATGACAGTATCGTTGAATCGGAAATCGGTGAACAGTGATCGCCGAATACCGACCCTGCAAGCACGGCTGCGATTGAGGGTAATAAAAGGTCCGTCGCACCGATTGAAATCATGATCTCACCTGTAATCGGGATCAGAATACCAAATGATCCCCAGCTTGTCCCGGTTGCCACGGCCATAAGACATGCCACTGCAAACACGACCGCAAGCAGCATGCTCGTCGGCAGGCTGGACTGCTCCACCATCGCCCCGAGCAATTCGCCCGTGCCGATTGCCGAGATCAGCGCACCGATCATCCATGCAAGTGTCAGTACCAGCATCGCCGGAAACATTGCCAGGAAGCCGGTTTTGATTCCCAGCCAGATTTCCTTTTTGCCGAAATGGTTATCCCTGCGTGTATAACTGAAGAAATAGAACAGGCTGAGCGCAAGGCCGACAACGCCGCCGATCAGCAGCGAGTGTGTCACGAGCGTGTTCTCGAACATGCTGAGCAGTGTCCATTCGCCGCCCGCGAGACCGCCGGTGATCAGCATTGAAATGATGACCGTGACGGCAAGCCCGAGAATCGGAATGATCAATGCCTTGGCAGAACCCTGTTCATGGACAGGCAGTTCTGTATCCGTCTCTCCCGGCGCCTCCGTGGCGTTCTCCACCAGGATGCCTTCATCGATGGCGCGTCTTTCCTGTGTGCGCATGGCCCCGATATCGAATCTTGTCGTAATGACGATGAACATCATTGCGAGTGCTGTGATGACGTACAGGTTCATCGGAATCATGTAGATGAATGCCTGAAACGGTGTGATTGCCACCATGCCCGCAGCAACGAGAATCGGCGCAACGAGTCCCATGATGCCGGCTCCCCAGCTTGAAATCGGCGCGATTACAGATACGGGGGATGCGGTGGTATCGATGAAGTATGCCAGTTTCGCCCTTGAAACATCGTATTTATCCGTCAGCGGTTTTGCCACCTGGCCGACGATGAGTGCACTGAAGTAGTCATCAATGAATACGATGATCCCGAGCAGCGCCGTCGCAAAGTTTGCCTGCCTTCTCGATTTCACTTTAGTCAGTGCCCAGGCTGTAAATGCCTTTGCTCCGCCGGACATATTGATGAACGCTGTCATTATTCCAAGCAATGTCAGGAAAATGAGAATGAATGCGTTCCACGTATTGATGCCGCCATCCGCGACGAAAATTGCGGCGAATGACTCCCAGATGGTGCTGAGTGTGGCCAGGATTTCCCCTTCCCCCACAAGTAATGCAGAAGTGATGATACCGATGCCCAGACTGAGACCGACTTTGCGCGTTGCCACCACCAGAATCAGTGTCAGAATCGGGGGAACCAGTGATATGTATTCCCAATTTAAAATACTTTCCATCTATGTTACCTCCATTAAAATTTTCGATAATAAAAGACGCCGCAGCAGCATTACAGAATTAGCCACTGTGACGTCCAGATCACATTAATGTAGCGCATCATCGTAATGACAGTACCGGATTTCTTAAACCCGGCCCCAGACCGTCATCCCACCGGATGACGCCCTTCGGCAATTTTCCCTTTCCCGGACAGTTCAAAGCATGTCTGCTCCCTGCGGTACTCTTGAAAATCGCAACCTCTACTTTCGTTCTTCAATTGACATAAAATATTATAGCAATATAACCAATATATTTCAACCGGCTTTCCGTATTACAGGTTTCCCTCCCTATTTCGAACTCCGGCGCTTTTTAAAGCCGGACCGCGTCGTGCGTTCAAATAGTTTTTGGGATGCTGTCGCTTCAGCCGGAAGGTGATCGGAATGAATCATCCCGGGGAGTGCTCTTCTATATATTCCTCCATGTATATAATACGTGAAGCGAGATCGGCGACCTTTTCATCCGCTCTTGCCTCTATATAGACGGTCTCAGTGGTGTTAATGATATTTTTTGTAGTCTCTCTCATATCGGCATCGGCATCACCCCAGCGTTTTGGGACATTGTACAGATTTACTGTTCCATCGCCGTTACCGCTGTATGTCACTGCACCGTCAACCAGTCTTGCCCCGGTGAGCTGTATCACATCTTCGGGGTATTCCAGACTGTTTTCGCTTTGACGGTTAATTTTTGTACCTGCCGGTATATGTTTCACATACAGTTCTTCGATATCCGGGTTCGGGCCAAGCTGCAGGTAAACCCGTGCATATTCTATTTCCTTTGCAGAAAAACCATCCAGGGGGGCACTTTTGTTTTGATTTTCCTCTGTATTTGGTTCGGTTTCAGAATCCGCCATATTCTGTTTCTGTTCTGCAGTAGATTCTTCTGTTGTACTTTCTTCTGTTGTACTTTCTTCTGTCGTGCTTTCTGTTGGTCTCTCTGCGTTGTCATTTGTTCCATCTTCTTGCTGCTTGTTACAGCCGACAGTTAAAAAGGTCAGAATCCCAATTAATAAGATCATCTGTATTTTTGTGATATCATACACCCCTTTTTAAAGCAGGAATCATTAAACTGTATTTGTTTTTTTCTTATCCTGATACCAAAAAATTTATACTATTTATCGTATTCTCCGACTTTCCTGAGAGGTTATGGGGCCATGCAGGAAAGAAACTTGAAGAAAGCTAGATTTCCGTGTTGTACTCCTTATATATATCCCGGAGGAACTCCGGCATCAGATATGTCTTCTTGGAATATCTGAACTGCGGGAATATCCTGCCGAACGTATACATATCCAATGTGCCGAGCGTGTACATGCCGCGGTCGTCAATCAGCTCATCCCCGATATAGTACTCTCTTTCTGACTGGATATATCCGATGTTGTGCGTGACGAAACACCCGAAAATATCTCCCCTGAAACCGAGTCCGCGGATGATTTCGTCTTTGAATTCGTGCTTGGCCGCCTGGTTGAACACTTCTTTCAGTTCACGGCCGGTCAGTTCTATCTGCACGGCATTGATTGCATGCGGCAGCACTTTATGAAGGTCGTAATCCGTCAGGCTCCCGCCTTCAAAGGGTTTCACGACGAGCCCCGTATGCACGAGTCCCGCATCGCTGTCCGTAAACTTCCGGATCATGGCAGCGAGGCGGGTGACAAATTCACTGGCCGAATAAAGTCTGCGTGAAATCGGTCTGACGTCTTCCTCAACCACGGTCTGCAGCATGTCTTTGCCAACGTCGTAATAGTTGTCATCCACACTTGAGAGCAGGTCTGTTTCATACAGCTTTGCTTTTCTGCCGGTCAATTCCCTGCCGTCGAAAGTGAGTGTGACTTCCCCTGTAAAGTCCCCAAAGCGCCCGGCGGCTGCGAGCAGAGTATCCCCTACCCAGTCGCCCTCCGTCAGATAGTGGTGGGTATGGGAGCTTAAAATGACATCTATCTCAGGGAACATCATCGCAAGCGACTCATCATCATACCGGCCCAGATGGCTCATCATGACAATGCAGTCCACTTCGGTGTTTATTTCACGGATGGCATTGAGCACCCAGTCAAATGCTTCCGACACTTCCCAGCCAAGCGCCTTGTAGAAGGGGGTGAACTCGACAGTGGCTGCGATAAATCCGAATTTGATGCCGCTTATTTCCTTTATGACGTAAGGCTTGAAATAAGGGTTGGTGCTCCCCACTTCACGCAAGTTCGCGCAGATCACTTCGAATTCCGCATCATCGTACAGGGTCTTCAGATCATCTTTCTGCAGTGTGATGCCCTCATTGTTGCCGATTGTTGCAACCTCGCACCCCGCTTTATTGAGGAGTTCAATATTCCCCTTGCCGAGTGTCGCTTCAGTATAGGGATGGGAACGGTCAACATGGTCGCCCAGGTCGACATACACCATCCGGTCTCCGTACTGGCGTTTTTTATTTTTCAGGAATGACATTATTTTTAAATAGTTATATAGATGACTATGCACATCGTTGGTATGGAAAAGTTTAATCTCCACTCTATCACCTCTATAGGATTGTCTGTAAAATCATATATAAACCGAGCAGGAAAAGCACTGTCCGGAGCACAACGACAAGAGAATCGGAATTGAATTTCTGGTTCACCCATACGCCGATCTGTGCACCGACGAAGGCCGCCGGCAATATAAATAGTGCATAAAAGTAGTCCACGTTCCCCTGGAACACGTGGCCGGCAGCTGCGGAAATACCGGAGAAGAAAACCATCATCATGCTCGTGCCGATGGCGATGGACGCCGGCATCCTGAATGCAATCAGCATCAGCGGTGTCATCAGCGCTCCGCCGCCGATGCCGAAAAGGCCGGTGAAGAAGCCGACGATGAAAGTGGAGATGATTGCAATGTACGGCGCGAAACCATAGTGGTGCACTTCACCCATGTGGTCGACGTGCGGACGGACATAGCGCTCGTCCTGGAATATTGTGATCGGTTTTATTTTATTTCTTATTATAAGTATGGTACTTAAGAATAACAGGAAGATACCAAAATAAAGATTGAAACTGTCTGCTGTAAAAAATCTGCTGGCGTATGAGCCGATAAATGCACCCGGCATGATGCCGAATAGGAACAGCAGGCCGTTTTTCCTATCCAGCTGGTTGCTGCGTCCGTATGACATCATTGCAGAGAATCCGATAACGATGAGGACGAGACTCGATGTCCCTACCGCGGCCTGCGGGGTGATGCGGTCCAGTATCCCCATATCAATACCAAAGAAGATAAGAAGCGGGACGATGATCACTCCGCCGCCGATACCTATGAGTGCACCGAGGGCTGCCGCCAGCAGCCCGATTAAAATCAATATGAGATATTCCATAAGCTTTTCTCCTTTAGAAGCCCCGGCTGCCGCCCGTACTATAGGCGCCAGCGTCAGCTGCACTTATGCAATAAGAGAGGTTTCACACTCCCCTGCTGCTAAAATAATCTCAATTGCTTTGGTGAAAGACCGTCATACCTGATATCCATCATTTTAATAAAGTCCCGGGCATTGCCGGCAGCATGGCCGCCGGAGTTGTTGTTGAAAACGATGTAAATATCCTTTGTTTTATGGTCCAGTATATCAACCTGGCTTTTTAACCATTCCAGTTCTGTTCTGTTATAATCGTATAGATATCTGACATTGCGCCATTCTTCACTCGTTCTGTCTTTTTGGGTCCAGCCATGGACGTTCCGTCCATGCAGTCTGATAAACGCAGTCTGGTCCGTCACTCTGTTGACGAAAGGGATGCTGCCGATGCCCGCCTGGGGTTCATCGCAAATACTGTGGATTGCTCCGTTGCTGTGTAAAAATGTGAGTGTCTCTTCCCTGTAACTGTCGGAAAACCATGTCTGGTTTCTGAACTCGACAGCTATTTTATAAGGATGCAGCTGCGAAATCGCATACTTGACGTAGCGGATGTTTTTGTTTGTACAATCGAACCACGGGGGAAACTGAAGTAATACGAATCCCAGCTTCCCTGCTTTTTCCATCGGACGGAGCATATCATGGAATGCAGAAAACACGTCTTTTATGGAGTCGTAATGGTCCCTGTAGTCACTGTGCCCTGTCATATACTGATGTGCCTTAACGACGAACTTGAACTTCTCAGGTGTTTCACTGCACCATTTCTCTATCGTGGAAGTACGCTGCACGGCATAATAAGTGGCATCCAGCTCCACAATTGGGAAATATGATGAATATGTAATTAATTTATCTTTTTTATTCGTAATGTTTGTATAGAGATCATCGTGATCTCCCCAGCCAGTCAACCCTACATAAATCATAAAAATCACCTTACTTTATTGTAACACAATCCTAAAGGAGGACACGTCCAATGAGTATTATAAAATTCAATAATGTCAGTCATGGCGGCATTCTCCACAATATTACGGGAGAGTTCCGCGAAAGCCGGGTCACGACTTTTGTCGGGCCCAGCGGCGCCGGCAAGACGACATGCCTCAAACATATTAACGGGCTGCTTTCTCCCGATACCGGAGAAATTTATTACAGGGATGAAAACCTTGAAAACATCGATATTATAAAATTGCGCAAAGAGATCGGGATGGCATTCCAGAGTTCACCCATGATTGCAGGAACTGTATTCGATAACCTCAATCTTCCCCGGGAAATATTCGGCGGCACTATATCCGTGAACCGGGCGAAACAATTGATGGAAATGGTCGATTTAAGTGCTGTCCCGCTGGACCGGAATATAAAGTCATTATCCGGCGGTGAACGCAGCCGCATTTCAATCGCCCGCACTTTTGTCAACCGCCCCAAAGTGCTGCTGCTCGATGAGATCACTTCCAGCCTCGACTATACACTGGTCAAAGAAATTGAACGGCTGATTGTAAGGCTGCAGCGGGAAGAAAAAGTGACGGTCATATGGATCACCCATGATCTGGATCAGGCACGCCGTGTAAGCGATGATATGTGGTTTTTACGCGAAGGGGAACTCCTCGAGTACGGTGATGCCTCTTTTATCGACCAATCGGAAAATAATGAAATCAGACAGTTTGTGAGAGGTGAATCCCTATGACATTTATGCAGCTCGCACTTTCCCTCATCTTCGTCGCCATCCCTTTAGGACTGACGCTATGGCTGAAGCTCGGACTGGAGAAAGATATTATCATCGCAACTGTACGGTCAATCGTCCAGCTGCTCATCATCGGTTACATACTGACGTTCGTATTCGAGGCCGATCATCCTGTGTATATCGTTTTGATGATTATGCTGATGATCGGCGCCGCGACCCAGAATGTGATTAAAAAAGGAGATGGCATTCCCGGCATTACCTGGATGGTATTCTTTACCCTTATTGCTGTAGAATCACTCTCGATGCTGATAATATTGGGATTTGGAATCATACCGAATGAGCCGGAGCAGATCATCCCCATCAGCGGCATGATCATCGGGAACTGTATGGTCCTTTCCCTCTTGTTTCTGGATAAATTCAAGGACGAAGTGGAGCGCAGTGACGAAACGATCGAACTCATCCTGTCGATGGGCGGCCGGCCTGAAATGGCGATTAAAAAAAGTTTGAGATCCGCCATCCAGACCAGCATGATACCGACGATTGAAGCCCAGAAAACGATGGGGCTCGTCCAGCTGCCGGGCATGATGAGCGGTCTGATCATCGGCGGCGCGGACCCGATCGAAGCCGTGATGTACCAGCTCCTCATACTGTTCCTGATACTGAGCAACGCAGCGATATCATCAGTCATGGTCGGATATATGGCCTACCCGAAACTATTCAATAAAAAACTACAGTTCGTGGGGTTGAAATATGATTAATTTAAAGCGTTTCGCTTTATTCTCAGCGCTGGTCTTCAGCATTTCCCTGTTATCTGCGTGCAGCGGTGGCGGGGACAGTCTCGAATATGAAGTGCTCGCCAAATCAGAGTCGGGTGACGCAGGGACGCACACCAATTCAGCACAGCTCATTACAGATGAAGAGATGCTGAAAATGGCAGTGGAACGCACAGGCGTAGAAATCGATAAGGAAGCAATAGATTTTGACGAGACACATGTATTCCAAATCTCCCTGCATGAGAACGGATGTGGATACCTGCTCGATACTGTCACGAATTCAGGCGGCACCCTGCAGTTCATGTTCGAGCTCACTCCCGTTGTCGAGGAAGGAGAAGATCCGGAAGATGTCATCTGCTCAGAAATTGCGGTTCCAAGCACATTTTTCGTGAAGACGGATGCCGTCGATTTCAGTTCGCTCGAGATTTACGGTTCCGGCGAAAAGATAAAATCTGAATAGGCAGATTTGAGAGCCTTGGTGAAGACTTTTGCCGCCCAGCCTCTTCCATGTGCAATCGGAT
This sequence comes from Salinicoccus sp. HZC-1, assembly GCF_046736035.1. Taxonomy (GTDB): domain Bacteria; phylum Bacillota; class Bacilli; order Staphylococcales; family Salinicoccaceae; genus Salinicoccus. Next base: position 511,539 of record NZ_CP177130.1, on the reverse strand, counting down.
AAGTTATGACACCGCCCTGAAAGATAAGAAGGCATCCACTTTCAATTGAAAAGTGGATGCCTTCTTTTTATATTTCTTTTGTTTTGTTAGCCTCATCAAACCGGACCGCCATGAATATGATTGCTCCGGCTGCTGCCCCGGTCATTATACCATCAGTGAAAAGACCGATTAATCCCCCGGCCAGCACATAAGTCATAACTCTCGAACCCATCATTGCGTATCTTCCTTCCCAGATGCCCCTAATCCCTACAGATTATCTTCCAACTTCTTTTTCATACTCTGATATGCTGATTGCCATAATTCCGCTTCAGTGGAAAACCGCTGTGTCAGCACGGAGATCTTCTTCGTGAATTCATCTTTGTATTCGGGCGACTCTTTGTCCGGCAGTCCGGCCATCAATTCATCGACCTCTTTCTGCACAAACTCCGAACGTGGCCCCCAATGGGTGACCTCTTCGCCATTTTCATCAATGAAGATGATGATTGGAATGGACCGGGATTTCCCGTTTGTCAAATACTGGTCCATCAGTTCGAGATTGGAATCCCGGAGCAGCATACGGACTTCCATATGGCTTTTTTCCGCCAGACGCATTAAAATCGGTGTATTCATCATAGCATCCCCGCACCAGTCTTCCGTGATAACGATGGCACGGAGGTTTTTATTTTCCAGCCGTCTGAAGAATGCTTCGTCGGCCGGGATTGCGAAGTTATTATATACGTTCTCCAGGTTCTCCTTATGCTTCTCCATATCGTTTATATACGTTTCTGCACTCATTGCCTGATCAAACCAGTTATCCAGTTCTGTCATAATCAATGCCTCCATCTGTTATATTTTGGTATTGTCTTCAGTTTATCACAGCAGCTGAATTCACCCATCCACTATGCTCCCGAAAAATTTCTATATTGTATTTTAAAAGGTTCTATTCTATCATTTGGATAATGACTGAAGGGAGTGACTGCTGCATGCATCAAGATTCCAAACATATCCAGGGATTGATTTTCGTTATTATCGGGGCTGCTCTATGGGGGGTCGGGGGAACTGCCGCAGACTACATATTCAGAAATACACCTGTGACAGTCGACTGGTACGTCACTTTCCGGCTGACCTTGAGCGGGATTATTCTGCTCGGGGCCTACGCGGTTTTCTCCAGAAAACAGCAGCCGGTCAGAATGGACAGAAAAACACTCGCGATGCTTTTCATCTACAGCCTTTTAGGCATGACGATGGTCCAGTATTCCTTCATGGCCGCAATTGGCCACGGAAATGCGGCCATTGCAACGGTCCTCCAGTATACGGGGCCGATCTACATCATTCTCTGGCTCGTTATCCGCAAGTACTCCAGATGGTCCTGGGTCGACGGTGTCATCATCGTCGGCATGATCGCCGGGGTCGTGCTGCTTGCAACAGATGGCAATTTAAGCGAAATGATTGTCTCCCCGCCTGCACTCATATGGGGGTTGATTTCAGGGGTTGCCCTGGCATACTATACACTGCATGCCCAAAAACTCCTCTACCGGCTGCATCCTCTGCAGCTGGTTGGCGGATCGATGCTGATCGGCGGGGTTGCGATGAACTTCATTCACCCTCTGTGGGATTTTGATTTCAGTTTCGACTGGACAGTCGAACTTACGCTCGTATTGCTCCTGTCTGTATTGCTCGGGACGACACTCGCATTCCTTCTGTACATCAGCAGCCTGAAACATTTGTCCTCGAAAGAAGCGGGGATTCTCGGCATCATCGAACCGGCCTCCGCAGTACTCAGCTCCGTCATATGGCTGAACGTCAGCATGGGCATCTACCAGATTATCGGAATTATCATCATCCTCGGAATTGCGGTCTATATTTCAGTTGGCCGCAAAGAGAAAAAAGAGCAGCCTTCATGATGAAGGCTGTTCTTTTATAATCATATGAATATGCCGACCCATACCGCGGTTGCCATTGCCGAAAGCAGCAGCTTCTTCTCGATATTGGTCACTTCTTCCGCATCTTTACTGTCCATTTTCATAATCAGGAAAATACTATATGACAGGACAGCAATCACACCGATGGCCGCCGCGGGACGGCTGGGCAGCATCCACAGTCCGATCAATCCGGCAATCGCAAGATATAAAAGGACCGGATACCGGGCACCTGCACTCCCGAATTTATCCACCGACCATACGACACTCGTCCGTTTGACCGGAACCGCCTGACGGTCCGCTTCCAGATCGGGGATATGATGGACCATCACCCACGCCATGCACCACAGCGCATTGATCAAAGCATTCTGCCAACCCCACAGCGGTATGGTTTCCAGCATCAGCCAGGGTGCGGCCAGACCCAGCAGCAGCATAGACGGGAATAAACTCAGCCACTCCCCGAGCAGCGGTCTGTATGCAAATCTGAACGGCTTCAGAGAATACGTCGCCGCCCCCCAGATACCCACCACTAAAAGTACCGAGAGTGCGTATTGTTCCACCGCCGCAAATATAACGGCGAGCACCGCAAGGACCGAAGAAAGTGTCAGACCGATCTTTTTCAGCAGTGCGGGCGACATGACGCCGGTCTGGATGACTCTGCTGCCGCCTGATAATAAAGCCGGGCTGTGCTGGTCTGTTCCGGATTCAAAATCGGTAATATCGTTGAAAACGTGGGTCAGCGCGCCATGTATCAGAAATGCGCCGGTAACAAGCAATACCAGCAGCAGCATCAGTCTGACCGCAGAAAAATCATAAAAAAACATCAGAGGCAGCCATGTCGAAATGACTGTCGCCACACTCGAAGAGACAACCGCAACGGCTCTCAGGAGCATTCCCATCCCTTTAAAACTTAAAGTATTCTGTTCATCCATTTTTAACGCCCCTTTTTCAGACTGGCCTATTTAAACGGTATCACCGTGTTTATCTGCAGCGTTCCCCGCCGCTTTTTCAATCGCCATCTTCCATCTCTTCCTGCCGTTGACGATATATTTCAAAACTTCACCGCTCTTTAAAGTCACAGCAATTTCATTCGGCAGCGGAATGAAGCCGTATGCCATTGTTTTCCCAATGTCGACACGCTCGATTTCTTCCAGAACGACCACTCTTTCCGCCCGGTGGAACGCTGAAAAATCCGGCACATGATGCAGCGTCTTTTCCGTCAGGTAAATTTTCCCCTTGATGGGACGCCGCCCTTTCCAAAGATTGCCGTTTCCTGATTTTAATGTCTTAGGTTCCATAAAATAAATTCCTCCGACTCTCATTTCTATTTACCAATTATAGTCACAACAAAGTCCAGAGCACAACTCATGCCGGTAAATTCACAATAGGCGCAGAATGAAAATCATCCGGCTATTTAGATTTTATCCCCGCACCGCATAACGGAATGATGAGTGTTTCATCAGGTTTTTTGTCGTATTTTAAGCAGGCAGCGTAATTTGCAGCAGTCGTCACTTCGACGTAAAATCCTTTTTTACTCATCATATCCCGGGCAGACGCGATCTCATCCTCTGCGATCGAAATGAATTCGCCGCCGGTTGCCCGGACCGCTTCCAATATCTGTCTGGATCGTGCAGGAGCGGCAATCGCGATGCCTTCTGCAAGTGTGCCGGTATTTTCCACCGGCTCCGCCACCGCCGCACCGCTGCCGAATGCCTGCGCAATCGGCGCACAGTTGGCAGCCTGGACCGCAATGATTTTAGGGATTCCGTCGATCAGACCGCTGTTGCGCAGCTCCTTGAACCCGTAATACGCACCGAGTAATAAAGTCCCGTTGCCGACAGGAACGATCAGCGTATCGGGGGCTTTCCCCAGCTCGTCGAAGATTTCAAAGGCATAGGTCTTGGTGCCCTCATAAAAATAAGGATTATACACATGGCTTGCGTAAAACGCATTTTCATCTTCCACCGCCTGCTGGGCGGCGGCTGCAATGTCTTCCCGCGTGCCGTTGATCTGTCTGATGCCGGCACCGTGGGCTCTCACCTGGGCCACTTTTTTGGGGGATGTCGCATCACTCAAATATATATCGCACGCGATATTACAGCGTGCCGCATATGCGGCGATTGCGGTTCCGGCGTTCCCGCTGCTGTCGGCGATGATCTTTTTCGCCCCGAGCTGTTTCGCCTTTGCCATAAGCACTGCCGCCCCGCGGTCTTTGAAGGACAGCGTCGGCATCATGTAATCCACTTTTACATAAGTATCTGCATCATCATCCAGCACGATGAGCGGGGTCCGGCCCTCACCCATCGTCACCTGTTTCCAAACAGCTTCATCAAACGGCATGGCTTCCGAATATCTGAACATCGAATTCGGATATTCCGGCCAGCCGGACGGGTTTATTTTTCCGCGTTCATACTCAAGATCGAGCATCCCGCCGCAGTCACATTTCCATCTGGAAAGTGTCACTTCATAAGTGTTGCCACAGCTGTTGCATTTATAGTGTTCCATCATTCATCAGTCCTTAAATCCAAAATGTAATTCTTTTTTCGATACGACAAGTGCGGACAGGTTTACGATCCCCGAAGAATTCCTTATAGACCCCGTCCACCGTGTCCCATAATTCCGCATCCGGAATATACAGCGTCATGCGCAGGATTTCACCTTTGCTGCTCCCCGCCTCATTTACATTGCTTTCCACATTTCTAAGCGCCTGGCGCGTCTCTTCCTCGATCGGCCCGAATTTTTTCTCCCGGGGCTTTGGATCGAAAGCAAATGGCCCCGATACATACACTGTATCGTTATGGACCGTCGCAAGTGCGTAGCGGCCGTTCTATTTTAAATTGCCGGCTTCAAATATCTGTTCCATTATTTAAGTTTCCCCCTGCAGTCGATATCGATCGCTTCCACCACTTCATCGTTGTCGATCAGATATGCCGTTTCATGCAGATTGGCCACCGGACAGATATGATTTGGAATGATCCGCACCTTATCCCCGATTTCAACCGCATTGCTGAACGCTTCATTATAGATGATCGCATGCTCATCAAACACACTGTCGATATGGACACCGTCAAACCCCCTGATCCGGCCGAGTCCCTCAGTTGCTGTAATCCCTTTTGATCTCGACTGCATCGTGATTCCCTTCGCCCCGACATCCGTAATCACACGCTCACGGGTCGGCTTGCTGATGATGGTTGTCAGTACAGTCGCAGCAGCACGGTCGAAATGGCCAATGACATTCGACTGTCCCGCATCCATCAGAATGTAGGTTCCCGGGCGGATTTCAGTCACCCCTTCCGGTATTTCAAAATTGAGAATAAAGGGCGGCGTAGAGCCGATGCTGACTGTCTCCGCTTCAAGACCCGTCTCAGAGGCGAGTTCTGCAAAATGGATCGTCCGTTTAGCCGCTTCCTCATACAGCGCTTTGCATTCATCAGCCGTTTCCGCTTTATACGTATGGCCGTCATGGGAAAACACGCCTATGAAGTGCAGATTTTTACACTCTACCACCGCTTCCAGCAATGCTTTATAATAAGCTTCTTCAATTACACCGGAGCGTTTCTCGCCGACTTCGATTTCCACGAGCACCTGCGCTTTTTTATCCGCACCTTCAAAAACGCTTTCTATCTCTTGCACCTGGTAGATGCTGTCGATGCCGAATGATATATCAATCGTCTCCGCAAGCTTGCGGATTCTTGCCAGCTTCTGTTCCCCCACGATTTCATTGGCGATGAATATATTGCCGAGGCCCTCAGACGCCATCACCTCCGCTTCCCCCACTTTAGCAACAGTGATGCCGGAGGCTCCTGCTTCTGTCTGCATTCTGGCAAGCGTGGACATCTTATGCGTCTTGGTATGCGGCCGGAGCGACACCTTGTTCTTATCTGCTGTATTCTGCATATCCTTAATATTATTTTCCATAACCGTCTTTTCGATTAATAATGCCGGGGTCTCCAATTCTGTATAATGTATTCGCTCTCCTCCTCGATATTTGAATATTCTCTTTCATTATAAATGATATCAGCAAAATGAGGGGGAGAATCACTTATTCCGCCTTAAGCCGGGAAGATATCCCTGTTTTACATAAATAGTAAACTGATATTTAATATGTAAATATTATTTCATAAAATTTACCATAATTATTACACTGAGTTTTCATTATGATTAACATAGGATTAAACCGACATTCCGGCCCTGAATTAAAGTGCAAATATTTGGACAAAATGTTAACGTTGCCCCGTACCATTTTTTATCAAAATTACAAAGGAGAGACATTACTATCCATGAAAAACACAATTAAATCTTTGTCAGCAGCACTTTTTGTATTTACCGTTGCACCATCCTTAATATTTTTGAGTGCACATTCGAATACAGCCTCAGCGAATGAAGCACATCAGGAATCTCTGCCTGAAGACCTACATCCAGCGGTTAAGGAAAATGTTGAAATTCTGAAACAGAGAGCTGCTGAGAAAGGTATCCTGATTCGTATTACAGATGGCTTCCGTTCCTTTGAAGAGCAGAACGCGCTTTATGACCAGGGAAGATCGAAACCCGGAAATATTGTTACTTATGCAAAAGGCGGAGAATCATATCATAACTACGGCCTGGCTGTAGACTATGCTCTGGAACTGAGAAACGGTGAAGTCATCTGGGATGTCGAATATGATGGAAATGGTAACAGTAAATCAGATTGGTTTGAAGTCGCAGCAATTGCCAAGGAGCTCGGATTTACATGGGGCGGAGACTGGGAAGGTTTTGTCGACTATCCACATCTGCAGATGGACTACGGTCTATCCATCGAAAATCTGCAAAATGGATATTATCCATCGCCTAACCCGTACTTCAACTTTTAATAATACTTAAATTATAACACCCCCCGATCATTGATCGGGGGGTGTCATTACTGTTACAGCAGATTTTTTCCTGTTTCATAATATTCCTGCCATACTTCATCCGGCACCATATCTCCGCCGGTGCTCCATGCGATGTGTGTCGTGTTGTCACCCGTGTCCGGCACAACGGCCGGTCCGATGAGTCCTGCGGATGCAGAAGGTTCAAGTTTAATCTGTTCACTGTCGTAAATGACGGCGAGCAGTTTAAACAGATTTTCATCACTGACTGTGTAGATGCCTGCAATCAGTTTCTCCAGCAGGTTGCCTACAAATCCGGATGCTCTGCCCACCGCAAGGCCATCCGCAGCTGTTTTATTATCCATTCCGAACTCCTGCACGGATAAATTATCATGACGCCCCGTCATCATGCCGAGCAGCATGCACGGTGAATGCGTGGGTTCTGCAAAATAACAGCGCACATTATCGCCGAAAATCACTTTCAGACCGAATGCGATGCCGCCGGGGCCGCCGCCGACACCGCATGGAAGGTACACATTCAATGGATGCTCCCGGTCAACGGTGATATTTTCGTCCTGCAGCTGGGCTTTAAGCCGCACGGCCGCCACTGCATAGCCGAGGAATAAAGTATGCGAGTTCTCATCATCGACGAAATAGCTTTTTGGATCATGCATACTTTCATTGCGTCCCTGCTCCACTGCCTTGCTGTAGTCGTCACTGTGTTCGACGACATTGACCCCTTTGGCACGCAGCATTTCCTTCTTCCAGGCCCGTGCATCATCCGACATATGGATCGTGACGTTGAATCCGAGTTCCGCGCTCATGATGCCTATGCTCAGTCCCAGGTTCCCTGTGGATCCGCATACGATGGAATACTGCGAAAAAAAGTCATTGAATTCATCACTGGCAAATTTTTTATAATCATCCTCTTCAGTAATCATCCCTGCTTCTGCTGCCAGATCCTCCGCTCTTTTCAGCACTTCATAAATGCCGCCGCGGGCTTTGATGGAACCGGAAATCGCCAGTCTGTTATCTTCTTTAACATATAAATCTCCACTGACAGGCTCTTTGTACAGTGTTTCGAGTGCAGATTTCATCTCGGACGTCTCAGTGAGCGGTGATTCGATGATGCCTGCATTATCTGTCGTTTCAGTGAAGACATATGCAATGTAGGGGGCAAATCTTTTCAGACGCGCCTCCGCCTCAAGCACATCACTTTCACTTAACTGGAGTTTATCCAAAACATTCTCTGCCTCGGTTGCTTTATCATTCGTCCATAATACTTCTTCATATTCAGTCATTTGTCCAATCAGCGGAAATTCCTCTTTCCACTGCTCTATAGTTTTCCCTTCTATCATCATTGATGCCCCTTTCGAAATCATTATAATTCAACTACAACAAATGAAACCACACCAGTACTTTAAAAGCATTGGTGTGGTAGTGGTGTTTTTATCTGTTAAATCAGTGTGTCATATACTTCTTTCAGGATTTCATGACTCGACATCGAACCAAGATTTTTTGAAATAGTGCCTTTGAGATGTGCCTCGTTCATATACGTTTCAAGTTCCCCGACGGATTTTTTGCTGCCGACGAGATAAGCACCGCTTAGTTTACGGTCTTTGATTTCTTTTGACAGTCTCGGGGCAAGGTCTTTATACCAACGCTGCTGATTTTCACTAAACCGTCTCTGGAATTCATCTTTGCCGGTGCCTCTTTCAGCAGGCGGGGATGCTTTCTCGTAATCCAGCCAGCTTTGTCTCTCCAAATCCCAGCTGAAGTATTTTTCATCCCGGATCATCCCCAGTGCTGTTTCTATAAATATTACATCTGCCTGCTGGACGACGATGATGGCAGTATCAGGAAATCTCTGTTCCAGTTCTTCCAGCTGTTGGGTCTGGGCAGTATTATCCCACTGCAGTGAAGTGGTTACGGGCACCTGGAGAATCCGTTCTCTCCAGAGTTCACCATCAGCAGAAGCAATCAGGAGGTATCCCCTCTGCATTTCCTTCTGGCGTGCATAAATTTCCGTCTCGGCCTCATCCAGAAGTTTTTTCAATGCTTTCAATTCCTCGGGATTCTCCCTGTTCTTCACCTGCTCTTTCAGTGCCTTCATCTCGTTTTTCAGATGGATTTTCCATTCTCCGTTGGACTGGTTGCGGTTTGTGACGTCGGTATTCAAATACAGGGTCAGGACACCGATATCATCCTGTTTCGATTTAATCTTTTTAATATCTTTGACTACAGGCATATTCGTGCTTCCTCCTCTTCGTAATCGTGTATTTGCGAAGCGGTACACTTTAAACACATAAATTCAGGTTTCATATAAAATACCCTTTAAAATTTCATGCGAAACATGAAGCACCCTTTTGTTTCTTTTTTATCAGAAGAAGATACATTTATGAATCACACAAGTAGAGCCATATTGAGTGTCCGCATCATGAATAGTAAACGGTGACTGCTTATATCCCCTCTGTCTCCACGTGTTGCCAACAGCGGGTATGGAAACAGAAACCTTCTCACTTACCATTTCCTCCAATCGGTTATGAATACAGGCATTAAAAAATCTTTACCACAACTGAATGTGGTAAAGACCTTTAAGCTATTGCGCTTCATCATTTGTAATTTCTTTATCTTTTCTGCCGTGCATGAAATGGTAAACGACGATGCCTGTGAGGATGACGAATACAAGTGCCATATACATCCCCCGGTATCCGGATATCGGGACGATGTAACCAAGTATGAACGGCCCGATGCCAAGTCCCAAATCCAGTGCAATGAAGTATGTGGAGTTTGCCAGCCCCATACGATGCGGCGGTGTCACTTTAATCGCCAGTGCCTGCGTGATGGATTGGAAGTTGCCATACCCGAATCCGATGAGGACTGCAGTGAGCAGGAAGACCCAGCCTGTACTCGCCTGACTGAGCATGAACATGCCAACCGCAAATACTATCAATCCGGGATAGACGACGATATTCGCGCCCCTGCGGTCCATTAAGGGTCCCGTGAACGGACGGGATATAAGAATTGCGACAGCATATGCCAGGAAGAAGAAGCTGCCCGCTTCAATTAAATTGATTACAGCCGCATAGCCGGTGATGAATGATAATATGCCCGAATATGCAAAAGCGAGAACAAACATCGCAATGGATACGGGTACTGCGCGGCGTTCATAGAAATCAGTGAGCCTGAATCCTTTTTTCTCTTCAGCATCCTCAGGCGCTTTTACTTCAGGCGCCTTTAAAACCAGGCTGAGTATCAGACTGATCACTGCCATCACCAATGAGAAGATGAATATACTGTTAAACCCGGCCTGAGCCACCAGCATAACCCCGACCAGCGGGCCGATGGCTGTTGCCATTACGACACTCATGCTGAAATAACCGATGCCTTCACCATTTCTGCTCGGCGGAATAACCTGGGCTACAATTGTTCCTGTTGCAGTCGTAGCAAGCCCCAGCCCCACACCATGCAGGAAACGCAGCAGCATCAATGGATAGATTCCGGCAGGGATGAAATATAAGGCGGTAAAAATCAATACGAGTATTGTCCCAGTAAGCAGAATCTTTTTACTGCCGGCTTTGGCAATCTGTCTGCCGCCGAACAATCTGCCGACCAGGGAGCCGATGACAAAAATACTCGCAATCAGTCCGGCTGTACTGACGGAAGCATCATACTCCTGTATCGAGTATGTCGCCATGGTGACCAGCAGCAGATACATCGAAAGCATCAATGCAAAATTTACGATCGAAGTGAAAATAAAATCTTTAGTCCATAATTTTTCTTTACTCGTTACAGTCAATTCTGATCATCCTTAATATTCTTTTATTCTTTTCGATATTCTATTCATTAATTCCGTAAGCTGCTTCTGTTCCTCATCACCCATATCATCAAGAAGATAACTGTAGAACACATCAAGTTTTTCTCTTACTTCTTTATATACTGCATGTCCCCGGGGAGTTAATTCGATCATCCGCACTCTTTTATCCTCTCCCTGCACCGATTTCACATATCCGGATTCATGCAATTTCTGGACCAGCCGGGTGGTTGTCGGTTTTTCAACATTGCTTTCTCCGGCAATCTCACTGATTGTGTGCGGGCCGTTTTCCTTCAGATAGATCATGATTCTCCACTGGGAACTGAATAGATTAAACGGTGCCAGTTCACGGTCCAGCCGATTGATATAGGGCCTGTAAGCAGAAGTGAACGCATAGAAAAATTTTTTGCGGGAATTCAATCTCATCACACCTTTAATTAATTAGTTAGGGTACCTAACTAATTATACATTTTCATTCTGCCCATGTCCATACCACATCTGCAGCATAGGGCTGCTGACACAAAATATCCATTCCTGTATCAAAAGCATACTGTTATAATGGAGGATGAGACTTTTTTAACGTCTGTTTCATTAATGGAATGCTAGTGAGGGAATACTTTTGAAAAATGGACAATTACCAACTGGATCTTCATCCGGGAATTCAGGGGAAAGCACTTCCCGTTTTCTTGGATTTTTAATTAATATCAAATATTTGCTGAAAGGAAAAGTCCTTGCAGCAAATGTTCTGCCGGTTTTTACAGCCTACTGGCTGGCACTTTACTTTAACGGAGAACGTTTCTCGGACCATCTGGGACTTTTTCTTTTGACGATGATCGGCAGCACAATCGTTATTTCCGGTGCACTGATACTCAATAACTGGTATGAAGCCGATATAGATAAAGCAATGGACCGCACCCGGCAGAGGCCGACCGTGACAGGTGCTTTTCCCCTTCGGTCTGTTTTATGGGCGGGAATCATTACTTCTCTTATCGGGATGATCATGATGCTGTTCACAACATTTGAAGCTTTCATCTATTCATTTTCAGGCTGGTTTTTCTACGTTGTGCTTTATACTTTCTGGAGCAAACGCAAATATACAATCAATACGATCATAGGCAGTATATCAGGGGCATTCACGCCGCTGATCGGTTGGGCGGTCATCGCTCCGGCAAACCACATCGTTCCAATCACCTTATTCTATGTACTATTCATCTGGCAGGTGCCCCATACACTCGCAATCGCAATCAAGAGATTGGAGGATTACACGCGTGCAGGCGTACCGATGCTCCCGGTCGTGTCCGGTGTAAAGACGACAATCCGTCAGATGCTGATTTATACTATTGCATTGCTGCCTTTCCCATTCATACTGATGGACGCTTTGGGAGGGATTTTCCTTATCATTGCGTTATCCATGACCATCGGCTGGATTATTCTCGTGGCGAGAGGTCTTAAGCAAATAGATGTGAAGAAATGGGCACAGACGAATTTACGTTATTCCATCATCTATCTGGTGATATTATCCATAACAATGATCATACTGACGTCACCGATTGTGCATTGATGGCATTTAAGACCTTTTCATTGAAAAGGTCTTTTTATTATTCAAAAGCACAATAAAAAACCTTACCACACCGGAGTGTGATAAGGTTTCTAAAAAATATATTAACCGATGGAACCTTCCATTTCGAAGGAGATCAGACGGTTCATTTCCACCGCATATTCCATTGGAAGTTCTTTTGTGAACGGTTCGATGAAGCCCATAACGATCATTTCTGTCGCTTCTTCTTCACCAAGTCCACGGCTCATCAGATAGAAGAGCTGTTCTTCGGATACTTTCGAAACTTTCGCTTCGTGTTCAAGTGAGATATTGTCATTCAAGATCTCATTGTAAGGAATTGTATCTGAAGTGGATTCGTTATCCATGATCAGCGTGTCACATTCGATGTTGGAACGTGCGCCTTCAGCTTTTCTGCCAAAGTGAACCTGTCCACGGTAAGATACTTTACCACCATTTTTAGAAATGGATTTGGATACGATTGTAGATGAAGTATTCGGAGCCAGGTGAATCATTTTCGCACCGGCATCCTGATGCTGTCCTTTACCTGCAAGAGCGATGGACAGTGTCATACCACGTGCCCCTTCACCTTTCAGGAATACGGATGGATACTTCATAGTCAGCTTGGAACCGAGGTTACCATCGACCCACTCCATCGTACCGTTTGCTTCTACAAACGTACGTTTTGTAACAAGGTTATAAACGTTGTTTGCCCAGTTCTGGATTGTAGTGTAACGGCAGTATGCATCTTTTTTAACAATGATTTCAACAACTGCTGAGTGCAGTGAGTTTGTTGTATAAACCGGAGCTGTACAACCCTCTACATAGTGAACGCTTGAACCTTCATCACAGATGATGAGTGTACGTTCGAACTGTCCCATGTTTTCTGAGTTGATACGGAAGTACGCCTGCAGCGGCGTTTCCAGTTTTACACCCGGCGGGCAGTAGATGAATGAACCGCCGGACCATACTGCAGAGTTAAGTGCAGAGAATTTGTTGTCCGTTGCCGGGATCACTGTTGCCCAGTGTTCTCTGAACAGTTCTTCGTTTTCACGAAGTGCAGAGTCTGTATCTTTAAAGATTACGCCCTGGTCTTCAAGGTCCTGCTCCATGTTGTGATAAACAACTTCGGATTCGTACTGTGCAGAAACACCTGAAAGATATTTTTGTTCCGCTTCAGGGATACCCAATTTATCAAACGTACGTTTGATTTCCTCCGGCACCTCATCCCAGGAACGTTCTGCCATCTCTGATGGTTTTACGTAGTACGTAATTTCATCAAAGTCCAGTTCTGAGAGGTCTCCTCCCCATAGTGGCATTGGCATTTTATAGAAATGCTCCAGGGATTTGAGACGGTAGTCCAGCATCCACTGGGGCTCCTCTTTCATATTGGAAATTTCGCGCACAATATCTTCTGTCAAACCGCGGTCAGAACGGAAAATCGATACGTCTTCATCATGGAAACCATATTTGTAATCTTCGACTTCTGGTGCTTTTTTAGCCATATCAATCACTCCTTCTTATTATTCGTCGCCGGGTTCCTTCACGCCTTTTTCAAGTGCCTTCCATGTTAATGTAGCGCACTTGATGCGTGCAGGGAATTGATTCACTCCGGCCAACGCTTCGATATCACCCATGTCGTCGGTAATATCATAATCCTCGCCCAGCATCATCTTACTGAACTCATCCCCCATATTCAGGGCTTTTTCGACTTTTTGACCAGTAATCGCTTCTGTCATCATAGATGCACTGGCCATAGAAATGGAGCACCCTTCCCCTTCGAACTTAACATCTTCAACAATATCATCCTCCACATTCAATGTGAGTCTGATTCTATCACCGCAAGTCGGGTTGTTCATATCTACAGTCAGAGTACCATCTTCAATCAGCCCTTTATTGCGGGGGTTTTTGTAGTGATCCATAATAACTGAGCGGTAGAGCTGATCCAGATTGTTAAAATTCATAAGAGAAAAACTCCTTCGTACGTTTGAGACTTTCTATAAATCCGTCTATTTCTTCTTTGGTGTTATATACATAAAAGCTGGCTCTTGCTGTTGATGAAACGTTAAGCCATTTCATCAAAGGCTGCGCGCAGTGATGGCCTGCACGGACTGCGATGCCTTCGGAATCGAGTGCTGTCGCAAGGTCGTGCGGATGGACATCATTCAAGTTGAATGTAATCAGTCCGGCGCGTTCCTTAGGTCCGTATATCTCAATTCCCTCAACTTCGCTCATGCGGTCATATGCATAGTTTACCAGTTCCTGCTCATAGTCCAAAATTGCTTCCGGACCAATCTCTTCGATGTAGTCTATTGCTGCCGAAAGACCGATTGCTTCAGCAATCATCGGAGTCCCCGCTTCAAACTTCACGGGAAGGTCCGTCCAGGTGGATTCTCTCAGCTCTACGAAGTCTATCATATCTCCACCGTATTCGATGGGCTCCATTTTATCAAGCAGTCCGCTTTTGCCATAGAGTACACCGATGCCTGTAGGCCCCAGCATCTTATGTCCGCTGAATGCGTAAAAGTCGACATCCAGGTCCTGTACATCCACTGACATATGCGGAACAGCCTGAGCCCCGTCAACAGAGATATATGCGTCGTTGCTATGCGCTATTTTTGCGATTTCTTTGATGTCATTGATTGTACCCAGAACGTTGGATACATGTGTGATCGCAACAATCTTCGTACGTTCCGAGACAACGGACTCAACACTCTCAAGAGTGATTGTACCATCCGCTTCCATCGGTATGAACGTAAGTTTTGCACCTGTGCGTTTTGCAAGCTGCTGCCACGGGACGATGTTTGCATGGTGCTCCATTTCAGTTACCACAATCTCATCGTCCGCTTCGACAACCATATCACCGAAACTGCGTGCCACCAGGTTGATTGCTGCAGTGGTTCCCCGCGTGAATACTATTTCCTCATATCTTTTAGCATTGATGAAGTTCTTAACTTTCATACGCGTCTTTTCATAACCATCTGTCGCTCTTGTTCCAAGTGTGTGTACCCCGCGGTGTACGTTCGAGTTGTACTCGCGGTAGTAATCATTCATTGCTTCGATGACTCTTGCCGGTGTCTGGCTTGTTGCAGAAGTGTCAAAGTATATGAGGTCTTTCCCGTTTACCTTCTGGTCAAGGATTGGGAAATCCTTTCTGATATCAATTGCATTCATGCGGGAAAACCCCTTTAAAACTTATTTTGAAAGAACTTTCATCTCTATGACTTCTCTGAGCTGATTTTTCACAGATTCAATCGGCAGTGCTCTTACTACCGGATCGAGGAACCCGTGGATGACAAGTCTTTCCGCTTCTTTCTTTGAAATACCGCGGCTCATCAGATAGAACAGCTGAAGCGGATCCACACGTCCAACTGAAGCTGCGTGTCCTGCCGTTACATCATCTTCATCAATCAGAAGAATCGGATTCGCATCACCGCGTGCTTTTTCGCTGAGCATCAATACGCGTGATTCCTGCTGTGCATCAGAACGTGTTGCGCCGTGCTTGATATATCCGACACCGTTAAAGATACTTGACGCACTGTCCTTCATCACACCATGCTTCAGGATATGTCCATTTGAATCTTTACCGTAATGGATGATCTGGGAAGTGAAGTTCAATTTCTGTTCTCCGCGTCCGACAACAACAATCTTAAGATCTGACTCGGAGTTGTCGCCCATCAGATAAGTTGTGTTGTCATAAATGACGTTGGAGTCATTCATCAATCCGAGTGCCCAGTCGATATCAGCATCTCTTCCGGTAATGCCGCGGCGGTTGATATAACCTGTCAATCCTTCTGCAAGGAAGTCCACCGCACCGTATTTTACTTTTGCGTTATCTTTGGCGATCACTTCGGAAATGATGTTTACCTGTTCGTCGGACCTGTCAATGCCGGACAGGTAGTTCTCAACATAAGTCAGTTCGGAACCTTCATCCGCCACAATCAGTACGTGGTTGAACAATGACGCTTTTTCATCGTCATGGAGCAGAACCATCTGTACAGGGTTTTCAATCTGTACATTTTTCGGAACATAGACGAAAAGTCCGCCGTTCAGCATTGCTGTGTGGTATGCGGCAAGCTTATGCTCATCAATTTTCACACCATCAGTCATGAAGTATTGTTCAACGAGTTCTGGATGGTTTGCGCTCGCTTCAATGATGTTTTCTATGATTACGCCTTTATCCAAAAGATCATCAGAAACTTTAAGGAAAGCAGGCGTGTTGTTGTGCTGTACGTAAATATTTTCAGTTTGCTCCATATCCAGCAGATCTTTTACAGCTTCAGGAAGTTCTTCCAGGCTGCCGTAAACGGAACTGTCAGTCACCGGTTGCGTAGCAGTGAAGAAGTCCCATCTATTGAGCTTAGTCTTGTCAGGCTTAGGCATTTCAAGACTTTCAATTTTATCGAGTGCTTCTTTTTTCTTGCTGATCATAAGTTCGGACTCTCCGCGTTCAGTCGCTCTGGAGATAACCTCATCAGCATTGATCAAAAATTCATTTACATCAGTAGCCATTGTCATCCTCCTGTCTTATTCAGCGTCCACGGCAATAGTTTCGTCATCGATGCCAAGCTCTTCCTTGATCCAGTCGTAACCTTCGCTCTCAAGACGTCTGGAAAGCTCTTCACCACCGGATTTAACAATGCGTCCCTGCATCATGACATGAACATAATCAGGTGTGATGTAGTTCAGCAGGCGTTGGTAGTGAGTGATGATAAGCGCGCCAAAGTCATCTCCGCGCAGTTCGTTGATTCCTTTGGAAACAACTTTCAATGCGTCGATGTCAAGACCGGAGTCGATTTCATCGAGAATACCGAATTTAGGCTGAATCATCATGAGCTGAAGAATTTCGTTGCGTTTCTTTTCACCGCCGGAGAATCCTTCGTTGAGGTAACGTGTGGACATATCGAGGTCCATTTCAAGGTAGTTCATGTTTTTATCCAATTTTTTGATGAACTGCATTAAATTAATTTCATCGCCCTCTTCGCGCTGTGCATTAATTGCAGAACGAAGGAAATCTGAGTTTGTCACTCCGGAAATTTCTGATGGGTACTGCATGCCGAGGAAAAGACCAGCCTGTGCGCGCTCGTCAACTTCCATATCAAGTACACTTTCTCCATCGAGAAGTACCTCGCCGCTTGTCACTTCGTATCTCGGATGACCCATGATCGCTTGAGCAAGTGTGGATTTACCAGTACCGTTTGGTCCCATGACCGCATGGATCTCACCTTGTTTTAGAGTGAGGTCAACACCCTTTAAAATTTCTTTGCCGTCTATTTCGACATATAGATCTTTGATTTCTAGAACAGAAGCCATTTATAACCCTCCAACAGATATTTTTGGATAACATTTTACTATACTAGTTTATAATAATTCTAAATAATAGTCAAAGTCTAGTACAGTATTCCAATTACGTCTATATTATACATTAAATGCGGAACACTTTAAACCTTTAGGACCGCTTTGTTACCGTCTCCATAAATAAAATAAGCCCTGCGACTGATAATGGCCGCAGGGTAAATGAAAATAATCTATTTAATGATGTCTAAAGTGAACGGCGGCTTGTACATCTCACCATTGTTCGCTTTTACAGCCCCCAGGATCAGGAAAATATAAAATGCGATCGTGATAATCGGGCCGATGATCAGACCGATGAGGATGAACGAAGTCAGCCACGCTATGAACATATAGATCGTATAGGAAAGACCGAAATTCACAACGTGTCTGAGCGCTTCAGCTGTAGCCGGGTCTTCATCTTTTTTAAGTACCCAGAGAATTAACGGACCGACGACTGCAGTAAATGCGGATAATATGAACGAGACGAGGACCATGGACTTGTCAAAACCGTGCGTGCTTTGTTCATTCATTTAAAACACCTCCAGTTATTATTTTTATACATTACTATAATTCTACCCTAAATGTGTGCATGAATAACAGTGATAACGTGTAATAATCACTTTAATTTTATGTCGGAGATACGATAAAGTCCGCTTTCATCACTATAAGTGATCGTGTGGGTCTGTTTATTGTCGGATCCGTCTTCTTTGATGTTAACATCCACTTCATAAATCAGTTCGGAATTGTTTTCTTTATGCTCTGTAAGTTCAATATCACCGACTTCGATTTCATACTCTGTTTCGGTTTCAAGCGCCGGTCTCACAACTTCCAGGACATTGTCCGGAACAGACGTTTCGGAGAAACTGAACCTGAGAGAACTCGTCTGGTTCATTTCAGAATCGGCATTGAATGATTCTTCGAATTTATCGTAGAACTCAGAAATTTGTTCTTCCGTCTCCTCTTTTGCGTACTCACTGTCTCTTGCAGTCTGTTCCTTTTCCCTCGCTTCATCCTGTATCTTCTCTATCTCATCATGATCAAATTCAAGATCCGTCCGTATAGTTCTTTCATTTTCCTTACGCGGGCCAACTTCAACTTTATCCGTCTGGATGACCTGGCCTTCGATTTCGCCTTCAGCATACACTTCAACAGGCTCTTTCGCATTAATCGGGCCATATCCGCCACGCTCAAATTCGAGATTTGTCACATCTTTGCCATTAGCGTATACCTTCAGGTTTTCCAGACCTTGATAACTGGCTATATTTGTATAAAGAATTCCCATGTCATCAACAGCTGTCACTGTTTTTTGGGAACTACCACTAAAATTGACGGGCAAAGTCATATCGAATGTCTCACCATTCATCTCACCTTCGCCATCAATTTCATAAATCCCGGGGATGAAATTATCAAGCAACGTCGTTTCTTCTTCCGAAGAACCGATTGTATATTGCTCTCCATCAAAGGTATATGTAAAAGAAGCATACTGAAGGTCGGCGAAAATTTCATGTCTTTCTACTTCCATCGCAGTTTCTCCATCCTCTTTTTCAAGAGTAACAATCGAGCCGCCTTCCCCGCGAAGATCCGACTCTGAATCACCGTCAGCATCTCCTACGGATTCAGTCATGTTTTCAAGCGCCCTTCTCAAAGATTCTTCAGAATATTCCTCTTTAACAAGTTTAACATGCCCCACTGCCTCGTCTTCTGTCACCTGGACATCCTCATCACTCAGGATCTCCTGCAATGTTTCATAATCATCATTCAAAACTGCCTCTTCATAATCAGAGACAACACTCTCTGCCCCATTTCCACATGCTGATAAAACCACAAGGATGATCCCCAGCGGAATTACCTTTATCCAATTCCTCATAATCACTTTCGTCCTAACTTTTACTATTAAAATAGCGTATGATTTTTTCCCACGTTGTCTCATTAATTTTTTCTAATTCTGAAATCACTTCATCTATTGTCTGGTAGCGCTGATCCATACTGGATTTGGTACATCTGTAAATAAACTCTTTCAGTTTCCTCGGCGCATCGGTTTCTTCAAACAGCGAACTTTGTGTATAAATGTTTCCACCGTTTGATATGACATAGTACAATGTTGCACCAAGGGCAAAGATATCGGATCTTTTATCCACTACTCCATTTTCAAATTGTTCCGGAGCCGCAAAACCAACCGTTCCAAAGGCTTTATTATGTATGATGTTCGTATCATCTGAGGAGGTACCGAAATCGACAAGTTTCACAGTAAGTTTTTTATCGATGACAACATTTGACGGTTTAATATCACGGATAACAACCTGAGGTTCCTGCCTATGGAAATATTTAATAATTCCGGCCAGTTGTTTGCCTATATAAAGCGTTTCCTGCCAGTTGTATTGATAATCTTTTACATCAATTATATGCTTAAGATTTCTTCCTTCCATCAGTGTCATCACTATTGCTTTATATTCATCAACACTCAGATAATCAATCAATGTGGGTATGGCAGGATGATTCAATTTTTTAAGAAGTGATGCCTCGTTATCCAGCTGTTTATTATTTATAAACACAGGATCTTTGGCAACCTTGAGAATTGCCCGGGTACCATCCTTAAGTTCAGTCAGAAATATCTTGGATGTGCCGCCGTTAGTAATATGTTTTACTACACTATATTTCTCATGCTGCCAGTTATCCAAGATCATTACTGCACCACCCACATCATTTAATTAATAAAATACAAATATCATCATTGAAGTCTGACCGCTTAATTTCATCGTAGATTATATCGACGATATCCTGCGCATCTTTCTGAAATGAGTCTTCGATGATTTTATTCAGCTTTTCATCCGTTAAAGATTTGTAGACGCCGTCGGTACACAAAAGAATCATATCTTCATCCCTGATTGTCCCGAAGGTTACAAAAGGCTGTATTTCACCTTTCACCCCCAGGCACTGTGTGAGTACACCCGATTGGGGGTGGTTTGTTGATTCATCTGCAGAAATCTCACCGTCCCTGATTTTCCGGCTGACCAGAGTATGGTCTTCAGTCAATTGAATAAAGCCCCTGCGGCCGTCCAATTCAGATGTTTCTTCAGTATCATGACCGTTTAAACTGTATCTATATATTCTCGCATCTCCAACATGGTGAATCAGATACATATTATTTACTAATACCAATGAAGATAATGTTGTACCCATTTTCACATTATCATTGCTGCCCATATCTATCAGTTCCTGATTCAGCTGGCGGAACTCATTTCCCTGCCCGTTCTCAAATGCAGCAATCAGCTCCTGAATATCCAGAGATTGGCCAACAGCGTCATTCCACCATCCTTCCTGCTTTTCGATGACGTGATGGCTCGCTGATTTCGCATTATCATGGCCTCCCATCCCATCTGCAATGGAAAGGAAGTATACGTCATGGCCTCCGAACATCTGTCCTCCGGCGCCAAAATGGTAATCTTCATTGGTTTCTTTCCCGCGTCCTTTTGCATTAATCACACCGATATCTCTTTTGGACATGATCATGCCTCATTCACTCTGTATTTGAACGACAATTCACCTAGTGTGATCACATCATCAGATTTCAGTTCATAGAGCTTGTACGGGATAAGTTTATCATCGTTGATTTTCGAACCGTTTACCGATCCGATGTCTTTGAATGAGTAGCAGTCATCCTTTTTAACACCTTCTGCATTGAAGAATTTGCCATCACCTACCCGATCTGCATAAAGCTCTTTCACCAGACCTTCGGTTATGCCCGTTTGAGCAGAAACACTCATATTGGAGATGAACTCACCAATTTTACCCTCAGCGTGCTGCCTGCCTTCTCAACAAGAAAATCGACAACATTGTTTTCAGTAACACTGCCGCCCTTTTCCTTGATGACATCCATCATGGCACCCGACTCATTTTCAAGGAGCCCTTCAGCCTCCTGGGCCAGGTAGCCATAATGCGCCATAGTCTGGGTACTCTCAGATACAGACTCCTGCAAAGCCATTTCAGCAATGGCTATCTGAACAAGACACATCAGCATCAGTATAAAAGTAACCATGATAGGAATGACCAGCGCGGCTTCAATCGTAATCACTCCATCTTCATTTTCCCGTAATCGTTTGAACACGCCAGTCACTCCTCAATACTATTCTAAAGGTAATCTGTATGATTGTTCTGTAGGTGCATTGTTTTCAAATTTCAATTCATAATAGTCACTCTCAATGGCATCTGTCATAATATAAACTAAATCAAATGTAGCTTCTTCTCCCGGCTGAAGTTCTTGAGATAAATCCTCTTCCGACACATCAAAAATAAATTGTTCTCCTCCCATTTCTCCACCTTGGACAATATCAGGATGAACATATTCACCAATTACAATCGCTTCTTCACCTGTATTTTTAACTGTCAAATTAACAATGCCTAAAAAATGAGATTCACCTGCATTCATAACAAATGTACCAATAGGCTCTCCATTGTACTCCTGTGATTGCTCAAAAGAATTAACTGTAACTTCATAAGGAAGTTCCCATTCGAAACTCTCCACTTCAACCGTATCGCCTATTTCATGGATTTCTCCATCTTCGGATTCTGAATCCTCAGAAGGTTCCTCGTTAGTATCTTCTGTAGTTTGTCCTTTCGACTCATTACTGTCAGAGCAGGCACCCAATATCAGAACCAGACTCAAAATGCTTAATATTCCCAAGTATTTTTTCATTACAAATCCTCTATTTTTTCTAAGGTATAAATATAAAAGTAACCATGATAGGAATGACCAGCGCGGCTTCAATCGTAATCACTCCATCTTCATTTTTCCGTAATCAATTGAATACGCCAGTCACTCCTTGAAGTTACTCGACAGGTAACTTATATTTCGTTTCTGTTGGCAGACCTGTTTCAAATTTCAAAGTGTAATAGCCATTATTTACTGTGGAGTCCATAATATAAACCAAATCAAAAGTTGCCTCTTCCCCGGGTTGAATTTCTTGTGATAAATCATTTTCTGACACATCAAACACAAATTCTTCAGCTCCATCAGAATCCCCTTGAGCAACATCAGGATGCACATATTCGCCAATCATTATTGCTTCGTCTGCCGTGTTTTTCACCGTCAAATTAACTATCCCCAAGAAGTTCGTCTCGCCAGAATTCATAAGAAAATCTTCCATAGACTCTCCACCATATTCTTGAGTTTGTTCAAATGAATTTACCGTGACTTGATATGGAATTTCCCATTCATAACTTTCCACTTCAACTGTATCGCCAATTTCATGGATTTCTCCATCTTCAGATTCTGAATCCGCAGATGACTCCTCGTTAGTATCTTCTGCAGTTTCCTCTTCTGTGTTTTCTTCTGTAGTTTCTTCTTCTGACTCATTACTGTCCGAGCAGGCACCCAATATAAATATCAAACTGAAAATGCTTATAATCCCTAAATATCTTTTCATTATAAATCCTCCATCTTAATATGAGTAATGTTTTTCTTTATCAAAAATATAATTGTTGCCCTCTACTTTTCCAGGAAAAAAGGTAGGTAAGAACAAAAGATTAACCTGTCCACGCACACTACTGTTCAAATAGGTTTCTCCTGTTCGAGTAAAATCAACGCTAGTCGTCTGAGACAGTGCCGATTGTATTCGTATTCGTTTTTGAGCATTAAAGGTTTCATCTAATGATCTTAGACTCAGAAATAACCTAGTCATGAGTTCTGGAGTGACATTGACAGGCCTGCTTTTTTCCCTAGAATTTTAAACTGTATACCATTTGGATTTTCAACAAAATTATTGAAATCATCGACTGATTGCGCAATTGCAGCACCGATAGCTGCTAATACTCCTATCCATCCCAGTTTACTCAGCGGATTTTTGACTAAAGCATCAAAAATGTTCATAGCCAAAATGATTCCAGCCATTTCAAGTAGAAACTGTCCATAATTTGCTCCGGATTGATGATGTCCATAAATCATGTACATTGCTTCTTTAGATTCGTAGTTAAAGCTTTCCTGCTTAATTTCAAAAGGCTTGGACACCCCAAAATTAGCCATAATATATTCATTCATGTAGATTTCTGATCGGATAGCATAAGGGTTCGACATTAGTTCAAAAAGGTTTTTAAGTTTATCAAACGCTTTAGTTATGAATTCTTTCCTGTCTTCCTCAGCAATCAATTCGCCATCAGACCCAGCACCAGAGTATTTACCATTATACATTTCCAGTGTATTGTAGATTTCCTGGTCAGCGGAATATGATTCGGCCATGCCCAGTGCATCATTCAGCGTCTCTAAAAGTTTACCGAAAGATTCATCCGCCTCTTCTTCTACTTCATCATAAGTCTGATCATATCTTTTATCTTTCTGAAGAATTTCTTCTGACTCCTCGTATTTTTTCCAACTTGTTGTTATAGAGTCAATATTGGTTTCTGCATCAGAAATAAGCTCTGTTGCTGCTGTCTCGACATGACCCGGTGCCTCTTTTATTTCAGAGTTGACTGCTAGTTTGAAGATTGACGCTTGTGAAAGCAGCCCATATCGTTGCAAATTCCCAAAGCTCGTCCTATTACCCGGGGCATCAGCCTTCCCCAGTACATAATCATCAAGACTTTCAAAGTCACTTTCTATCGAAGTGAAAAATTCATTCTCCAGGATCAACTTGTTGATTTCTTCCAATCCGTCTGTAGAGCCGACCATTTCTTTGATTTCATTGTTATAATCCATTGCAGAATTGTTGCTGGGAGAACTAGAACTTCCAGAACCGAAAAGTGCTTTGAGAATATCCTCTTTATAGGTACCATAATTGGTCTGAATCAGACCTTCTGTCGGGAATGTTTCTGTGTTGAATTTAGATCTGGCATCCTCGAAGTATCCGAGCTCTTCTTCTTCATCGTCACGCTTCTTTTCTTTATCTTCTTTTTCTTCATCGCTTAATTTTTCTTCTGATTCTTCCTCTTTGGAATCTTCTTCCTCATGCTTGTTTTTCAATTCTAAGTATCTTGGATAATATTTTGAAAGATCCGCTATGTTTGACTTTATAGATTCAGGGATTTTTTCAGACGATGACTCTTTGCCTACAATTTTTGAATTATATCTTGATGTAATGTCTTCCTTGAGACTTTTAACTTCCTCGTCAGCTTTCTTCAGTTCCGCATTCCGTTTTTTGACTAACTCCATAACCTCTTCAAATTTTTCGAGGAATTCCTGTGTTTCTTCCATATCTTCTACTTCGCTCGGGTCTACAGTACTGTCAGCTTTCTTCAAAAGGTCTGCAAAAAACCCCAGCCATCTGAATGGGCGCCTGATACTTCATCGTTTCATTGATCTGATACTTGAATATATCCGGATTCAATATGTCCCTATCAGTGTCAAAGGAAGCTGAACTCGAGCTGATGGACACCTGTGATAAATTGGAGTACCCTTCCAATTCTCCCGGGGTGAAGAGCTGTTCTTCGAGCGTCCTCTCAAAAATCGGAAGCGAATCATTGCCGGTAACAAAAATCCCGTAATCAGCGAGTGAACTGTTGAAATGTGACATTGTCGACCTGACTGCTGATTCAACAGCATTATCGAGCTGTCTTTCTGCTGACATTATCCGTACCATGTCAATCAGAAGAGCATTGATGATAAAGATGGGTAGTATGATGCAATGGATTATCTTTAAGGAAATAGGAAATTTCAGAGCTTTTCGGTTTGTCGGATTCAAGGTAGGAAGAAGCTGAAAGCATCTGTTCCAGAGAAAGGTAGAATACTTTCTGGGAATGCTTCGACAACACCTTGCCGAGCATCAGAGAAAGCAAAGTTTTTCCTGTACCGCCATTGCCGCTGGCAAACGCAATCGTGCTTGTATTCCGTTCATTTTTTGATTCCAGCAGACGTCCGTCATTGTCGTAATAATACATCAACAAAGTTTCTACAATATTATCAAGTGGCTGATATTTGAAGATTTCCTCTTCGAAGCCCTGTTTATTTTCTGTCAATAATACAACCCTGTCGAATACCTTCTCCATATTTTGCAATTCCTCATCCGTTGGATAAAGTTCAGAAAGCAGAATATTATGGTTTGAATTTTTAACGACTCATTCATTTTGTTGAAATCATGGAATATTTCAACCAGCAGTTTATTATTATATTCATTGTCCATTAAGTATGATTCGAATAAATTTATGTATTCAGTGTCATTGGATACCAATACTACTTTAATTTTCTGCATAACAGTCCCGCCAATCGAAAGAAATAAATACTGAAGATTATTTTTCAGCCACTTAAATTTAAAAGGATAAGTATTAAAATTTAAACAATGATAGTTGTTTATTATAAGTAAGTTAGTTTACTTGATGAAATTAATCTGACTAAAAAATCATAAACTAAAGATACACATCAACCTCCTAATTGTCAAAATGCTGTCAATAATTTTGGAGGAAATCAGTATAAATATTGTCTTGGATTAAAGATAGATTGTGAAAAAATTAATTATATATTATTATAATGGAAATTTTACTACATATTAATTTTTATATACATTTCACATATAACTTCTGGAAAAGCTTTTATAAAGGCTTTTTTGTTATATATCACTTCATAATTAAGTAAAATTTTAAAATTTAAGCTAATGAATTCTTTTGGTTCTTTATCAGCAAATTCGAGTATTTACAGTAAGTTCATCAAAAATATTTTTTAGGATAATTTTACACCAATCAGGATGTATATGCATCTGTAATCTAAAAACACCTGTTTTATATGCTTGCCGCATTTTAAATAGCTTCTGGTGAAATCTTATATAAGATGGTAATCATTTTATATCATTGCTGTAATTCAAAAGAATAAAATGCAGTAAAGATCAGTAATGAGCGGGTGTCTTCGTCCCAAAAAGTTTTTTATCGCGGGAGATTTCAAACCATATTTCACCATCACAACAGGTTGTTTTATAAATGTATATTATAGAGTCTCTCCACAATGTTTCCCAGGTTTACTTAGTGATAGCCCAACTCCAATTAAATGGCATGATTTTTCACCGCATTAAAAAGAACCCACGGCCAGTCCAGACCGAAGGGTTATCCTTCTTTTCAAGTATTGTCTTTTACAGTTTCGGATACACGACCGCACCGGTCTCTTCTATGATCGGCATGGCCCCCCATCTGCCGAGTTCGTGTTCCATCAGTTCGATTTCTTCATCTGATCCTTCGATGATATGCTCTACATCCCAGCCATCCGCCTTAAGCTTGTTGCTGATGATCATCCGGTGGCATCTGGCAGGATGGCGTTCTGAGCATAGGTAGGCGACGTTCCTCTCCTCCGCTTCCCTTTTCAGCTCATCCAGCCCTTCTTTGAATTCATCAGTCAATGTATAGTCCGCATAGTTATGGAAAGAGCGGTTTCTCCAGCCGGCATTCAATTCATCGCCCACAAGCCTCGACTGATTGCGTCTGCCGCCAAGCAATGGGAAATGCCTGTAGGCAATGCCCGCTTCGTCGAGCCACTCCTCCATGTTCTCCTTTTTGAATTGAGGATGTTTGCGGCTGGCCGGGAATGCCCGGACGTCTGCGACAAACTGGATTTCTGCATACTTAAGCATTTCCAATAATCTCTCTTTTGAATGGACTGAATGTCCGATAGTGAATATTCTCATATGTCTCTGCTCCCTTGCGTGGCTGCTTATTACATTATTCCTCTATCCGTGCTTCCTAAACTTCCAAAAAAATATCCCGACAGTCGGCTGACCATCGGGATACGGGTTTTTATTCTGCCGGGATAACTGCACCCTCATAGTTTTCTTCGATGAACTGCTTGATTTCATCGCCCTGGAGCACTTCCATCAGTTTCTGGATGTCTTCACGGTCCTCATCACCTTCGCGTACAGCCACAAGGTTGGCATATGGTGATTCGCTGTCCTCAAGCGCAATTGAATCTTCCTGTGGATTCAATCCGCCGTCGAGTGCGAAGTTGGAGTTGATGATGACTGCCGGTGCTTCATTGTTTTCATACATCTGAACGAGCATTTCCGGTGCTGTCTCATTATTGAATTCAAGGTTTTTCGGATTTTCAGTAATGTCGTCGAATGTCGCATCCTCGATGTCGATGCCTTCCTCTATTTCAATGAGGCCTGCATTCACGAAGAATGACAGGAAGCGGCCTTCTTCTGCCGGGTTGTTTGATACGAGAATCGTTGAACCTTCAGGAATGTCTTCCAGGGAATCATAATCCTGTGAATAAACGGCCATCGGTTCGATATGTACGTTCCCTGCACTTGCGAGTTCGTAGCCGTGTGATTCTGATTCCGTCTTAAGATAAGGTGTGTGCTGGAAGAAGTTCGCATCGACTTCTTCATCCGCGAGCAGACGGTTTGGCGTTGTATAGTCATTGACGATTGAAATATCGAGCTCTATGCCTTCCTCTTCAAGAAGCGCAGCTGCCTCTTCCAGAATTTCAGCATGCGGTGACGGGGAAGCTGCAATTTTCAGCGTGCCGTCCTCCTGCGCGTTTTCTGCATTTTCTCCGCCTTCTTCAGCTGATTCCTCTTCTGAACCACCGCTTCCGCATGCAGCCAGAATGACGGCAAACAGTGACATAGTAAGCAGTAATAAGAACTTCTTCATAAAACATACCCTCTTCCTTAATTGTTTTTTATATGGAGACTACCGTTTATCCACAGCTTTGGAGAAGAAATCCCCCGCAATCTGTATGATAAAGACGATAATCAGTATTACTATCGTTGCAACCAGTGTGACGTCACTCTGGTTTCTTGTGAAACCGACCATGTATGCAAGGTTACCCAGTCCGCCTGCACCGATGACACCGGCGATTGCGGTTGAACCGACGAGCATGATCGCCGTGACTGTGATGCCTGAAATGAGTGCCGGCATGGATTCCGGAAGCAGCACTTTCCAGATGATGGTCCATGTACCTGCGCCCATGGATTCCGCCGCTTCAATGACACCTTTGTCAATTTCCTTCAGTCCGATTTCCACCAGCCTGGCATAAAATGGTGCCGATCCGATTATCAGTGCGGGTATTGCACCGTTCGGCCCCATGATGGTGCCCATCAGCACTTTCGTGAATGGAATCAGCAGGATGATCAGTATGATGAACGGAATCGCCCTGAACAGGTTTACAAGAAAGGCCGTGACACCGTAGACGGGCTTGCTGGCTTTGACTTCGCTTTTCGAGGCCAGAAAGAGTATGATTCCCAAAATGATACCGAATATGAAGGTGAATGCTGTGGCGACGACTGTCATATACAGCGTTTCATATGTCGCTTCCCATACCGCGTCCCACTTTACGTTTTCAAAAGAGAACATGGTTGTGAGTTCTTTGATCATTTCATTCATTTGTCTTCCACCTCCACTGTAACGTCGTGGTCGGAAAGTTCCGTTTTCAGACGTTCAAGCGTATCGTCGTCCACATCGATTGCCACATACAGATGTCCGTATGATTCATTGTTCGTCCGCTTGATGTTGCCGGACAGTATATTCAGGTCCAGATCATATTTTTTAACGACCTGGGAAACGATGGGCGCTTTCGACTGTGAACCGACGAACCCGAATTTAAGTATTTGTGATGTCGGGAACAGTTCCCTGACCTCATCGAAGGAAAGTGCTGTCTCTTCGTCATTGATATCATCTTTAACGAAGCGTTTCGTCACGCTGTGCTCCGGATTCTGGAACAGTTTCAATACCGGGCCGGTTTCAACGATCCTGCCGTTCTCCATCACCGCCCCGCGGTCGCAGATTTTACGTATGACATGCATTTCATGGGTGATCAGAACGATTGTCAAGTTCATCTCATCCCGGATCTTCACCAGCAGATCCAGGACCTCGTCAGTCGTTTCGGGATCCAGTGCGCTTGTTGCTTCATCGCACAGAAGGACTTTCGGTTCATTGGACAGTGCCCGCGCAATGCCCACACGCTGCTTCTGTCCGCCGGAGAGCTGGCTCGGATAGTTGTCTTCACGGCCGGTGAGGCCGACGAGTTCAACCAGTTCCTGCACTCTTTTCTGCCTCTCTTTCTTCGGGACTCCTGCGATTTCAAGCGGGAAGCTGATGTTTTCAGCAACCGTACGGGACCAGAGCAGGTTGAAATGCTGGAATATCATGGAGACTTTCTGGCGTTTCTTCCGCAGGTCCGGTTTGGACATTTTGCTGATTACATCTTCTCCGATCACCACATCGCCGGAAGAAGGCAGCTCGAGGCCGTTCAAAAGTCTGATCAGCGTCGATTTACCTGCACCGGAATAGCCGATGACACCAAATATTTCACCCTGGGTGACATTCATACTGACGTCATCGACAGCCTGGATATCAGAACTTTTTGTTTTGAATATTTTTGTGACATTCCTTATATCAATCATGCGTAATCATCCTGACTTCATAAAAATAAAAGCCTGCTCAGATAATGAGCAGGCTGCTGGATTTCATTCCAAGCTTCTCATCTTTGACTTTTTGATCAGTGAATTGGCACCTTGTCCAAAGACGGTTGCCGTGGCTTCATGGGGCACTATCCCTCCACCACTCTTGATAAGAGTATTTCTTTATTAGATTGTTAATAATATTATCATTTTAAAACCTATCGGTCAACCATAAATTCCTCAATCACTTCCGAAAGGTAAGTGACCGACTGGAATGCGTATACTTCCCTGACCAGCTCGCCGCGGCTGAAAAGCAGCAGGGCGGGGGCGGATCTGATCTGATATTTTTCAATCAGATCTTTATGGAAATTCAGGTTGATGGAAGTATAATCGAACCCTTTCATTTCCGAAACGATGCCGAGCATGCGCTCAGCTATTGTACAGTTTGCACATATTGGTGCGTATCCATACAATATGAATTTATCTTCAGACTGGATATGACTGGTAATATCCAGGGAGCTTATCTCTTCTTTCATCATTACCAAACTTACCTTTCATAATGAGGCTCGTATCAACGTAGAATTCATGTCTCATCAGCAGATTTGCCAGATAGTCCCTCGGACAGCGGCCGACTTCCCCGAATTTAGGATCGATATAGATATGCGTGCTTTCACTGAGATGTTTTTTGAACCACTTTCTGATTTTCCGGCCTTCTTTATCCGCATCGGATAAGATATAAATATCAGAACCGTTAAGCTGGTCGAGAATTTCATCCAGTTTGGAGATTCCCATCGTACCATGGGTGCAGATGATCTGTACAGGTTCTATCAATACTTCTTCGATTCTTCGCTTATCAGTTTTACCTTCAACTATGAGCACTTTATCGGAAAAATACATATTTATCACCCTTGGTATTATATTTTCAAAAAAACTCCAGACAGTGTCCAGAGTTCATCAGTTTATGCATCCACCATTTCATCATATGCGTCTGCATCCATAAGGCTATCTAATTGTGATTCATCTGACAACTCAATGACAACCATCCAGGCGCCTTCGTACGGAGATTCGTTGACAAGCTCAGGGCTGTCTTCGAGCTCTTCGTTGATTTCCACTACTGTACCGCTCAAAGGTGCATAAAGCTCAGAGACCGTCTTAACGGATTCCACACTGCCGAATGACTCACCTTTAGTAATTTCATCGCCTTCTGAAGGGAGTTCAACGAAAACGATGTCGCCCAGTTCAGACTGTGCGAATTCAGTGATCCCGAGTCTTACTTTGCCGTCTTCCTGTTTCACCCATTCATGATCTTCTGAGTACTTCAAATCTTTTGGTGTTGACACGATAATAACCTCCTTTGACTTTACAACTATATAATCTCATAGTTCACACTATTTAAGCAAGGTAAATCTAACCGAGGAAAGCCTTTTGCCAATCGTCGGCCTTGAAACCGAGAAGCACCTGCTGCCCATCGTATGCAAGCGGCCGTCTGATCAGCATGCCGTCCCCCGAGAGCGTTTCGATCTTCTCCTCATCCGACATGGCTGAAAGCCGGTTTTTAAGGTCCAACTCCTTGAACTTCTTACCGCGCTTATTGAAGAAATCATCAATCTCCCTGTCTGACTTGGAAATGATTTCCTTCAATGTTTCTTCGGATGGCGGAACTTTCACCATGTCATGCGCCTGAAATTCAACATCGTTCTCCTCAAGGAATTTACGGCCTTTGCGGCAGGTTGTGCATTTAGGGTATTCGTAAAGTGTAATCATCAAATATCCTCCAGATTTATTGTTACCTATAATATACCTTTATATGTACATGTAATGCAAACACAGAAATACAAGCCGGCTATTTTATATAAAGATGAAAAGATGATAGAATATGTTTAATCATGATAAGCAAAAGGAGCTATTTGATATGGCAATGGAACCAATCACTGAATATGAAGATTTTAAAGCAAAGACACAGAGCGATGATAAGATCATCGTCAAATTTTTCGCAGGATGGTGCCCGGACTGTACAGCGATGAACATGTTCATCGATCCGATCATGGAAGAATATAACACCGTTGACTGGTACGAGCTGAACCGTGATGATATTCCGGAAGCGGCAGAGGAAAATGACGTAATGGGAATTCCAAGCCTGCTCGTCTTCCAAAACGGGGAGAAGTTGGCGCACCTGCATTCCGCAAATGCGAAAACACCGGAATCGGTCACTGAATTCCTGAAAGAGAATGTCTGATATTGAACAATTTAAAATACCCGCGGCCTCTCATCGGCTGCGGGTTTTTCATTTTCATGGAAACCGGGTGTACTCAGCGGTCTTCCTCGAATATGTTCAAATACTCTTTCAGTATACCTGCACCAATCTGACCCGGCGCCGCCTGATTGATCAGATGGCCGTAAGTCATGCATGAACCGAATACTCCGCCGGCCACCCGTGTGATCTTGCCGGTCTCACCCATGGAAATACCGACGACCTGGCAGTTGAATTTCCGGCGTGCATCATGCACTGCACTCAGTACACTCAGAACATCCCGTCCGTCCGCCGGCTGGTAGGCGAGCTTCAGGATGTCACCACCGCGCTCGTACATATTTTCATAAGTCGCCATCATTTCCTCAAAATGCGGTGTGTCCCGGAAATCATGCTGACTGAGTAATACCGCAACCCCTTTCTCTTTCGCCTCATCAATCAGCTGGTTCACGATATCCTCATACATGAAGAACTCGATATCTACGATATCAATATCACAATTCCCAATCGCATGGCTCACCAGACTTTGGTATTCAGCTGCCGATTTCGTTCCGCTCCCGCCCTCGCCGTTGGTACGGTAAGTATATATGATCGGGCAGTCTGTCATTTCCTCAATGATATTGTCGACAAGTCTGAAATGGTCTTCATGATTCATCGCATCAAAGGAATCACTTCTGATTTCAACGATATCAAATTTATCATTGTTCTTCTTCGCTTCCTCAATTTCCGCCTGTACCTCCTCGGCAGAATGACCTGTAAAGGAGACCACAACTTTTGGCTGACCTTCGCCAATGGTTACATTTTTAATCTTCATATTAAGCGCCTCCATTTTTCCTGTTTATTTATATACATTATAGAATGTAAGCGTAAATTTCAATCGAATCAGTACGGATATGCACCGATTCATTGTTTGTTTCTTTTTATTATAGGGCATATTCATAACGAGGTGAATAAAATGCTTAAAATCAAAAGAGTCTATGATGATGAATCCCAGCAGGACGGAAAGAGGTATCTGGTAGACGGCGTCTGGCCGAGAGGTGTGAAAAAAGAAGATCTGAATCACGACGAGTGGTACAAGGAACTCTCCCCTTCATCTGATCTGCGCAAATGGTTCGATCACGATGCTGATAAATGGGATGAGTTCAGGAAGAAATATTTCAAGGAACTTGATGCGCATAAAGAACTGTTGAAAGAAATCAAAAAAGACAGTGACGGGCACAATGTGACACTGCTTTATGGCGCAAAAGATGAAAAGCACAACCAGGCGGTTGCCATCAAAGAGTATATAGAGAAGATGTAGGACCTGTTCATCCGGAACCGTCGGGGTTCCGGATTTTTCATGGGCTTTTATTTACCATATGGATGTTTCCATGTAAAAAAGGCAGGTGCCGGCACCTGCCTTTCAGTCTTCCTCATAGGGTTCGGGATGTACATAAGAGGAATAGACCCCTTCTTCACTCAAAGATTTTTCAACCTGATCGCAAATGTCATGTGCCTCATCAAGTGTGATGGTCTTATCCACAAAAATCGTGACATCGAGGAACACACTGTCACCGTGATATCTGCCTTTGACTGAAGAGACGCCTTTTACGCCGTCCACTCTCATGACGTCATTGACATAGAATTCCAGATCCTTCTCATGGAAGCCGTCACTTAATGTGAAAATCGCTTCCCTGCATATTTTAAAACCGGTGTAGACGATCAGCAGGCCGAGGATAACGGCCAGTATCGGGTCGGCGATGGGGAAGCCGATCTGGGTGAAAATCAGTCCGAACCCTGTGCCGAAACTGACCAGACCGTCGGATAGATTGTCCACTGCCGCGGACTTCAGAGAGCTGCTCTTCGTCTTTTTAGCCAGGCTGTTATTATAGAAATAGACCATCAGCATGATAAATCCGCTGATGAAGCTGATCCACAGGGTCAATGGATTGGGTGTTGTATAATCGCCCTCCGTCAATTTTGGGAAATTATCCATTATGACCTGCAGTCCGACGAACATGATGATGAACGATACGAGCAGTGTCGAAATGTTCTCCGACTTCATATGTCCGTACGGATGATTTTTATCCGCCGGCTTCAATGATATCTTCAGGCCGACAAGTACTGCGATGGATACCAGTATATCCGTCATATTATTGAATGCATCGGCCTGCAGGGCTGCTGAGTTGAACTGGACCCCCGTTATGAATTTGGCTATCGAAAGGATAATATATGTGATCAGGCTCAGGTAGGCGCCCTTCTGAGCGCGTTTCAGGTTATCATTCATACACTTACCTCCGGGATTATTGAAAAGTTATTATAACTTACTGACTGCTTAAAAACGATTTAAAAATCGGAAAATCACCATTTGGATGTATACGAATTTTTATCATTGAAGCGGAATCCGCCGGTATTCAAAGCACATCAGCAAAAATAAAAATGCTTAACCGCTGGGGTTAAGCATTATCTAATGGAGACGGCGGGAGTCGAACCCGCGTCCAGAGACCTTGATACATTTCTTTCTACGTGCGTAGTCCATATTTGAATTTCGCATGGCTGACGGTAATGGACGAACCACATACCATGCTAGTCTGATTATTCTCTTCATCCAGTCTCCAGACGGAAGACTGAATGCGTATCCTGCTAAGGTTGAATCATCCGGTCAGGTCGCACAGGAAACGACAAGGGATGATGCAGAGCGCTATTACGCAGCTACTGCGAGATTGTTTTGTTTGCCAGTTATTATAAACTGAGTATCGTTTTTGCGGAGCCGAAACCTCCGGCACGCTTAAAATGCCCAACAGCCCCTGTCGAATCCGGAACGTCCCCGGATTTATAAGGGTTACACCTCAATCGGCGTAATAATTATTATAGCAGAAAACAGCTTAAAAATCAAGCCGGCACCCTACTGCATCCGGTCTTTGATCGCCCGGTCTATATCCCGTTTCATTTGTTTTTGTTTCAGGTCTTCACGCTTGTCGTATTTCTTTTTACCTCTTCCGACACCGAGCAGCACTTTACAAAATCCGTTCTTTATATAGAGCTTCAGCGGGATGAGCGCATATCCCGTTTCCTTCGATATGCCGTACAACTTGTCAATCTGCTTCCTTTTCAATAAAAGCTTTCTTGCCCTGAGCGGATCGTGATTGAACCGGTTGCCCTCCTCATAGGGGGCGATGTGCATATTGTACACATACATCTCCCCTTTATACACACGGGCATAGGCATCCTTCAAGTTGGCGGATCCGCGGCGGATTGATTTGATTTCTGTCCCTCTCAGCTCAATCCCCGCTTCTACAGTGTCTTCTATGTGATACTCGTGGCTTGCCTTTCTATTTTGAGCAAGCGGTTTGTCATGTGTTTTTTTCATTGCTCATTACTTCTTTCCATTGCGTTTTTTTGCCGCGGTCTTCGCACCTTTGTAAAATGGCTTTTTATTACTCTTCCCTTTATCAAAATGCTTTTTCCCATCGGGTTTAGAGCCTTTGCCTTTTCCATCTTTGCCTTCGGATTTGGTTTTGGCTTTTATTTCCACCGGACGGTCGCGTCTTTGTCTTGGTGCACGTTCCGGCATGCCCACTACTTTGAAATCAATGAGTTTTTCAGCCAGATTGACATCCATGACTTCAATTTCCACAGGATCACCGATACGGTATACTTTGCCCGTGCGGTCTCCGACAATCGCAAGCTGCTTTTCGTGATACTGGTAGTGGTCATCCGTCATGTTCGATACGTGGACAAGTCCTTCAATCGTATTTGGCAGTTCTACGAACATGCCAAAGTTCATCACGCCGGATATGACACCTTCAAATGTTTCACCCACATGCTCAAGCATGTATTCCGCTTTTTTCAGATCATCCGTGTCACGTTCTGCATCCTGTGCACGACGTTCCCTGCCAGATGTGTGTTCTGCTGCCTCCGGCAGGAATTCAGCATTTTTATCAACCGTCTTCCTGTCCGTTTTTCCTTCAATCAGATATTTTCTGATCAGGCGGTGGACAATCAGGTCAGGATAACGTCTGATCGGTGATGTGAAGTGTGTGTAAAACTCTGCTGATAATCCGAAGTGTCCAAGGTTCTCTTCAGAATAACGCGCCTGCTGCATGGAACGGAGCATCAGTGTGCTGATGACCATCTCCTCCGGTCTGCCTTCCACTTCTTCGATAATTTCCTGCAGTGCCCTCGGATGGATCTCATTCCCTTTACCTTTCACAACGATTCCGAAATTCGTGATGAATTCAAAGAACTGTCTGAGTTTCTCTTCCTTCGGATCTTCGTGGACACGGTACAGGAATGGCACTTCCATCCAGTGGAAATGTTCAGCGACTGTTTCATTCGCAGCCAGCATAAACTCCTCAATCATTTTTTCTCCGACCGAACGTGTTCTCAGAACGATGTCGCCAGCTGAGCCGTCTTCATTGACCAGTACCTGTGCTTCGTTGAAGTCGAAGTCAATCGCGCCGCGGGCTTCTCTCCTGTTTCTGAGAATCTGGGCGAGTGCTTCCGCGTCCTGCAGCACTGGATACACATCGCTGAATTCGCTGATTAATGCCCGATCGTCATCCACCAGCATTTTATTCACCGCATCGTATGTCATTCTGCGGTCGGAATGAATGACACTTTGGAAAATATCATGGTTTACGACTTTTCCGTTATGGTCGATTTCCATCCGGCAGCTCATCGTTAAACGGTCTTCATCCGGATTAAGTGAGCATATACCGTTGGACAGACGGTGCGGAATCATTGGAATGACACGGTCCACAAGATACACACTCGTTGCACGCTCATACGCTTCGCCATCCAGAGCAGAATTTTCCTTGACGTAATAGCTTACATCAGCAATGCTGACTGTGAGCTCATGGTTGCCATTCTCCAGCTTTTTCACTGACACCGCATCATCAAGGTCTTTTGCATCTGCACCATCGATCGTAATCGTGAACTCATCGCGCAGATCCGTACGCCCTTTCAGCTCGGATGGATCAATTGTCTCCGGTACCTGCTCGGCCTCTTTCAGCACTTCTTCAGGGAACTCGATCTCGATACCATGCTGATATATAATGGAAAGAATATCGACACCCGGATCGTTTTTATGCCCGAGAATCTGAATGACATGGCCTTCCGGTTTATCTTCCCCTTCACGGTATTTGGTAAGTTCCACAAGCACTTTGTGTCCATCCACCGCACCGAGATTCTGATTTTTAGGGATAAAAATATCATCGATTATTTTCTTGGAATCCGGAATAACGAAACCGAAGTTTTTGCTTGGATTGTATTCACCGACAACACGCGTTATGCCGCGTGTCAGGATACTGGAAACAGAACCTTCCTGTTTGTCGCTGTCCTCACTCCTTGTCGATTGCTGTACTTCGACTAAGACAGTATCGCCGTCCAGGGCACCGTTGATCGCATTCGGCGGAATGAAAACATCATCAAGTTCTTTGTCTTCGGGACGAAGGAATCCAAATCCGCGCTTATGCATGGAAAGCTTCCCTTTTACAAGATTCGTTTCGCTTGTTTTCATAAACTTGTCTTTCTTCGTTCTGAATACTTCTCCGGACTCTTCAAGGGCAACCATTCCCTTCACCATTTCCTTAAAATCCTCCGAATCATACGCAGAAAGCGCGCTTTGGAATTCATCCATCGTCATCGGCTTATAGTCATCCGACTTGATGATTTCCAATATTTTTTCTCTGTATTCACTCATGGAAACGCCTCCTTATCAATTCCAGTCCAACTGGTTCATAAATCGATGCAGATCTTCAAACAATTCTTTCTTCTCCACATCTATTGTCAATACGTGGCCCGATTCCGGATACCACTTAATTTCTTTATCCTCTTCATCAGTGGAAGTTTCATCATAGATGATGTTCGCAGAATCCGGGTTGATCATCTCATCTTTTTCAGATTGGGCGATGAAAAGCGGATCGAATACATCTTCCAGTTTACCATTTACCAAGCTTATCATATCACGAATCTCATCCAGCATATCAGTCGGTTCAAAACGGATCATTTCCTTTTCAATTGCCTCCGCACCTTTACCTTCCATCTCCTTAAAGCCGCGTGCATATTCCAGCACACCGCCATACATCGTCTCCTTGTCCTTTAAATACATCGGACTGCAGATGGTGGACACGCCAACAACATCCCTTTCAGTTGCCAGACGGAGGGCAAACACACCGCCAATAGAAAGACCCGCGACGAAAATTTTGTCATATCCTTTTTCTTTGAGAAAGTCGTAGGCTTCCAGCACCTGGGACCACCAGACATACGGGCTCGACTGCAGTAGATTTTCAGGGGGTTCAGCATGCCCTTCGTAATGCGGCGCATAGGAAGTGATCCCCTGCTTTTGAAGGTAGCGGCCGAGCTGGCGGACATCCGATGAATTCCCTGTGAACCCATGGAGGAGCAGTACAGCTTTTTCTCCTTCTTCAAAGAAAAACGGTTCCGGCAATTGTATCTTCATAGTTTTACCCTACTTTCAATTCATTAATTTCATTGTACGTTAAATTTCCCACTTATAAAATAAAAACCCCCTATTGCTAGGGGGTAAATTTATTAACTTAAGTATGTCAGCAGTAACATGATCATGAAGAACAGCAGCGAAAGTATGACCGTCGCCCTATGAAGAATGAGATCCATGCCACGCGCTTTTTGTTTACCGAATAATTGCTCTGCACCGCCACCGATTGCACCTGAGAGGCCGGCGCTTTTCCCTGACTGTAGCAATACCACTGCAATTAAAGATATACAAACGATAATCAGTAGCACAACGAGAAGTGTTTGCATGTGGTAATCCCTCCATAAATATTAACACTAAGAATATTAACAGATTTAGAGTATATTTGCAAATGGATTGGAAGGTGACGAGAGCTGCCGTATCAGTAATGGACACCTTCGGGCCAAGACCATGACCACATACCTATTCATATGGATGCCCAGACCGGAAAAAGTCCTATCGGGCGCTGGCAACTGAGAAATCAAAAAACACACCTTCCCACTAAAAGTGAAAAGGTGTGTCTCAGCTACCCAAGTATTACTTTACATCCAGGTTATAGAAAGAAGCTAATCCTTCATACTTTGCCGTTTCGTAGAGTTCATCTTCGATACGGAGAAGCTGGTTGTATTTTGCAACACGGTCAGTACGGGATGGTGCACCTGTTTTGATCTGTCCGGAATTGACTGCAACTGCGATGTCCGCAATTGTCGTATCTTCCGTTTCACCTGAACGGTGTGAGATTACTGCTGTATAGCCGGCACGTTTTGCCATTTCGATTGCTTCGAATGTTTCTGTAAGCGTACCGATCTGGTTTACTTTGATCAGGATGGAGTTCCCCACCCCTTCTTCAATTGCGCGTGCGAGCTTTTTCGTGTTTGTAACAAATAGGTCGTCACCGACAAGCTGTACTTTTGAACCGATTTTTTCTGTAAGCAGTCTTGTACCTTCCCAGTCGTTTTCATCGAGTCCGTCTTCGATTGAAATGATTGGATATTTTTCGATCATTTCTGCATACCAGTTAACCATTTCTTCTGAAGAGTAGGACTTGCCTTCCCCTTTAAGTTCATATTTGCCTGTATCTGCATCGTAGAACTCGCTGGAAGCCGCATCCATTGCAAGACGGATTTGTTCGCCCGGTTTGTATCCTGCTTTTTCTACAGCTTCGATGATTGTAGACAATGCTTCTTCGTTGGATCCAAGGTTAGGAGCGAATCCACCTTCATCGCCCACACCAGTGTTGTATCCTTTTTCATTCAATACCTTTTTAAGGTTGTGGAAGATTTCAGCACCCATTCTGAGTGCTTCTTTGAATGATTCGGCACCGACCGGCATAATCATGAATTCCTGAATATCCACGTTGTTGTCGGCATGCTCTCCGCCATTGATGATGTTCATCATCGGCACTGGAAGCTGAACCGCATTGAATCCGCCGAGATATTTATAAAGCGGCTGACCGAGGAAACCTGCTGCAGCTTTAGCAACAGCCATTGATACACCAAGGATGGCATTTGCGCCAAGCTTGCCTTTGTTTTCCGTTCCATCCAGTGCAATCATCATTTTATCGATGGATACTTGCTCAAGTACGCTGAAATCGCCGTCAACCAATTCAGGTCCGATTGTTTCGTTGACATTTTCTACGGCTTTTTCAACACCTTTACCTAAGTAACGTGTATCGTCTCCATCGCGAAGTTCTACTGCTTCATATTCACCTGTAGACGCACCTGATGGTACCAATGCGCGCCCGAAGGCACCGCTTTCTGTTAAAACTTCTACTTCGATTGTCGGATTCCCGCGGGAGTCGAGTACTTCACGTGCATAAACATCTGTAATTAATGGCATATCCAGATCTCCTTTTTGATTGTTTTCTATAGTTTATTATCTGAGAAAAATAAAGATATTACAAACTTTTATTTGATCAGGCTTTCTCCTGACATTTCTTCCGGCTGTTCCACACCCATCAGATCGAGGAGTGTCGGTGCCAGATCAGCGAGTTTTCCGCCGCTTCTCACTTCTACTCCTTCTTTTGTAACAATGACCGGTACCGGATTTGTTGTGTGGGCAGTCATCGGTTTACCGTCTTCGGACGTCACTTCATCCGAGTTGCCGTGATCCGCTGTAATGATGACCGTACCGCCCTGCGCGATGATTTCATCGGCAATCGGCCCCAGACACTCATCGACTGCTTCGATGGCTTTTACAGTAGGTTCGAGCTTACCGCTGTGACCGACCATATCCGGGTTGGCAAAGTTCAGGAGGATGAGGTCAAGGTCCTTTTTGGAGAGCTCTTCCATACATCTGTCCCGCACTTCATATGCACTCATTTCCGGCTTCAGGTCATAAGTCGGCACTTTCGGTGAGTCAATAAGCGCCCTGCGTTCCCCGTCAAATTCCTCGTAGCGTCCGCCGCTCATGAAATAAGTCACATGCGGATACTTCTCGGTTTCGGCAATACGCAATTGCTTCTTCCCGGCTTTGGCAGCCACTTCACCAATCGTGTTGATGATGTCCTTTTTTTCGAATACAACATCGGCACGGACATTTTCACTGTATTTTGTGAATGTGACGAATTTCAAATCGCTATATTTGTTTTCGATTTCGAAGCCCATGAATTCTTCATTCGTATATACTTCTGAAAGCTGGGCCGCTCTGTCCGGACGGAAATTGTAGAAGATTACCGCATCGTTGTTCATTACACCATGGTCGTAGTCGCCATCATGGCCGAACACGGCAAACGGTTTGACGAATTCATCCGAGATTCCTTCATCATAGCTCGCCTGAATACCTTCGGCTGCCGTGGCATAACGAGGACCCACACCGTTGGAAATCGTCTGGTAGGCCGTTTCCTGGCGGTCCCACCTCTGATCGCGGTCCATGGCGTAGTAGCGTCCGCTCACTGTCGCAAATTCACCGACACCGATTTCCTTAAATCGTTTTTCCGATTCCTCTACATAATTGAGCGCAGATTCCTGGTTCACATCACGCCCATCAAGAAACGCGTGGACATACACGTTTTTAACGCCTTTTTCTTTAGCTATCTTCAATATCGCAAACATGTGCTCATAGTGGGAATGCACTCCGCCGTCGCTCAGAAGACCCATGACATGAAGTGCGCTGTCATTTTCATTCACATGATCCATCGCTCCGAGCAGCACTTCATTTTCAAAGAATTCTCCGTCTTCGATGGATTTATTGATGCGGGTAAGACTCTGGTACACCACGCGTCCGGCACCGATATTCAGGTGTCCGACTTCCGAGTTGCCCATCTGGCCTTCAGGCAGGCCGACATCCATACCGCTCGCGCTGAGTTCATTATGCGGATACTTATTAAAATAATGGTCAAAGTTCGGTTTGTCGGCTGCTTTAACAGCATTCCCCTTCACTTCGTCTCTGTTGGCAAAGCCATCAAGAATAATCAGTCCCACCGGTCCAGTCATTTTTTAGCACCTTCAAGCAGCGCAGTGAAGGATTCCGGTTTGAGGGACGCACCGCCGACAAGTGCACCGTCGATGTGTTCCTGCGCCATGTATTCCTCAATATTTTCTGGTTTGACCGAACCGCCGTATTGAATGCGGATGGCTTCTGCCGTCTGGTCATCATAAAGGGAAGCAACCGTTTCACGGATGACCCCGCACATTTCGTTGGCATCGTCACTCGTTGCTGATTTGCCTGTACCGATTGCCCAGATTGGCTCATATGCGATTACCGAAGTTTTCACCTGTTCGGAAGAAAGTCCTTCAAGCGCTTTCGTCACCTGATCTTTGACACGGGATTCAGCCTGATTGCCTTCACGCTCTTCATCGGTCTCGCCGCAGCAAATGATCGGTACAAGACCTTTTTCATGCAGTGCATGCGCTTTTTTATTGATTGTTTCATCTGTTTCAGCGAAATGTTCGCGACGCTCGGAGTGGCCCACAATGACATAGTCCACGCCCAGATCTTCAAGCATTGCAGGGGAAACTTCACCTGTGAACGCACCGCTGTCTTCGAAGTGACTGTTTTCAGCACCGATGCCTAGTTCAAGATCTTTCGCTTTGGCCACCAATGATGGAAGGTGGATAAACGGTGCACAAATTGCACTTTCCACTTCATCTTTCTTTGGCAGATTGCCGAGTGCATCTATAAATTCATCCCCTTCTGAAACCGTCTTGTTCATTTTCCAGTTACCTGCTATAAATGGTGTTCTCATATACATCCTCCTAGTATCATTTTGATCTCTCTTGTTACTATTTGTCGTCTATGACCGTTAAACCAGGCAGTTCTTTGCCTTCAAGGTATTCCAGTGATGCGCCGCCGCCTGTTGAAATGTGTGAGAAATCATCCGCATAGCCGAGATCCATCGCCGCTGCAGCTGAATCTCCGCCGCCGATGATCGTCGTTGCATCATCCA
Source organism: Salinicoccus sp. HZC-1 (assembly GCF_046736035.1). Classification (GTDB taxonomy): domain Bacteria; phylum Bacillota; class Bacilli; order Staphylococcales; family Salinicoccaceae; genus Salinicoccus. Next base: position 468,673 of record NZ_CP177130.1, on the reverse strand, counting down.
GCGCCGCGATTGCTTTGCATACACCGATTGTCCCTTTGGCGAACGCCTCCATTTCAAACACACCCATTGGACCGTTCCAAACCACTGTTTTAGCACCATCAAGCACCTCTTCGAATGCTTTGATACTGCCTTCACCGATATCCAGACATTCTTTATCCGCCGGGATTTCATCGACGGATACTGTTTCATGGGCTGCATCTTCTGCGAAATCGTCCGCAGCGACTACGTCGACCGGAAGGACAATTTTGTCTCCTGCTTTTTCAAGCAATGATCCAGCCAGTTCCACTTTATCTTCCTCCAGCAGTGATTTGCCGATTTCTTTGCCCTGGGATTTCAGGAATGTGTAGGCCATGCCGCCGCCGATGATGACTTTATCCGCTTTGGACAGAACATTTTCAATGACACCGATTTTATCGGAAACTTTCGCTCCGCCGAGAATCGCCACAAACGGACGTTCAGGCGAATCGATTGCGCCCCCGATGAAGTCTATTTCTTTTTGCATAAGATAGCCGGATACTGTTTCAATGTTAGAACCGATACCTACATTGGATGCATGGCTCCTGTGTGCCGTACCAAATGCATCGTTTACGAAAACATCACCGAGAGATGCCCAGTATTTGCCGAGCTCCGGATCGTTGCCGCTTTCTTTCTTACCATCAAGGTCTTCAAAACGCGTGTTTTCAAACAGCAGAATTTCTCCGTCTTTCAGTGAGTCGATTGCCTGCTCAAGTTCTTCGCCTCTGGTATGCGGCACAAATACTACCTGCTGCCCCAGCTTTTCAGTAAGACTTTCAGCGACAGGCTGAAGCGTCAATTCTTTCTTATCTTCTTCCGCTTTCACTTTTCCAAGGTGGGAGAATAAAATGGCACGTCCACCCTGATCGAGCACATATTGAATCGTCGGGAGTGCTTGAACAATGCGGTTGTCGTTAGTTATCTCTCCGTCTGACATCGGAACATTGAGGTCAGCGCGAAGCAGCACTTTTCTGCCCTTCAGTTCTACATCTTCTACAGTCTTTTTCATTGCCTTGCCTCCTATACTTTTGTTCTATTCCATTATACCCATTGTATAAATTTAAATAAAATAAAAACGGGCGGTTCCCCGCCCGTTCTGGATTAAAAGAATTATTTATTCGTCACCATGTGATGAAGTGTTCTTACAAGCTGGGAAGTGTAAGACATTTCGTTATCGTACCATGCAACTGCACGGACAAGCTGTTTGCCGTCTACATCCATTACACGAGTCTGAGTTGCATCAAACAGTGAACCTGCTGAAATTCCGATGATATCTGAGGACACGATTTCATCTTCATTATATCCGAATGAAGGATTTTTCGCTGTTTTCATTGCTTCGTTCACTTCATCCACTGTTACGTTTTTATCAAGAACAGCTGTCACTTCAGTAAGTGAGCCTGTAGCTACCGGTACACGCTGGGCACCGCCGTCAAGTTTACCGTCAAGCTCAGGAATTACCTGTCCGATTGCTTTCGCTGCACCAGTTGAGTTTGGAACGATGTTCATCGCTGCAGCACGTGCGCGGCGGTAGTCGCCTTTCGGATGTGGCGCATCCAATGTGTTCTGGTCACCAGTGTAAGCGTGGATTGTAGTCATAAGACCGTGATTAAGGCCGAATTTGTCATTCAGCACTTTCACTACAGGAGCAAGACAGTTTGTCGTACATGAAGCTGCAGAAACAATTTCCTCTGAACCATCAAGTACGTCTTCGTTGACACCGTAAACGATTGTTTTCATGTTGCCTTTGCCGGGTGCGGAAACAAGTACTTTTTTAGCGCCCGCTTCGATGTGTTTCCTTGCACCTTCTTCGTCTGTGAAGAAGCCTGTGCATTCAAGAACGATGTCAATGTCGAGGTCTCCCCACGGAAGCTGTGCCGGGTCTTTCTGGTTGAATGATTTTACTTCATGTCCATTAATTTTAAAGCCGCCTTCGATCTGCTCGAGTTCGCCTTCAAAACGGCCCTGAGTTGTATCGTATTTCATAAGGTGTGCGAGGAAATCATCGTCAGTCAGATCGTTTACCGCTACTACTTCAATATCTTCATAATTCTGAATTACTCTTGCTGCTAATCTTCCAATACGTCCAAATCCATTAATTGCTACTCTTACCATAATATATGGCCTCCTTGATTTATATAGCTTTAGTATTAACTATTCAATAAATATTCTGCGATTGTCTCATCGATGAAAAGCAGTGTGTTTTTCGGGGCTATTTTCATATAAGCCCGGACCGCTTCTTTCTTGCTGCTTCCGCCTGCAACTGCGAAAATTGCCTGTTTACTCTCTAAATCTTCAAGCTGTAATCCAATTGTTTTCACTTTACGTAAAATATCACCTTCAGCATTAAAGTAATAACCGAACGTTTCACCGACTGCACCTTTTTCCTGCAACTGCTCGATTACATCCGGTCCGACGTTTCGTCGTTCGGCCATCATAAATGCTTCTCCGATACCATGAATCACGTAATCTGATTTACGGTTAAGCTCTGCCACTTCTTTTACAGCCGGTTCCAATTTCAGGGATTCAAGTACAGATTCACCCACGTTATCCGGTGCATACAGTACTTTGTGCTCACTTTTTGTTGCGACTGCCAAACGGCTTGCAATCGAGTTTGCCTGATTGCTCACCTCTTCGCCGAGACCGCCTCTGGCCGGGACAAATAATAATTTCCCATCCGTTGGCTTTAAGTAGTTTCCTACGTTTGCCATCGTTGAGCCGCCGGCTACAGAAATGACCGTGCCATCGAAAAACATTTTCTGAAGTTCTTCAGCCATCCGTTTGGATAATTCCTTTTGAAGTTCTGGATTGCCATCTGCATCTCCGCGAACAATGAAAAAGCCCTTTAAGCCAAATTTCTCTTTTAACCCGCGTGCAAGATCGGCACGGCGGTCGATTGTTGTAATATATGGAGATAACTCTTCCATTACATCAATACCCGCTTGCGAGATGGCTATGCCTCTTTTATCAATTAAAATTAACCCCAGAGACTGCAGTCTGTCCACTTCTTTACGCAATACTCTTTCAGTCAAGTCCAGTTTTTTGGCAAGGGTCCGCCTGCCGATCGGCTGATTCGCTTCTATCCGCTTCAACAATTCGAAGCGTTTCAAAAGTTCATCTATGGCTTCCGGAGCGATGCGTCTTTGAATGTCCAACAATCTTTGCCACACGGGCATCAACACCTCTCGCCACTGTGAGACTCATTGTGTCCCACTAGGGACAAAAAAATAACTACATGATTAATATAGCATATATATTAAAAAATGCAATTATTTCTAACTGGATGAGCTACGCCATCACTAAAGTAACGGGTTTCTAGGAACACTCATAACTTAGTTTGCCCGTTACAGGACAGACCAGCGGTTTAAGCTATCTTACTAAGGCTCGCTCCGAGCCAATATTTTTTAACTGTAAATCAAGATAGGCTTGGTTTTCGCCTATCTAAAGTATACCATTACAACACTGTAGGCTGACTGTAGGCTGAAATGTTTAATTAAAATTCAGGTCGTCCGAGACGAAATTCACCCTATGATTGAAACCATAGGTTTTCTTTCTGAAGACCTCGAATAAAATTTGTTGATATCTACCTTTTACCCAAATATTCTTTTAAGTAATCATACACTTGTACAAAATCAATGAGCCCTTCCTGGACGACTTCTCCCTCATGCTTCAAAACAGGCACCCGGACCATGTATTCTTCCTGCAGTGCATCATCTTCATCTATATCAATTGGAATCAATTTCACTCTGTTGAATCTCAGTTCTGATAATGCCAATTTAATCTGTTCACGTCCATTATCGCAAAGCTCGCAGTTTTTTCTCGTATAATACTCCAGCTCTATCATGCCTAAGCCTCTTTCTTATTAATTTTATTCTTTATTGACTGTAATACCTGGTCAGCCATTTCAGTGCTGATGATACCCAGGGCGATGGCTCCGGATACCAATGCCGCTTCAAAGGCAAATCCCTGCGCTTCCATATACTGATCCATGACAACGTGGCGCATGGCTTCATACGCCGTTCCTCCGGGTACGAGAGGGATAATCCCGCATGTAATAAAAACTATGATCGGCATTTTCATTATCCGGGAATTAAAAAGCGCAACCGCCGTCAGGAATACGGCTCCGAAATATGATGCCAGTACAGGGTCCGTCCCGCCTTCACGGAACAGATAGAATACAATCCATCCGACAGCGCCGGTCACGCCGCAGTTGATGAGCGCACGTCTCGGTGCATTGAACAGGATGCCAAATCCGGCGGAGGCAAAGAAACTCGCGATTAACTGATATACATATATCATTAAAATACCCTCCTACGACAGCATGAATACGAGCCCGACACCCGCACCGATGGCTACGGCTGTCAGTGCAGCTTCTGCACCTTTGATGATACCGGCAAGCAGATGGCCGCGGATCATCTCCCGTATCGCATTTGTAATCAAAACACCCGGGACCAGCGGCATCACACTTGCGATGACGATCGTATCAAGCATCCCGCCCGGTCCATATTCTACATATATAATCCCGACGAGGCCGATAAATAATGCCGCGAAAAACTCCGTAAAGAATTTAAGCTTCGTATAGCGGAGCAGACCTTCCATTATAAGTACTCCGCCGGCGCCGCCGATAAATGCCCCGGCTACATCACCTAATGCCCCTTCAAATAAATAGAGGAACATGATGCCGATGATTCCCCCCGAAAGCACGAGCAGCCAGAAAGGGAACATCCGTGCTTCATGGATGGTCTCAAGCTGGTCTATCGCCTTTTTGAGCGGCAGGCCGCCTGATATTCTGCGGGAAAGGTTGTTGATGCTGTCCACCTTTTCCAGATTGTTGGCACGTTCCTCGATGCGGACGGTCTGTGTCAGCGCATAATCGTTCATAGAAAAAATAATGACCGTGGGAGTAACGAATACTTGAGAATTTTCAATACCGTACCTGGACGCAATGCGTGCCATTGTGTCTTCAATACGGTAGGTCTCCGCTCCATTTTCCAGCAATATTTTCCCGCTGTTTATCGCAATGTAAAATACATCCCGTACGAAGTCATCACTATAGACTCTGTCTGGAGCTTCAATAATTTCAAGTTCGCCACTCACACGGCCCACCTCGATTCAATTTACACCCCCGGAGAGAATCGAACTCCCATCTCAAGAACCGGAATCTTACGTGTTATCCATTACACCACGGGGGTATGCTGTTAATAAAAGCTATTAAAGCAAATACAGTATAGCAATAATCCAGCATGAATAAAAGCCCTAAAATTACTCTTTTCAGGCTGTTTATTTTCGAGCTTTTTCTTTTGACCTTATTTGACTAATATGATATAACATAATTAGTAAATGATGAAACAGCAAATTATCAGGAGGTAATATAAAATGAACTTAATCCCTACAGTCATTGAACAGACAAACCGCGGAGAACGCGCATATGACATTTATTCCAGACTTCTCAAAGACAGAATCATCATGATCGGTACAGGCATTGATGATAACGTGGCCAACTCAGTTGTCAGCCAGCTGTTATTCCTGCAGGCTCAGGATGCTGAAAAAGATATCTATCTTTATATCAACTCACCGGGCGGCAGCGTAACTGCAGGCATGGCAATTTACGATACAATCCAGCACATCAAACCCGATGTGCAGACAATCTGCCTCGGCATGGCAGCTTCAATGGGGTCATTCCTGCTTGCAGCAGGTGCAAAAGGCAAACGTTTCGCACTTCCAAACGCGGAAGTGATGATTCACCAGCCACTTGGCGGCGCACAGGGACAGGCGACAGAAATCGAAATCGCAGCGAAACACATCCTTAGAACACGCGAAAAACTGAACCAGATCCTTGCAGACCGTACAGGTCAGCCACTTGAAAAAATCGAAAGAGACACAGACCGCGACAACTTCATGACAGCAGCCGAAGCAAAAGAATACGGCCTGGTTGACGAAGTAATGGAACCGGAAAAACTAAATGAAAAATAATTGAGAAATTTGATTGAGAAAATGCGAAACCCCGAACGAATGGGGTTTTGCATTTTTATTTTGAGTGGATATCCGGAGGGAACACCGGCAGCTGTCTCCTGTTCTTTGACCGCTAACCCCACTTGCCAGCCCCGCTCCCCAAATTTTTTGCACATTTCCTGATTACCTATATGCGAACGAGGTTATAATGTAGTGAGGGAGGCGTTTAAATATGAACGTACTGATAACAGGCGGCACCGGCTTTATCGGTGGAAAACTTACTGAAATTATTAAAGAGGAACGGGATCATGTCTATATCCTGACCAGAGGAGACCACCAGGCTGAACATCCTTATATCCATTATGTTAAATACAACCCGGATGACCCGGATGATAATGCATGGATGCGCGACATGCCAAAGAAAATCGATATTGTCTATAATCTTGCAGGAGCTTCTCTCCAAAATAAGTGGACCGAGGAATACAAAGAGGAAATTCTGGATTCCAGACTCAGCGTGACCCGGCTCTTGAATAAGTGGATTGCACACGCTGAAATCAAACCGGACACTTTTGTGAATGCGAGCGCGATTGGCTATTATCCCGTGAGCAAAAGCGCGAGATTCGATGAGAACGACACATTTGCCGCCCATGATTTCCTGTCTTCTGTTGTGGTCGCATGGGAAAAAGAAGCCTTGAAAATTTCGGAATACGGCGTGCGTGTCGTGTGTGCAAGATTCGGATTGATTCTTGATGATGAAGCGGGTGCACTGCCACAGATGGTTACACCATATAAATTTGGAGCAGGCGGCAAGCTTGGCAGCGGTGAACAGTGGTACAGCTGGATTCATATCGACGATCTTTTAAACGCTATGCTTTTCGTTGGTGTAAATGATGAAATCTCAGGCCCTGTAAATATGACTTCACCGATGCCACTTAGGCAAAAGCAGTTTTCCATTTACCTGGGTTCCGTACTCGGCAAACCCAACTTCTTCACAACCCCTGGATTCCTGCTGGAAAAACTGCTTGGCGAGCAATCCATCCTTGTACTTAAAGGGCAGTATGTCATCCCTGAAGTATTAATGAAAAATGATTTCAAATTTATATTTCCGACGTTGGAAGTCGCACTGGAAGACCTGTTTGATTCGGAAGTCTGATAAAAGGATTCCAATAATAAAGCACCAGATCCGGACGAAATATGTTCTTCCGGATCTGGTGCTTTTTGTATACTGGTATTAAAATGTGACTTCTTCGCCTTTCCTTAACTGATCGGCGATTTTATCGAGTTTCCTTAACCGATGATTGATGCCTGACTTAGAAATGGCACCGGTGGACATCATCTCGCCCAGCTCTTTTAAAGAGACCTCCTGATGTTCCACCCGGAGTTTTGCAATTTCCCTGAGTCTTTCAGGCAGTTCTTCCAGTCCGATTTCCGAATCGATGAAATGGATATTCTCCACCTGTCTCATTGCAGCCCCGATGGTTTTATTCAAATTTGCTGTTTCGCAGTTGACCAGACGGTTGACCGAGTTCCGCATATCGCGGACGATACGCACATCTTCAAATTTAAGCAGCGCCTGGTAGCCGCCGATCAGACTGAGGAACTCCGCAATCTTCTCCGCCTCTTTCAAATACGTAATATATCCACGCTTGCGCTCAATATATTTTGCATTCAGTTCATAACCATTCATCAGTTCAGCAAGACTCTCTGCATGCTCTTCATATAGCGAGAAAATCTCCAGATGATATGCGGATGTTTCCGGGTTATTTACTGAGCCGCCTGCTAAAAATGTGCCGCGAAGATAACTTCTGATACAGCATTCTTTCTTTTTGATCTCATCACTGATTGTATGGGAGAGGACCCCGTTTTTCATAATATCAAGGTCTTCTAAAACAAGTTTGCTGTCTTTTTTGATCCGGCATATATATACGTTATTTTTCTTCAGTTTCATCTTCCTGCGTACAAGAAGTTCAATTACTACACCGTAAACCTCTTTGATTAAACTGAAAATCCTTCTCGCTATTGCGGCATTTTCGGTTTGGATGTTAATAATCCATTCACCGTTAAAATGACTGAGCGCCCCGTTCATTTTAATGAGTGCGGAAAGTTCACTTTTTTTGCAGCACGTATCCACTTCGATCCTTGTCAATTCGTTCTTCATTTCAGAAGCAAATGACATGCAATCACGCCCTTAAATATTGTCTTATTTCTTATATTGTAAAGTGCTGATTTCTTTTAGAGCGATGTCGTAAATTTTATCTGCCAGCACTTTATTATTATGTCTTACCGCACCCTGATCGTCTATGTGTACAAGACGGGAGTCTGTTACGATCTTAACACCCATCTCTTCAAGGCGCTCACTGTCACTATCAACAACAGTCATACCATTTCTATCATAGTAGTCTGATATCTGCCCTTTGATATTTTCTTCGTTAAGTATAATGAAATCCATCACATTTTCACCCATATGGAAATTAATCGCTTCCAGGTGATCAGCAGCAGTATAATCCACCGTTTCGCCGACCTGTGTCATGATATTGGAAACATAGACCTTTATACCTTCTGAATTTATTATCGCTTCTTTCATCCCGGCAGGAATCAGATTGGGGATAATACTTGTATACAGACTGCCCGGGCCGAAGACGACGACATCCGATTCTTCCACAGCCTGAATCGCTTCCGGTGTTGCGACCGTTTCATTGGGAATCAGATACACTTCTTCAATTTTCTGCTGTACTTCCGGAATGTAACTTTCTCCGACAATGATCGAGTTGTCCTCCATCCGGGCTGCAAGCTTGGGGCTGATGTTCGTTGACGGAACCACCGTCCCCTTTACGTTTAAGATTTTGCTCAATTCTTTAACTGCCATAGCGAAATCGCCCGTCATGTCATACATTGCAGCGAGCATCAAGTTACCGAGTGCATGACCGCCGAGTGCATCCTTGTTGAATCTGTATGTAAACAGATTTTCCAATTTTGTTTCCACATCACTCAGAGCGCTCATGACATTCCTGATATCCCCCGGCGCAGGCATATCAATCTGATCACGGATGATTCCGGTTGAACCGCCGTCATCCGCTACTGATACGATTGCTGAGATATCCACAGGGTATTGTCTCAATCCTCTTGCCAATACGCTGAGACCCGTCCCGCCACCGACGAGTGTTATTTTAATTTTCTTCATACGCTGTGCTTTGGACCGGTGCATCACGGTGCACTGCTTTCATTTTGAAATCGAAAGGCTCGGAAAGATCTTTTGCAAGCTGTTCAGCAAGAGTAACTGAACGGTGCTGGCCTCCTGTGCAACCGATGGCAATTACAACCTGGGACTTCCCTTCCTTCATGAATTGCGGCAGCATATATTTCAGCAAGTCGAGCAATTTAGCGTAAAATGTGCGTGTCTCCTGCCATTTCATCACATAATCGGAGACGGGTTTGTCCAAACCGGTAAGTGGTTTCAAATCATCCACATAATGCGGATTAGGAAGGAAACGCACATCAAAAACGAGGTCCGCGTCAATCGGGATGCCGTGTTTAAAGCCGAAACTCATAATGTTGACGTTGAACGGAGACTGGTTTTCTCCGCTTCCATGTTCAAATATTTTATTTCTGAGGGATTTTTCAGTCGTTTCCGATGTATCGATAATTCGGTTTGCACGGCCTTTAAGTTCTGAGAGCAGGCCGCGTTCAACGTGGATTGCATCCAGCACATTCAATGTATTGTCGATTGGATGCGCCCGGCGCGTTTCTTTGTATCTGTTTACCAGTATTTCATCAGAGGCATCGAGGAATATGATTTCAAGGACAATTTCATTGTTGTCCCGGAGCACTTCAATTTCTGAAACCAGACTTTCAAAAAATTCCTTCCCTCTAAGGTCAATTCCAAGCGCCACACGCTCCATCTGGCCATCCGTCGTCTTCATCAATTCCACTACTTTAGGCAGCAGAATCGGCGGCAGATTGTCGATACAGAAATACCCCATATCTTCAAGTGCCTGAATAGCTACAGATTTACCTGAGCCGCTCATGCCTGTTAAAATTTTCAGCTCTTTCACTCGCCCCACATCCTCCTGATATTCTTAAGGTTACTTTACACTAATTTCGATCATTTAAAAAGTTTTGGCAATATATTATGATACTATCCGACGGGTTTGTTTTCAATGTAACGGCTCAAATTCCGCACGAAAAAAAGCCCTCTGACACTTGGGCCAGAGGGGATAAATTCATTTATTTGGATTCCTGCATATCCGCAAGTTTTTCAATATAATGCTGTGCGTTCTGGGCTGCAATACTGCCGTCGCCCGTCGCCGTGACGATCTGGCGGAGCGTTTTCTCGCGTACGTCGCCTGCAGCAAAGATGCCCGGAATTGCCGTTTCCATCTCATCGTTTGAATCGACATAACCCTGTTCAGTCAGTATACCCAATCCTCCGAATGGTGAAGTGAGTGGTTTCATACCCACGTATACGAATACGCCGTCTGCTTCATAGTCATAGATCGAGCCGTCTTTTTTGTTGAGCAGTGTGACACTCTCCACCCTGCTGTCACCATTGATTGTCTGAATTTCTGTATCCCAGATAAATTCAATCTTATCGTTTTTAAATGCACGGTCCTGAAGAATCTTCTGCGCTCTTAATTCATCTCTTCTGTGAACAATTGTCACTTTGCTCGCAAACTTAGTCAGGAATACGCCTTCCTCAACAGCAGAGTCTCCGCCGCCGATGACAACCAGTTCTTTTTCTTTGAAAAATGCGCCGTCACATACGGCACAGTAACTCACACCGCGTCCGCCGAGTGCATCTTCACCTTCGATGCCGATTTTTTTGTATTCTGCACCTGTCGCAATAATTACTGTTTTTGTCTTAATATCTTCGGAGCTTGTTTTAAGAATTTTAATATCTCCGTCGATTTCAACAGATTTGATATCGCCGTATTTATATTCAGCACCGAAGTTCCGGGAGTGCTCAAACATCTTAGTGGAGAGTTCCGGTCCTGTTATAAAATCGAATCCAGGGAAGTTTTCAACCTCTTCCGTGTTCGCCATCTGTCCGCCTGGCATGCCGCGTTCCAGCATAACAGTCTTCAGGTTTGCACGGGAAGCGTATAACGCAGCCGTCATTCCTGCGGGCCCCGCACCTATGATAACTACATCATAAATATTTTCTTCAGCCATGATAATTACTCCTTTATCTCATAATCATTCCTATATATTATAAATGCTGGCGTGCAATATTTCATTAAATGTGCTTGATTTTTTCTATTGCCTTGTTCAAACGGTAAATACTCGTATTAAACTGTTCCACCAGTGACTTCTTGGTAATCTTTCTGTCTCGTTTATGGAAGTGCATCGTCGCCGCTGCGAGTGCGTGAGTATCTTCGACGTCTTCTTTACGGTCATACAGATCGTGGAATGTTTCAATCCAGGCCAGCTGGTCCACTTCATTTACAAAACCGGCACCTCTCAATGCCTCCAGTCCTTTGTGCATACGTCCCAGCCTTACAAGCTTCAATCCCTGGAACAGAAAGGAAATGTAGAGTTTCTCATAGTCTTCCAAAGACTCGATCGTCTCCCATACTTCATGCCCGAGAATCGCATCTCTTGGTTCAACGTTATATATCTTATATATCCCAAGCAGCCGTTTATACACATCGTCATCTTTTAAATACTCAAGTTCCAGCTGCGTAATCCGCTCGGCAGCCTCATGTTTTTTCCATGGGGTGAACGCTTCATCCACCGGATGGAAGGTCTGCATTTTCTCCCAGAACATTTCCGCTTCCTCACGGTTACCCATGTGGTAGCTGGAGTGGCTCAGGGCATGCAGCAGCTGGAAACTGACAAACGCCTGCTTTTTATACAGCGGAAACAGCAGTTCATAGGAACGCTCATACTTTTTAAGGAAGTTCAGCACCAGTCCCACTTTAAACCGCGCATCATCGTCCAGCGGCTGTACGACTTCCATTTTTTTAAGAAACGCACTGTACTTCTCCTGCTCGCCCGTATGATAATAGAGCAGCGTCATGTGGCTCAGGGCGTGCATGTCTGTCTGATCTTCCTTCAAAAGCTGTTCAAGCAGAGTATGGGCCTCTTCATATCTGTTCAGGAATAAAGATGCCATCGCCTTCAAGTTTCTGAACTCGCGTTCTTCCTGAATCTCAACAGGTATGGAAGACAGGAATTCGAGTGCTTCATCGATTCGGGCATTCATGAAAAGGTGCTGGAACAGATGCTGACCTGTGAAACGATCCGCTTCTTTTTCAACTTCATCCTCATCATCAATGCTCACTTCGAACATATTTTCAAGCTCTTCATCATATCCTGAATCCGGTTCATGCTTCATATACTGTACACCAAAAAGGAATGCTTTGTTCGGATCATTCATGATGATATACAGCTGACTCAATATAAAATAAAATTCAGCATCATACTGATGCTGAATGAACTCATTGATCAATATATGTTCCGCTTCCGCCCCACGGCCGACTTCAGCAAGTAAGTAGGCATACTGAGAAAGATACGCCAAGTTGTTACCTTCAAGTTCAATCGCCTTTTGGAAACTCCTCAGAGCATCATGTTTATTATTTTGTCCTGATTTTTTTACCCCCTGGTTAAAATGGAACTCGCCATTTTGATTGAAGGGGATTATTTTTCTATTATCATTCATCATTCCTGCTCCTTATTACAAGCGGGTTCCCGTAGCAAATTGAATGGTCCGGAACATCTTTTGAAACAATGCTCCCAGCACCGACAATTGCGTGATTTCCAATCACCACACCCGGCAGAATCGTCACGTTCGCACCCACCATCGTGTCATTGCCGATTTTTACGTCGCCGACACGATATTCATCGATCAGATATTCATGGGTCAATATTACTGTATTATACCCGATTATACTATTTTTGCCAATTCGAATGCGTTCCGGATACATCAGATCGGGCATCGCCTTATATGCCAGCGAAACGTTCGGCCCAAGCTTCATTCCGAGCATTTTCCGATACAGAAGGTGTTTGAATTTCGTGGAAGGAGAATAACGCCCGAGTTCGATAAATATGAAGTTTTTAACCACTTTAACTCTGGAGATGGTTTGATACATATTCCACAGCGGATTGATTCTGCCCGCCTTTTTGATCTCGAGTCTTCTCATAGGTTATCTTCCTTTTTTGCGATTTTTATGCTTTTTGCTTTTGGATTTTCTCTGATTGCTGTTTTTACGCGGCTGCGCATTTGATTTATTGTTTTTCCGGTGCGGGTTGCGTCCGCCCTCTGTATATATGCCCTGCACATTACCGTACTTCGGAAGATCATACTTCATCTCCCTGTAGATCCAGATGACTACCGCAAGCACAATGAGCATGATGGAAATCACCTGGGCGGTGCGGAGTACATCCCCGATCATCAAGCTGTCTGTCCGCATTCCCTCTATAAAGAACCTGCCTGCTGAATAATAGATGAGATAGAGCAGTATCGTCTGTCCGATTTTGAGCTTTGGACGCAGCAGAATCAAAATGACGAATCCGATGATGTTCCAAACGGACTCATACAGGAATGTCGGGTGGTAGTATGTACCATCGATGTACATCTGATTAATGATGAATTCAGGCAGTCTCAGTGATTCCAGAAAGCTGCGTGTCACTTCACCGCCGTGCGCCTCCTGGTTCATGAAGTTGCCCCAGCGGCCGATGGCCTGGCCGAGAATCAAACTGGGTGCTGCAATATCCGCTATCCGGAAGAAACTGTATCCCTTCACACGGCAGAATATATAGCCTGCCAGGCCGCCGCCGATCAGGCCGCCGTGGATTGCCATACCGCCTTCATTGATCATGATGATATCGATCGGATTCTGGCCGTAGTAGTCCCACTGGAATATTACATAATACAGTCTGGCCCCTATAATTGAAAAGATGATAATATAAAACATCAAATCCATGAACATGCCTTCAGGGAGGCCCCGTCTGTTGGCTTCGCGGTCTGCGATATAGAAGCCGAGCAGCATGCCTGCCGCAATGATGATGCCGTACCAATGTATTTCGAGCGGACCCAGGTCCAGCGCAACCGGATTTAATGGCGGTGTACTAAATATCATCCTTGATACCCCCGTTGGAGCGGATCTGGGCATTCAGTCTGTCATTGAATTCCTCCGCTGCGTTATATCCCATGTATTGCATGCGATGGTTCATCGCAGCCACTTCAATGATACCCGCTAAACTTCTGCCCGGACGGATCGGAATCGTCTTCTGATCTATTTCCGTATCCAGAATTTTTATCTTCTTCTGGTCCAGACCAAGGCGCTCATATGTCTTGTTCGATTCCCACGGTTCAAGATTGACATTCAGCATGACACGTTTTTCCTCGAGAATACTGCCTGCACCGAACAATGTCATCACGTTGATGATTCCCAGACCGCGGATTTCCAGCAGGTTCTGAATCAGGGCCGGGGCTGAACCCATCAATACATTTTTGCTCACCTGCTTGATTTCCACATTATCATCTGCAACCAGCCGATGACCGTTCTTCACAAGTTCCAGTGCAGTCTCACTTTTACCGACGCCGCTTTCCCCGGTAATCAGTACACCGATCCCATATATATCCACGAGTACACCGTGCATGTTTGTTTCCGGTGCCAGTGCTTTCTCCAGGAAATTGGATATTCTGCCGATAAAATTTGTCGTACTGTCTTCCGTAATGAGCAAAGGGGTGTGAGTCTGATTGCAGGCTTCAATCAATTCCAGCGGCGCATATAAATTACGCGTCACGATAATGCATGGTGTTTCCCTGCGGCAAAGACGCTTGCAGCGGTCTTCCCTTTCTTCATCCGTCAGCATTCTCTCAAAGAATGAAGTTTCACTCATTCCGAGTACCTGGACCCGGTCGGAAGAATAGTGTGAGAAATACCCCGCGACTTCCAGACCCGGACGTGAAACGTCTATATTTACAATCTCTTTATCGAGACCATCATTTCCGGCTTTGACCCTCAGATCAAATTTTTCTACTAACGCTCGTACTGTGAGCATATTGTCACCTCGGCTTTTTTATAATTTTACTATAAAGAAACACATGTTTATTTTCAATCATTCCGGACTCATTGAAATGAGAATTTAAACTATATGTCGGACCTATGACAAAAGTCGTTTTTATTAACGGCAAAAGCCCGGCCAGCTGTCGGGCCGGCCGGGCCAATCAATTGGTTTTCGGATTAATGGCGGTGCAGCGTGACACTGCCGAATTTCGTACCGACTTCCAGAATCAGTCCTTTTTCATCTGTATCATTTACAAGCATCAGCTCTTTGAGCCCGATGTCCTGCTGCTTCATGAATCTCACATTGATATCCGGCGGATAGTTCAGCTGCCCGACGACGGTGCTGATCCTGCCTTCCAGTGCGCGGCCCTGCGGCACACTGATGTTGATGCTGCCCATGTTCGAATTGATGGAAGCAGATTCCGTTTCACCTTTTAATGAGAGGTTTACAGAACCATTGGAAGATACCGTCAGATCTTTGGCATTGAGCCTATCCGTATTTGTTGTACCGACCATTGAAATGAGTTCAAGTGAATCATATCCGCCGCCGCCTACATTGATATTGCCTCTTGAAGTTCTGGCGAACGCACTGTTGCCTGAAACGTTTTCGAGCGTGATATTACCGTTAAGGATATCCACGGTCAGGTCGCTGAATTCTTCATTTTCAATGGTTACATTACCATTTGAACTGGACACAATGAGTCTGTTGACCATGGCAGGGTTGACCTGCAGCTCGACATTTACACGTGCTGAGCGGATATCGGAAACAATCATCAACTCTTCATTTTTCACTTCACAGATAATATCTTTGAAATAGTTCCGCTTCTTATCGATTTTACGGTAGAAGGATGTCACTTCGAACTTTGCCGTCGTTACTCTGTCTGTCGGTACAATGACAACGTTGCCGTTGGTGATGTCCACAGAGATGTTCGAGAAGTCTTCGTCGATCGTTTCAATCAGGCGGTTTTTGGAACCCGTTGTGAACATGGAGTCCATATTGGAATTTTTAACGCTGTCAAATGCTTTTTCAAATGAACTGAACACCTGCGATGCATATTTCTGGTTTTCCAATTTGCTTTTTACATCATTATATTTCGCATTCGCCTTTTCAGGATTGACATACTTTTGGAATTCTCCGATGAACTGGTCGAGCACATCGCTTGCGCCTGAAAAACTGCCGGATGATTTCCCGCTGTCCTGGCTGTGGTGCTGACTGCGGTCATCCGCCGTCTGCCGGCTTCCCGTGTCTGCTGTATTTGTATTCTCCTTGGATTCCATTGCGTCCATGAGTCTGATTGCTTCTTCAGAAGTGATTTTGCCTTCTTCGAGCATTTTTAAAATGCGGTCTTTATTATCCATTTCAATCCTCCTGATGGTTTCGTTTCAACCATTTATTTAGGTGATCTCCCGTGTAGCTCTGAGGCTCTGCGATAACATCCTGTACCGTGCCGCTTACAACAATTTCGCCGCCGCCGTCTCCGCCCTCAGGTCCGAGGTCGATAATATGATCTGCCACTTTGATCACATCGAGATTGTGTTCAATGACGATGACTGTATCGCCGTTATCCACGAGCCGCTGGATGACATCGATGAGTTTGCGTATATCTTCCGAATGAAGACCTGTCGTCGGTTCATCGAGTATATAAAGCGATTTGCCATCTGAGCGCCTGTGCAGTTCTGATGCAAGCTTGACACGCTGGGCTTCACCACCGGAAAGTGTTGTTGCAGGCTGACCGAGTTTTACATATCCAAGACCAACATCCAGCAATGTTTTAATCTTGCGCTTAATCTTAGGCAGATTTTCGAAGAAATAGTATGCTTCCTCGACAGTCATGCCCAAAACCTCCGCAATACTTTTATCTTTGTATTTCACTTCCAGTGTCTCTCTATTATAACGCTTTCCGTCGCATACTTCACATGGTACGAATACATCCGGGAGAAAATGCATTTCAATCTTTATGATGCCGTCTCCCCTACAGGCTTCACAGCGTCCGCCTTTGACATTAAAACTGAACCGGCCTTTTTGGTATCCACGGACTTTCGCTTCGTTCGTCTGTGCAAATACATCACGGATGTTATCAAACACACCGGTGTATGTTGCCGCGTTACTTCTTGGCGTTCTGCCGATCGGAGACTGGTCGATATCAATTATTTTCTCGATATTTTCCGCACCTTTAATCTCTTTATGCTTCCCGGGAATCTGTTTGGATTTATAAAGTTTTGTATGGAGGCCTTTATACAGGATGTCATTCACCAGAGTACTTTTTCCCGATCCGGATACACCGGTCACAAGGTTCAGTACTGATAACGGCACTTTGACATTCACATTTTTAAGGTTATTCTCTTTCGCGCCGCGTATTTCCAGAGCGTGCGACATGTCCGGCGTCCTGTACGTTTCCGGAAGCGGGATTTCCCTTTTGCCGCTTAAATACTGGCCTGTAATGGAATTCGGATCTTCCATGACTTCTTCAGGTGTGCCCTGGGCGATGATCTGTCCGCCGTGTTCTCCGGCGCCGGGACCGATATCGATAAGGTAGTCGCTGGCAAGCATGGTATCTTCATCGTGTTCCACGACGATCAGCGTGTTGCCGATATCCCGCATGCTTTTCAATGTGCCGATCAGGCGGTCATTGTCTCTCTGGTGGAGGCCGATGGACGGTTCATCCAATATATAGAGAACCCCGGAGAGCTGTGAACCGATCTGCGTTGCCAGACGGATTCTCTGCGCCTCACCGCCGGAGAGTGTCCCGCTTCTGCGGTTCAATGTCAGATAATCGAGACCGACGTTGAACAGGAATGAAAGCCGCTCGTTGATCTCTTTTAGAATCGGTGCTGCAATCTGGCTGTTCTGTTCGGATAAAGTGAGCGTCTTAAAGAAACCGAGCGCTTCTTTTACGGACTGGTCCACCACTTCGCCTACATGCTTACTGTCCACTTTGACCGCTCTGGCCTCCTCGTTCAGACGGTAGCCGTCACATGTCTTACAGGAAATTTCCCGCATATATTTGCTCATTACATCTCTTGTATATTCAGAAGGGCTCTCTTTATATCTGCGTTCGATATTGTTGATCACTCCTTCATACGGCATCGTCCTGCGCCGCGTGACCCCATTCTCCTGTTTGAAGACATAGTCCACTGTTTCCCCTTTTGAACCGTGAAGCACGAGTTTTCTATCCGCCGCGGGCAGGTCTTCAAAAGGTACATCCATCGGAATCTTAAAATGTTCACATGTCTGACGGAGCAGTGTCGGATAATAATTGGAACTGATCGGCTGCCACGGCTGTATTGCGCCTTCTTCCAGCGTCAGGCCGGGTTCGGTTACAACCAGTCTGTCATCCACCGCCATCTTCATACCGAGCCCGTCACAATCCGGACACGCGCCGTATGGGGCGTTGAATGAAAACAGTCTCGGTTCCATCTCGGAAATCGTGAATCCGCATTCCGGACAGGAAAAATTCTCAGAGAAGTGCATATCTTCGCCGTCTATCACATTGACGACAACATTGCCGTCCCCTTTCACCAGTGTGGTCTGAAGGGAGTCGCTGAGACGTGCTTCGACCCCTTCACGCACTGCGAGACGGTCGATAACAACATCGATGTCGTGTTTTTTATTCTTATTCAGTCCCGATACAGATTCAATATCATACATTTCCCCATCAACAATGACACGTGCATAGCCTTCCTTGCCCAGTGACTCGAGCAATTTTTCATGCATGCCCTTTTTGCCCCGGATGACCGGTGCAAAAAGCTGAACTTTTGTCCGCTCTGGCAGTGTCATTACACGGTCGACCATTTCCTGGACGGTCTGCGAGGTGATTTCCACCCCGTGAATCGGGCAATACGGTGTGCCTGCCCTTGCATAAAGCAGACGCAGGTAATCATATATTTCAGTAATGGTGGAAACTGTGGAGCGTGGGTTGTTGCTCGTTGTCTTCTGGTCTATGGAAATCGCCGGCGACAGCCCTTCGATCACATCCACATCCGGTTTCTCCATATTGCCGAGAAACTGCCTGGCGTATGCGCTGAGTGATTCTACATAACGGCGCTGTCCTTCTGCATAAATAGTATCGAAGGCAAGTGAGGATTTACCGGACCCGGACAGACCCGTCATCACAACGAGTTTGTCTCTCGGTATATCGACGTTGACATCTTTTAAATTGTGCTGTCTTGCACCTCTAATGCTGATATGTGTATTTCTCACGATTCAATCACCCTTCTGCTTTCAGTTCGAATAATGCATCCCTTAGCTCCGATGCCGCTTCGAAATCGAGATCTTTTGCCGCTTGTTTCATATCTTTTTCCAGCTGCTCGATCACTTTTTCCCGTTCCTTCTTCGTCATCTTCTTCGTTTTTTTCTTCGAATCTTCTTTATACGCGTCCTCTTTAATCTCAACTTTTGCGCTGATTACATCCCGGATTTCCTTATTAATCGTCGTCGGTGTAATGCCGTGTTCTTCGTTGAATGCTATCTGCGTATCGCGTCGCCGCTGCGTTTCATCCAGGGCGTACTGCATAGAATCAGTAATTTTATCAGCGTACATGATTACCCGGCCTTCGCTGTTACGCGCCGCACGGCCGATTGTCTGCACGAGGGCACGGCTGGAGCGCAGGAAGCCTTCTTTGTCTGCATCAAGTATTGTAACGAGGGATACTTCGGGAATGTCGAGACCTTCCCTGAGCAGGTTGATTCCGACAAGCACATCAAATGTTCCCACCCTCAGATCACGGATGATTTCGATCCGTTCCAGCGTCTTTATCTCCGAGTGCAGGTATTGGACCTTAACCCCCGCCTCTTTCAGGTAATCCGTTAAATCTTCAGACATCCTCTTTGTCAGTGTAGTGATCAGGACACGTTCATTCCGTTCGCTGCGCGCAACGATTTCCTCCAGCAGATCATCAATCTGGTGTTCGGATGGCCTGATCTCGATGACCGGATCCAGCAGTCCCGTCGGTCGGATGATCTGCTCGACCATCTTCTCGGTGTGTTCCATCTCATACGGCCCAGGTGTGGCGGATACATAGAGCAGCTGATTCGCCTTCGATTCGAACTCCTCGAATTTGAGCGGCCGGTTATCCAGCGCACTCGGCAGTCTGAAACCATGGTCCACCAGTACTTTTTTCCGTGCCTGGTCACCATTATACATCCCTCTGATCTGTGGCACTGACACATGGGATTCATCGATCATGATGAGAAAATCATCATCGAAATAGTCGATCAGTGTATAAGGGGTCGACCCCATCGGTCTTAATGTCAGGTGGACGGAATAGTTCTCGATTCCAGAACAGAAGCCCATCTCCCGCATCATTTCAAGATCATAGTTCGTACGCTGTTCCAGACGCTGTGCTTCCAGCAGTTTATTCTCATCACGCAGTTTTCCAAGCTGTTCCTCCAGTTCTTTCTCGATGCGTTCAATCGCCACTTTCATCTTCTCGTCACGCGTTACGAAGTGGGAGGCCGGGAAAATTGCAAAGTGTTCCCGTTCAACCAGCACTTCACCTGTTAAGTAGTTTATTTCCCTGATGCGGTCAATTTCATCACCGAAAAATTCTATTCTGACACACTGTTCATCTTCGGATGCCGGAAAAACTTCGACAATATCGCCGCGGACTCTGAACGTCCCGCGCTTGAAGTCAATGTCGTTGCGTGTATATTGAACATCGACAAGCTTGCGCAGCAGCTCGTTCCGGTCCATCTGCATACCGACACGGGCACTCACGACCATATCGTTGTATTCTTCCGGATTACCGAGACCGTAGATGCAGCTGACGGAGGAGATGATAATGACATCATCCCGCTCAAAGAGTGCACTCGTTGCAGAGTGTCTCAATTTGTCAATTTCCTCATTGATCTGTGCGTCTTTTTCGATAAATGTATCTGTTTGCGGTACATAGGCTTCCGGCTGGTAGTAATCATAATAACTTACAAAGTACTCTACCCTGTTGTTCGGAAAGAATTCCTTGAATTCGCTGTATAATTGTCCGGCCAGCGTCTTGTTGTGGGCGATGATCAGAGTTGGTTTTCCAACGTTTTTGATCACCTGGCTCATCGTATATGTTTTACCGGTACCTGTCGCACCAAGCAAAGTCTGGTGCCGGTTGCCGGAATTGATTTGTTCGGTTATTTCTTCAATCGCCTTCGGCTGATCCCCTGCGGGTTCGAATTTAGAGACGAGTTCAAATTGTGCCATATTCTCTTCCCCCATTTTTTTCTGTCCCTCTTATTTTACCAAAATAAAAATAGAAATAACAAACATCTGTTCGGTTATTTCTACTCATCATCAACTTTATCCAGACTATATAATTCTACAAGCATATATCCAAGGACAATCGACAGCGCATCGATAAATATCACCCATTCCGAGTGATAGAACCCCCGGTATATAGACACACCGAAAAGCAGGAATGTAAGTATGACGGCAACATACTTATTGCGTGTCATGCGGGTGAAAAATACTACGGTTACAGCCGGTACGACCATAGCCATCATATACCAGTAAAGCTCCACAGGGTCTAAATCTCCTTATTCATTATAGATTCTGTAATTTCCATCAGTTCCGTCTTTGGTATAAACCGTTCTTTCAGCATGTCCGAGAGTATATTCTGAAGAAAATCCTGGACACATGCCAGATGTGAAAATTTCTTTATCGTCACAAGGGACATTTCATATATTTCAAAGAATAAAGGTTCCGGGTTCCGCTTCTGAATCTCTCCGAAAGATTCATACAGCAGATCTATTTTATCTGCAACAGAAAGAATCTGTCCCTCCAGACTTTCATCTTTCCCTTCCTTCAGACGGCGTTTATAAATTTCCTGATACTGCTCGGGAAACTCCTCTTCGATGAAGCGCGACGTCATCGTTTCCTCCACTTCCATAAACAGCATATTAAGTTCTCCGGAAGCATATTTGACAGGAGTCTTGATATCCCCCGTGAATATTTCAGGATAATCATGGTTCAACGCCTTTTCATATAAGTCTTTCCAGTTCACCTCATTGCCGTGGTACTCTTCAACCGTCCCCAGGTATTGGGCGATTTTCGTCACTTTAAACGAATGCGCAGCAACATTATGCTCCTGGTATTTAAACTTGCCCGGACAGCGTATCAGCTTCTCCAGATCATTCAGACTCTTAAAATACTGATGTACTCCCATTAGGAATCCTCCTTCACATAATTAACGTAACTGTCTATCAAGCCGACGCCGACCTCCCCGATATAAGCACGGACAATCATGCCCTCGCTGTCAACAAAAAATGTCGTCGGCATCAGATGGATTTTATATGATTCAATTGCTTCCGGTTCATTTTCAAACTCGAATACCGGATATGTAACTTCGAGTTCTCCGAGGAACTTATCGCGGTTCTCCGGACTGTCATCGATATTGACTCCAACAACATCCAAGGCTTCACCACTATGTTCCTCATGATATTCAATCAGCTCAGGAGTTTCACGCCTGCATGGATCACACCATGAAGCAAAAAAGTTAACAACGGTAACTTCGTTTGAAGCAATGATATCTTCAAATGCCTCCGCGTCATTTATTACCCCTGAAAATTCCTTATTCAAAATATTTTTACCCACTGCATGATGGTTATCTCTGCCTTCTGAACTTTTAAGCGTCTCCAGTGACTGCTGCTCCAGCCGGTCGTCCGACACATTCAGCACCGCACCGATTCCCGCACCGACCAGAATGAAAAACACAGCGAGTACGACGATAATAATGATATTTTTCGGTTTCATTCACAACATACCTTACTCTATTATTTCAACCATTTTAACACATGCAGCAAAAGTATACAGTCTTTCACACACAAAAAGACATCCTGCACAATGTGCAGAATGTCTTAATTTCGTTATATGGATATTAGTAAGTGTAATAGCCGTCCACTGAGCCACTTACATAGCTTACTGAACGCTGGCCAACACCCTCGGATGGGTTAAGCGCATCAATCATCTGGCCGTTGCCGATGTAGATTCCAACGTGGGATCCACCGTTGAAGAATACAAGGTCACCCGCCTGCGGGTTTGAAGTTGGTGTGCCTGCCGCTTTTTGAGCTGCAGCTGTTCTTGGAATCGTTTTGCCTTTATATGCTTTCATGAACTGCTGAGAAAGTGCGGAGCAGTCTACTGCTGATGCAGAGTTTCCACCGTAAACATAGGATTTGCCTGCTGCAACTGACTGAGCTACAGCTACAGCGTTACCGCCGCTTACTGATGAAGTCTGTTGTGGCGCTGCCGCCTGAGCTTCCTCGCGCTCCTGTTCTGCTGCTGCCTGCTCTGCTTCACGCTGCTCAACTCTTTCCTGTTCTGCCGCACGCTGTGCCGCTGCTTCTTCTGCTGCGCGCTGTTCAGCTGCCTGCTGTTCTGCAGCACGTTGCTCAGCTGCTTGTTGTTCCGCAGCACGTTGTTCTGCAGCAGCCTGTTCGTCTGCACTGTTGTCTTCTTCAACAACTGCCGGTGCTTCTTCTACTTCAGCCGCTTGAACTGTGCTTGATTCCTGAGTTTCTTCCTCAGCCTGCGGTGCTTCTTCTACTGCAGGAGCTTCCTCTACTGCAGGTGCTTCTTCTACTGCAGATGCAGATGGAGCTGCCGCTTCAGAGACGATAAGAGTTTTACCTGCAAAGATCAAATCTGAAGAAAGGTTGTTCCATTCCATGATCTGGTTATGGCTTACGCCGAATTTCTGGCCAATTTCAAAGAGAGTGTCGCCTGGTTCAATTACGTATGTACCATCGTTCTCTTGTTCAGCCTCTTCTGCAGGAGCTTCTTCTGTTTCTCCGTCCACTTCAATAACATCGCCCGGGAAGATAAGGTCGTTTGAAAGACCGTTCACTTCTTTAAGGTTGGAAACAGTAGTGCCGCTTTCGTTGGCAAGACCCCATAGAGTGTCACCCTGTTCCACCGTATAATCCGCTGCTGAGATATTATGTGAAGCTACACCTGTTAGTGCTGTAACCGTTGCAACTGACAATAACGTTTTCTTCATAGTAAATAAATCCTCCTAGTTTTCCTTGACCCAAAATCAACTCTGGTCTCTATCTATATGTCCCTTAATTGGGTGAATTTTAAATTGATATTTTATTAGTAAATGTCTTAAAAGGGAAGCCCCTTTCGACCACGACCAAAACTATAGCACACATCAAACATGATTTGTGTGTTTGTAACCCACTTGTAATCTAAACGAAATGACTGAAATACGCTGTAACAGAGCGCTCGTTTTTTGAAGATGTTCAAATGACTGGTATGGAGGGGATCATGGGTTTTACGTGCGGTTTTTCACGGGCTTCTTTACAAAAAAGATTACAGAGGATTTTTGAGGAATCGGGGTGGATATCGGACAAATCCATGCAGGATGCTGTTCAATTGAGCCCCGACGACCGTTAAGAGGAGAGTGTTTCATTATTGAATGAAAATCAATGCTGGCAGCGCAGCTTCATATCAGAATGATCGTCTGTATTCTTTTAATCTGAAATAAAGCAGACAGGAACGCAGCCGGCTGTCTTGCCGCTGCATTAAACGATGATCAGTTATCATAAACTCACGCCGCCCTTCACCATACGTTACAAACTTCCAAAAAAAAAGACGCAAAATCCTGGCCAGGATTTTGCGTCCACTTTATCGTCTATTCTCCTGTCTGCGAAGCCAACCATGTAACAAGTGCATCCAGCTCTTCTTCATCAGTTACAAGACCGCCCGGCATTCCATCGCCGCCTTCTTCGATCTGAGTGCGGATTTCTTCTTCGGAATGCTCACTGCCCACACTAGTCAACGCAGGACCGGAAGCCCCCGAAAGGTCTTCACCATGACAGCTGGCACATGTATTTTTCTGATACGCTTCTTTTGCAAGCTCAGTATCTCCTGTATTCGCACTGTCCGAACCTTCCTCAGTGCTCTCCTCCGTGCTTTCCTCGGAAGATTCTTCTTCAGTCGCTGCACCTTCATCTGACGGCTCTTCCGATCCGCCGCCGGAATCTCCGCCGCCGGAATCTCCGCCGCCGCAGGCACCGAGTACCAGTACTGCTGCGAAAGTCATAAGTAACCATAATTTCTTCATAAATAAGCCCCCCAACTTAAATATTCTACGATACACATATCACATACCCCCCAATATACCCTGATTAAACAATTGTTGGATATTTGTCACAAATCAATAAAGGACGATTCCCGCCTGACGCGGAAATCGTCCTTTAACAATAATATTCATTTTACATGTTCAATCTGAGGTAGGCATCGATGAACGGCGACAGTCCGCCGTCCATGACTTTCTCCGTATTACCGACCTCATAATTCGTTCTGTGGTCTTTGACCATTGAATACGGGTGGAATACATATGAACGGATCTGGCTGCCCCAGCCGATTTCTTTCTGTTCGCCTTTTATCGCTGCAATTTCCGCCTTTTGATCTTCCAGCTCTTTTTGATAAAGCTTGGATTTGAGCATATGCATCGCCTGCTCACGGTTCTTTATCTGTGAACGTTCGTTTTGGCAGGTCACCACGATGCCGGTTGGATGGTGTGTAATTCTTACAGCGGAATCCGTCGTGTTGACGTGCTGGCCGCCGGCGCCGCTTGCCCGGTATGTGTCGACTGAAATATCATCGGTCTTGATATCGATCTCAATCTCACTGTTATCAAACTGCGGTGTGACTTCGCATGAGACGAATGAAGTATGGCGGCGGCCCGATGAGTCAAACGGCGAAATACGGACGAGACGGTGCACGCCTTTCTCCGCTTTCAGCATGCCGTATGCATTTACGCCTCTGATGGAAAGCGTCACACTTTTCACACCCGCCTCATCCCCGGATTGATAATCGAGTGTTGCCACTTTCCATCCCTGGCTCTCTGCATACCTCTGATACATACGGAGCAGCATCTCCGCCCAATCCTGGGATTCCGTTCCGCCTGCTCCCGGATGGAGCTCCAATAACGCACTGAGTTCGTCGTGTTCGTCATCGAGAAGAATATTGAGTTCGAACGCATTGATTTTCTTCCGGGTTTCTCTGACGTTCTCCTCGATCATTTCCCTCATGTCTTCATCGTTCTCTTCTTTTAACAGTTCATGGGAGAGTTCAATGTCCTCCACCGCCGATTCGATTTCACGGAAACCCTCTACAATTTTCTTTATATGATTGTTGCTGTCGATGACTTTTTGAGCTTCTTCCTGGTCATTCCAGAAATCCGGGTCTGCCATACGCTCTTCATATTCTTTGATCTGTGTCTCTTTTTCCTCTAAGTCAAAGAGACCCCCTGAAGTCATCTAATTTACCGTGCATATCAGCAACGAAATTTTTTATTTCATGCAATTCCATATATTTTCCTTCTTTCTGCTATTTACCGTGGCAATTTTTATATTTCTTGCCTGAACCGCAAGGACACGGGTCATTGCGGCCCACTCTGATTTCTTTTCTAACCGGGCCTTTTTTAGCCTTTTCCTTGCCGTCGCCCGTGTGCATTTCATTTTTTTCGATAACCTGTTCACGCTTGATTTCCTCGTCGGATTTCAGTTCAGTCTTAAGCACGTATTTCGCCGTGTCATCTTCGATTGAAACAAGCATGTCCTCAAACATCTGGAGTCCTTCATTCTGATATTCACGCAGCGGGTTGATCTGGCCATATGAACGGAGATGGATCCCTGTTCTCAGCTGGTCCATGCTGTCGATGTGCTCCACCCATTTCTGGTCGATTGTACGGAGCATCATCATGCGCTCGAACAATCTCATCTTCTCGGATGTGAGTTTTTCTTCTTTACGTTCTAATTCCGCATTCACTTTTTCAAGAATCAGCGCAACGATCTCATCGGTTTCCTTGCCGCGTACGTCCGAGACTTCGATGGATTCCTCCGCCAGATAAGTGTCTTCTATCGTTTTGATAAACTGTTCGTAATCAATCAGTTCCTCATCATCGAGAATATAGTAATTGACCGTCCGGTCCACTGACGCTTCGATCATGCCCATCAGCTGGTCCCTTACGTCTTCCTTGTCAATGATTTCATTACGTTCCTTATAAATGATTTCACGCTGGCGTCTTAGCACATCGTCATATTCCAGCAGTTTTTTACGCGCATCGAAGTTGTTGCCCTCCACACGTTTCTGAGAAGATTCAACCGCTCTTGAAATCATTTTGGATGTGATTTCCTCTTCCTCCATGCCGAGCCGGCCCATCATGCTCTGCATGCGTTCCGAACCGAAACGTCTCATGAGGTCATCTTCGAGGGACAGGTAGAATGTACTTACACCCACATCCCCCTGACGTCCGGCACGGCCGCGGAGCTGATCATCGATACGTCTGGATTCATGCCGCTCCGTACCGATGACAGCAAGTCCGCCGGCTTCGGTGACACCTTCGCCAAGTTTAATGTCCGTACCGCGCCCGGCCATGTTTGTCGCAATCGTTACGGCGCCTTTTTTACCGGCACTCGTGATGATATCCGCTTCGCGTTCGTGGTTTTTGGCATTCAGTACGTTATGCCGGATGCCTTTTTTGCTGAGCAGATCTGCGATGTACTCACTCGTTTCAACCGCCACGGTTCCGATCAGAACCGGCTGGCCGTTGCGGTGCCTTTCCACCACTTCATCAACGACGTGTTTGAACTTAACGTCTTTCGTCGAATAGATCTTATCCGTTTTATCTTCTCTGGCGATCGGCATGTTTGTCGGGATTTGTACAACTTTCATATTATATATGTTGAGGAATTCCTCTTCCTCGGTTTTGGCTGTACCCGTCATGCCCGAGAGTTTGTTGTATTGCCTGAAGAAGTTCTGGAAGGTGATGGATGCCATCGTACGGGATTCATTTTGAATCTCAACGCCCTCTTTGGCTTCGATTGCCTGGTGCAGTCCATCCGAGAAACGGCGCCCTTTCATCTTACGGCCCGTGAACTGGTCGACAATGACAATTTTCTCCTCTTCGACGACGTAGTCTGTATCACGCTGCATTGAGAAATGCGCCTTTAGCGCCTGGTTGATATGGTGTAGCAGGTTCACGTGTTTCACATCATACAGATTATCCACTTTGAACCATTTCTCCGCCTTTTCCATCCCTTCATCGTTAAGCTGGATGTTCTTCGTTTTTATATCATAGGTGAAGTCTTCATCTTCCTTGAGCATCTTCACGAACTGGTTCGCCTGGATATACTGGGTGTTCGTCTGATTCGCCTTCCCGGAAATGATCAGCGGTGTACGCGCTTCGTCAATCAGGATGGAGTCGACTTCGTCAATGATGGTATAGTTAAGTCCTCTGAGTAC
This sequence comes from Salinicoccus sp. HZC-1, assembly GCF_046736035.1. Lineage (GTDB taxonomy): Bacteria > Bacillota > Bacilli > Staphylococcales > Salinicoccaceae > Salinicoccus. Next base: position 440,460 of record NZ_CP177130.1, on the reverse strand, counting down.
ACGGTCCTTTTTGTATGTCACCATGTTATCGCGGAGATAATCGAACCCGATCTCATTGTTTGTCGTATACGTAATATCCGCCTCAAACGCTTCGCGCTTTTCCTCACTGTTCTTAACGTTGAGGTTTAATCCGACCGTCAGTTTCAGGAAGTTATACAGTACGGACATTTCTTCCATCTGGGTTGCAGAAAGGTATTCGTTGACTGTGATGACATGTACACCCTTGCCTGTCAATGCATTCAGATATACCGGCATCGTTGCAGTAAGTGTCTTACCTTCACCTGTTTTCATCTCGGAAATATCGCCTTTATGAAGTGATGCACCGCCCATTATCTGAACAGGATAAGGTTCAAGACCGAGGGTTCTTTTAGAAGCCTCGCGAACGACAGCAAACGCTTCAGGCAGAATCTGATCCAGTATTTTCTCCTGCTGTCCGGCATCTTCCACATCGGCGAGCTTCTCTTTAAATTCATCCGTCTTGTTCTGAAGCGCCGCATCATCAAGACCAGCCATTGTTTCTCTATAGCCCTCGACCTTATCAGCAATCTTTCGGAGGGAGCGCAGCTCCCGCTTATTACCGTCAAAGACTTTGTCCAAAATACCCATGGATTTCTCTCCCTCATTATATCTATCACTATGAATTCATCTCATTATATTACCATTAAATGACCCAAAATAAAATATGTATGCATTGCGGGGCGCCCATAAGTAATCCCCGGCTGCTGACAGCCGGGGATTACACCCCATTTTTAACTGGGAATTTAAAACGTTGAAATTTAATTCGTTTCGATGAGCCCGTACTTGCCGTCATTGCGTTTATATACAATGCTTGTACCTTCTGTTTCCCTGTCATTGAAGACAAAGAAATCATGGCCGAGCATGTTCATCTGCAATACTGCTTCTTCAGAATCCATCGGTTTCAGCTGGAACTTTTTAGAGCGTACGATTGCGATATCATCATCATCGCCGTTGTTTCCATTCTCTCTCATTTCCGCATTTTCCGCGGCTGCAAGGAAGTCCTGTTCCGGGTTCTTCTCCCTGAACTTACGGTTGATCTTCGTCTTGTGCTTTCTGATCTGTCTTTCCAGCTTGTCTACATTCAAGTCGACAGCCGCATAAAGGTCATCGTGCTTCTCTTCCGCCCTCAGTGTAAGATTCTTCATCGGGATCGTAATCTCGACCTTAGCCTGCTTGTTGTTGTACGTCTTGATGTTGACATGTGCATGATTGTTCGGAGCATTTGTAAAGTAACGTTCCAGCTTGCTGACTTTTTCCTCGATGTGGTTCCTGATTGCATCAGTTACCTCAATGTTCTCTCCACGAATTTCACATCTGATCATAGTGAAACCCCCTCCTTCAATGCGTTATATTTCCTACTTATATTATATCAGAGTATTCAGGCTTTTGAAAACGTTAACACATCCATTGTGCCAGGGTTTTTAGTGTATAACTTCTCAATCGCCTGATGTACCGTGATACCAGTAGTATAAATGTCATCCACGACCAATATCCGCTTCCCTTCCAGCAATGCACTATCGAAATCCGCTTTGAAATCAAACGGGTTAACAGTCTGCAGCCGTGCCGCTTTACCCATTTCCGACTGGCGTCCGGCTTTATTCGTCACCAGTATATCCTGATATGGAATCTTTGCACTCTGCAGCACCATGGAAGTTTGATTATATCCCCGTTCTTCCAGCCGCGCGGCTGATATCGGAATCGGTATGGTCATATCATATTCCCCGAAGTTGCATTTTAGAAACATCGCAATGACTTCCCTCAGCGCCGCATCTTTTGTGAATTTATATCTGTGAAACAGCATTTTCACTTCTTCGCTGTAATCCATCATGCACATGATCTTTCCGGGGCGTCTGTATTTTTCAGAGAGGAATAAACAATCCGGGCACTCTTCTTCCGCCTTCTTGAGCAGACGGTGGCAGAATCCGCAGCGATGCCCGGCCCGCCATCGGTCCAGCTTCTTCCGGCACCCGCCGCAAAGCGGTGCTTCGGGGCGGAATATCGTAATAATATCACTTTCTCCTTTAATCGGCGCATGACAGTAAAGGCATATCATATTGTTGTTTTCCCGGCATTGAAACTTTTGATGATTTTAACCGTCTGCCTGATATGCCCCGTATTGTGACCGGCGATGAACCAGATATTACCCGTGGGATCATCCGTTTTCCGCCCGACCCTGCCGCATATCTGCACCAGGCTGTCGGCGCTGAACATCTCTGCGTTGACGACAATCACATCGAGTCCGCTGAAAGTCACCCCTCTTTCCAGAATTGTTGTGGTCAGCAGCGCTTTTGTTTTCCCGTTGCGCATCCTGTCCACTTTTACGTAGCGTTCCGGATCCCCGCTGTAGACTGAATCCGAATCCGGAAATTTTTCCTTTATAAGCGGGTACAGTCTGTTCATCAGGCTGATTTCCGGCAGAAACACAAGTACCCGCCGATTTCCATCGGTAATGTTCCGGATCAGCATCTCCAGCTTTCCGGGCAGCCGCTTTCTGCTGATATCTTTTGATACACTCTGCCACACCACTTTCGGTATGGCCAGGTCATGCCCGTGGTATCTGCGCGTCAGGCTCACCACATTCTCCCGGCCGACGAAATCAATCATTTTCCGGTTCGGTGTTGCGGTCATGAGAACGATGGTGGAATGTTTAGAGGCCGCCCGGGTGATGGCATCCATCAGCTGATCGTCGGCCGGAAGCGGAAAGGCATCCGTCTCATCCACAATGACCAGATCGAAATGATCGATATAATTGTATAGCTGATGGACGGTACAGACGGTGAACCGGTGGCCCGATTCAATTTTCACCCCCGAGTATAAAAGATCGATGCCGGCATTTTTAAATGCGCCGCTCAGGCGCAGATATACTTCTTTGACCACATCGATCCTCGGGGAGACGAATGCAACGTTCAGCCCCCGCTGCCGCGCAAGTGAGATTGCTTCAAAAGTAATCTCCGTTTTTCCTGCGCCGGTCACAGCGTACAGCAGCAGATTCTGTTTTGAATCCAGCGCCTCAACAATTCTGTCCGATGCAGATTTTTGCGCCGGGCTCAACTCGAATCCCAGGCTATAATCGCAAGGTTCGGATTCGGGCGTCGTATTAATGACCCTGAGCGGCGTGACACTGTCGGACCGGCCGATATTCACACACTTTAGGCAATAGACTATATATTCACCATGTATTTCGGAGTAATATTTGTAAAAGTAACGCTTTGTTTTATTACTGCAGCGGTGGCAGATATATTTATCAGGATCCACGCCCTGCGGTTTATAGATTTCTGCTGCCAGATGTTTGATGATCATTTTTATCTCCTTTTATAATAAAAAGACGCAGCCCGAATAAGCTGCGTCTTAAATATTGAATTGGGTTATATCTCTGTTTCGTTATACTTCCGTATCCACTTCGAATGTCGTATATCCGAGTCCGAGCGCACCCTCACCAAGATGCGTTCCGATAACGGGACCGAAATAGCTCAGCCTGAATATTATATCAGGATATTGTTCCTGCAACGTTTCCCGCCACTTTTCCGCTTCTTCTTCAGCATTTGAATGGATGACAACAGCGGTAACCGGTTTGCCTCTATGGCGTTCCATCTCCGTTGCAAAAATCTCTTCTACTCTCTTCATCGCTTTTTTCTTCGTGCGGATTTTCTCGTACGGCACAATTGTGGCATCCTGGAATTCAAGTATCGGCTTTACTTTCAGGAGGCTGCCGATCATTGCCTGGGCATTTGACAGACGCCCGCCCTTTTGAAGATTTGTCAAAGTGTCCACGATAAGATATGCATTCGTGTTTTTTTTGCGTTTCATCTCTTCCAGAGCATCAAGCAGATCATCAATCGCCATATCCTCTTTGCGCTGGGCAGCATACAGTGCCATAAAACCCTGTACATAGCAGGCGACTTCCGTATCTACGGCATGGACTTCTATCCCCTGAACACTCTGTCCTGCTGCAATCGCATTTTGGTAAGTACCGCTGATCTGACTCGACAGGTGAACACTGATGACATCGGTATACCCTTCTCTTCTCAAAGTTTCCAGCAGTAATATATAATCCCCGATAGATGGCTGGCTTGTTCCCGGGAGTTCTTCCATCTCCCGCATTTTGTCATAAAACTCACCGGGTGATATTTCTTCGTCTTCTTTATAAGAACTGTCATCAATAATTACACTGAGAGGAATTGTGCGGATATCATATTTATCCTTCAATGCCCCGGGCAGATAGGATGTTGAATCCACTACGACTGCAATCTTCATATTGGTTCCTCCAATTCTTCATTCACACTTAAAAAATATTCTACTACACACTGCCGGTTTCCGTCCATGTTCAACCATGTGTTAAAATACTCCTGAGAGGTGAATTTAATGGAACAGGAGTATATGAACAGACTCGACACGAAGACGGAAACAACAATTAATAAATCGCGATTCATTGCGTATATTCGCCGTACATCGACAGATGAAGCAGCAAAAGCGTTTATCAGCGAAATAAAAAAGAAGCATAAGGACGCAAATCATAACTGCAGCGCCTATATCATCGGTGAAAGCGCACTGATCCAAAAAGCGGATGATGACGGTGAGCCGTCGGGAACCGCGGGCGTGCCGATCCTGGAAGTATTAAAACGGGAAGGCATGTATGATACGACAGTTGTAGTCACCCGCTATTTCGGCGGCATCAAACTCGGCGGCGGCGGATTGATACGCGCATATTCAGGGGCGGCCAGCGATGCCGTCAAAGCGGCGGGTAAAGTGGTGAAAACCCCGGTTATTCCGATTAAAATAACGATGGACTATACGAACACCAGCCGTTTTGAACATTTCATCAGTGAAACTGATATCAAAATTAAAGATACGCAGTACACGGATAAAGTTTCATACCTTATCCATGTGAAAGAAGCGGATAAAGAGACCTTTATGAAAAGACTCCTCGAAATAACAAAAAACACTCACGAACTGGAAGAACTTGATGTCATCCAGGCCGAAAGTGCTGTTTAAGTTTACGAGAATATTTTGTGTACGAACCTGCGTGCAAAATTGAGCACCGGTTTTTTGTTGGACCCTGCCAGATCGATTGCTTCAACAATGATGATTGTTGTAAAAATCAGCAGCAGAGTAATGATGACTGCCCCGGGAATCGTGGATAGATACAATATGATGCTGCCCCCTGCATAAAGCATAGCAATGAAGTAGATCAATATTACACTTTCCATATGTGTGTAGCCAAGATTCCTCAGCCTGTGGTGGATATGACTTCTGTCCGCTTTGACGAGCGATACTTTGCTGCGGTACCGCCGGAGTGCAGCGAAGACCATATCGATAAACGGCACTGCCAAAATGATGATTGGGAAAAACAATGAGATTAGAGTTATATTTTTGAATCCCATCAACGATACAACACTCAGTACAAAACCGAGCAGCATCGCCCCATTGTCCCCCAAAAATATTTTCGCAGGATAAAAATTGTACACTAAGAAGCCGAGGCACGAGCCAATCAAAATGACACAAATCATCATGACGAATAGGTTACCCTGGATTATAGTAATGAAGCTGATGCTGGAAAGTGCAATTACTGCAACACCCGTTGCCAGCCCGTCCAGACCATCGATGATATTCATCGCGTTAATGATTGCTATCATCCAGATGAGTGTAATCGGTATTGTCATGACTCCGAAGTCAATCGACACTCCAAATGGTGTGATATAATCAATCACGATTCCATAGTAGATCGGCACGCTGCTCGCAAGTATCTGCCCGATGAGTTTCAACGACGGTCTCAGGTCATATTTGTCATCAATAATACCGACTATGACGATTATAATCCCACCGATGATGATGGGTTTATATTCCGCCTCTATCGGCCGCGAAATCATGATTCCAATCACTAAGGAAATCAGGATTACCACACCACCGAGGTACGGTATCGGTTTCGCATGAACTTTTCTGAAATTCGGGTAGTCGACAAATCCAAATTTGCGGCTTCCCCATATAAATACCGGTATCAATATCAATGAAATTAAAAAGGATACCGTGAGTAGAAATAAAGTATACATATCATCACCATCTCGAAGATTTCCAATTTACTATATCATATTCACGTTTAAATATGGAATGTATATTCTGTTTTGCGCAATAATAATTTTCAAGTTGTCGGTTTCGTTGTATAATTATATCAATATGAAAAAGGAGCTTCATAATGAAAAGAACAGAGAATAAAAAAGGCATGCACCCGGTATTAAAAATACTGCTTGTGCTGTTAATTGTTTCAGTTATTATTATCGCAGGTGTTTTTGCATACGTATATTTCCAGCTGAAAGGCGCAGTAGGCGATATGAACAACCCGGGTCAGGACAATCAGACAGGGGAAAAGATAGAATTGGAGGACACTGCTTCGAACCTTAGGGACAGTGAAATCGACCTCGGTAACGGCGATCCGGTTTCTGTAGTACTTTTCGGTACAGATTCCGATTCCGAGAGAGACGCCAAGGGCATGGGCCAGCGCTCAGATACAATCATGGTCGTTACATTGAATCCGGCCAATGAAGAGGGGCGCATCGTAAGTATCCCGAGGGATACCAGGACTGAAATCGTCGGCCGGGACACTACGGAGAAAATCAACCATGCCTATGCATACGGCGGTCCCGTTATGGCAAAAGACACGGTGGAAAACTTCCTGGATACTCCGATCGATTATTATGTATCGGTAAATATGGACGGACTTGAGACTATCGTCGACGCGGTCGGCGGCATCACTGTCACAAGTGAGGATACGTTTGACCAATCCGGCTATTCATTCGTTGCCGGGCAGACTTATGAAATGGACGGTGAGCAGGCGCTGGCCTTCTCCAGAAGCAGAAAATCAGCCGGCGCCGGCGGTGACTCCGGCAGACAGATGAGACAGCAGCAGGTCGTCCAGGCGATTTCAGAGGAAATGCTGAGCCTGCAGACGATTACCAATTTCAATGAGATTCTGGGTGTTTTAAGGAAGAACGTCAGCACGAACATTCCGCTTGGTGAACTCAATGCAATTCGTTCCAACTATCAGGAGCCTGCACAGAACATCGAACGTCTGACACTGGAAGGTGTCGACGACCGCGGTTCAGATGGTCTCTGGTACTTCTATCCAAACGATGAGTCATACAGCAATGTCAGAAATGAACTGCGCCAGAACCTGGAACTCGACGAATAATACAAGTTTAGGAGGGATAGTATATGCTGATTGATTTTGTTCTGAATATATCGCTGACAATAAGCGGCATATACTTATTCCACCGTCTGCAATATGCCGAAGACCGGCGTCTGATCGATTCCGGCATGTTTCAGGCACTTCTTATGACGACCCTGGCGGTGCTGCTGCTCATGGTGCCCATTCATGTATCCGGAATCACTTTCAGTCTGTACTTCATCCCGCTGCTCATACTGGTGAAGTACAGCGTTCCTTATTATATGCTCGGCTCCATGGTCGTCGTTTACCTGTTCCATTACCTGATTTTCGATTACAGCTGGCAGATCTATATCATATTCGCTGTGCTGTATATCTTTGTTATGGCCATCCTGCCATTCCTGAAGTTCGAAAAACTGAAAACACTCACAGCCGCGTGCATCATCTTTTCAATTTTATACGTTTTCGGAATCAATCTTTTCGTCAATGACCTGAATCTGTGGCAGATGTTCGTATTCGTTGCCACAAGTACAACCGTCATGTTCTTTGCAATGATGATGTATGAAGATATCAATATGATCCTGAAATTATTGAAACGCTACGAGGAAGATGAGTATAGGGACTTCCTGACGCAGCTCGGCAATATCAAATCATTCGATGAAGAGGTCAATATACTCATTAATGAAAGCGACACACTCAGCCTGCTGCTCATTGATATCGATAACTTCAAAGTCGTCAATGATGAACACAGTTACGAATCAGGTGATGCACTCATCAAGCAGATGGCGAACCTGCTCGATAACCACGTGCCGAACGGCGGCTCTTTATTCCGTAACAGCGGTGAAGAATTCGCTATGGTCATTCCAAACCTGTCCTTCGATAAAACTGTCCGTCTGGGCGAAGCGATCAGAAACAGCGTGGAGCGTGCGAACTTCCACATCAATGATCAGGAAACCATCCGGCTTACCGTTTCAATCGGGGTCGGATACAAAGGCGAGGCGGACGTTACAAAAGGAAGAGTGATTACCAATGCTGACGACATGCTGCATGCCGCTAAAAAACAAGGACAGAACAGAGTCATGTTCATTCCTTTTCTAAAATAACCAAAAAAGCCAATCCCGAGGGATTGGCTTTTTTTAATCTTCAACAGAAGATAAACTTTTCAAAGTAATCTTCTGGTGTGATTCATTCCATTTTGGTTCCCCAGCTTCAAAATAAAAAGCCTGTGGAGATTCGTGTTTTATATCAAAGGTTTCGCTGATATAGTCAGACAGCTTTCTATGATCCTGGACGACCAGGTAGTAACCGTCCATATCTCTTTCATAATGAAACTTCTGAAACTCCTCGAATGCAGCTGCTGATATTGGGCATGTACTGCTATGCTTCATAAAGAAGAAGGTCTTCTTTTCTGCCAATAGCTTTTGAAAAGATTCAATCGTTGTCGTTTTTGTTAACATTTCATCACCTTCTCATTAAACTTTAATTAATTTATCATTTATCACAGAAATAAGCAAATTTACTTATCCCATATGATATAATGTGATGGATTGGAGGTATGTTTAAACTTATGAATAATAAATCACTTAAGAGATGGACTTTCCTTGATACAATAAATGCTTCACTGCTCATCATCGTCGTTCTATTCATGCTTGATTTTGAGAATAACGCGACAGTATCCTGGATTTTACTGGCAGTTTTCGCCTTTTGGATTGTGACAGTCATATTTAGAAATGTTTTCATTTCCAAAGTTTTAAAAGACCCGGATCATCCGATGCACCAGCAGCAGACTGGAGATAAAAATAACAGCAAAGACTGAGGGTGGACTATTCGAGTTCACTCTCAATTTCATTTATACGGTCAAAATATTTTTCATCCAGTTTCTCGTATGTTTCTTTCATGGGTATGATGTTCTGCAGCTGCAGCCCCTGCAGCTTCTCATTGTAGGTCATGGCATTTTTACGTTCCTGATAGTACTTTTCAAATTCGTAATACATTTCCAAAGAAAGACTGCGTACGCGAATCGCACTTTCGGTCTCAAGATTCATCTGGTTGAGCGATTGTATGTGCTCATCGATGAGCGGTGCCATGACATTATCGATGTGCTTTTGTTTCTCATCAATCGATTCGTCGCCCTGGAGCAATTTGGATTCCGATTCCAGCGACTCACTGTTTTTGTTAATCTGGTCGATCAGGCGGTCGATTTCATCCGTCTCCATGTCACTTGTCGCGCTTTCAATGACCTTGTCCCTTTCCCCCTGATTTTCCATAAATGATTGGCTCAGTCCGATCAGCTCCTCATTGGAACGGACTGACATCAGATAAGTTTGGACGTAGTCATCCAGTTGCTGCGCAAAATCCTGCTTAAGCTCAATACTCTCTTTAAATGAATCATGCGGTTCTACTAATTCTTCGTTATTCACTTCGATGCCTTTAATTTTTTCTGCCATTTGATCCGCAAGCGGCAGAATATCCTGTTCCAGTTTCTCGCTGATTGCTTCCAGGCGCTCTGTATCCACATCAGCATTTCTCGAAGACAGCTCCTCGGGCAGATATTCATAATCCAGCGCGCTGGCCTGGGAGGTGAATTCATCATTCAGTTTATGGATTTCTTCCATGTCAGACATATACTGTTTCATGTCTTCTTCCATTTTGTTTGAACATCCGGCCAGAATAATCAGACTGAAAAATAAAAGCAGTCCCAATTGATTTTTTATGTTATGATGCAAAAGGTGTCACACCCTTATTGTAGTATCGTTATGCTGTTATGTTACACTGTCTGGCAGTGACTAAACAAAATATAGCACACATCACATTGGTCTACAATGTGCTCAAAATATTAACTCGTTTCCAAAAATGCTCCATTTCTATTATAATATACATAGTCAATCTCACTTGAAAGGAATTACTACGGTGAATACTACGCAAATAGAAACAGATCTGAAGTCAATCCTTCAAGATCCTGACATTAAAATATATGAACCATTAAAAAATTACACTTACACAGAAACAGGCGGTCCGGCTGATTTTTATGTGACAGTCCGCAATGTGGAGGATGCATGCCGGGTGCTCAGCTACAGTGAGGAAAATCATATCCCCGTAACATTTTTGGGAAATGGCTCCAACATCATCATCCGTGACGGCGGTATCAGGGGTATTGTACTTAACCTGCTCAAGCTGAATCATCTGGAAGAGGAAGACGGAATCATTACAGTAGGCAGCGGAAAGGCAATCATTGATGTATCCAGATTCGCCTATGATTTGTCCCTGACCGGTGTGGAATTCGCCTGCGGCATCCCTGGAAGCGTCGGAGGTGCTGTCTACATGAATGCCGGAGCTTACGGCGGGGAAGTGAAAGACTGCCTTCTGGAAGTTACAGCAATCGATAAATCAGGCAATATCATTAGACTTAAAAATGAAGAACTCGGTCTTGGCTACCGCAAAAGCATTGTCCAGGAAAATGATTATGTCGTAGTGGAAGCAAAATTTGCTTTGAAACCCGGTGTTCCTTCTGAGATCAAAGCGATCATGGACGACCTGACTTACCGCAGAGAATCAAAGCAGCCGTTGGAATTCCCGTCCTGCGGCAGTGTGTTCCAGCGCCCGCCGGGAAATTTCGCAGGGAAACTGATCCAGGAAGCCGGCCTTCAGGGATACCGCATCGGCGGTGTTGAAGTATCCAAGAAACATGCCGGTTTTATGGTGAACGTTGATAATGGTACTGCCAGTGACTATGAAGCTTTGATAGACCATGTCCAGTCCACGGTATTAAAAGAATTCGGTGTACAGCTGAATCGTGAAGTCCGTATCATCGGCGACCATGTATATAAACGCGTCGACAAATATAAGTGACTTTTAATCAAGTTTAAGAAAAAAACCCATCAGTTCTGATGGGTTTTTCGTATATATATTATTTAACTTCTTCCATACCTGCTTCAATTTCTTCCAGCTGTGCCATACCCGTTAAGTAACCGCCGGAATTGAGATACCAGGATTGCGGGTTAAGTTCGATGATATTTTCATTCTCAATAGCATCTACACCTGCAGTAACATCGTTGATTACTACATCAACAGGCGTTGCATCACCGTCGGAAACTGCTGCGCCTCTGTCCATGACCAGCATAATACCCGGGTTGGTCTGAGCGATAAACTCAAAACTTACCTGGTTGCCGTGGTTGTCTGTAGTTCCGCTCTCTTCCTGCTCCCCGGCAGATGTAAATCCAAGGTCTTCGTAAAGGAAACCATAACGGCCGCCTTCACCGTGGAAGGAAAGGTCTCCCCCATTCGTCTGAATGAACAGCATGCTTTTATCCGTTTCTGTCACAGTATTGTTCACTTCTTCAACTTTTGTTTCCATGTCTGCCACCAGTTCCGCCGCTTTATCCTGAACATCATACATCTCACCAAGGAACGTCGTCATTTCCATGATATCCTGGAAGTAATTGTTGTTGTCAGCAGCGACAAAAACAATTTGAGCATCCGGCGCGGCTGCTTTCATTTCGTCCACTACCTGCGTATTTGACTGGCGGCCGTGAATCATGATCACTTCCGGCTGTAATTCAGCAAGTGTTTCAAATTCATCAGGCTTCAATCCGCCAAGGTTGGCATATTCATCCGACTCAAATTCTTTAAGTGATTCTGAGAGTGAAGCATTGCCTTCGCCTTTTGGCAGGCCGATGATATTCTCTTCAATTCCCAATGCTAAAAACGTAGATGCCACGCCTAAGTCGTAAATGGCAACCTTATCGGAGTTTTTAGGAAGTTCAATCGTTTCATTTACTTTTGTTGTATCGCCTTCTTCACCACGTGCAGGGCCAATTTCAAAATTATTCTCGAATGTTACAGTCTCAGAAGATTCTTCTGTTCCTGTACCCGCTTCGTCTGTTTCAGCACTTTCTTCTGTTGTTCCTTCACCATTGCCGCATGCTGCAAGTACAAGCATGACAGCCATGGCAAGCATTAAGTAAAATTTCTTAAAATCCATCTAATTTACCTCTCCCGTTAAGTATAATTTTAGCCCCCACTAAAAACTACAAAAAATACATCCGATTAAGCTGCCACCACCTCCTTAAAGATCGTTTTTAAAAAGATAAATCATTAAGCCCTGAGCTGCTCATGGGCAACCGTATGGGCGTATTCCTGTGCATCATTTTCGGTAACATCCCCGATCTGATCATCGAAGTATATACAGATGTTGTGGCCGAAGATACACTGGATGTTTATTTCCATCTCATAAATCTCTTCCAGTATGCTCTTCTTGATGACTTCATGTTTTGTTCCGCTGATGGCGATTTTGCCATTCTTCAGTGCAACGATGTTATCGGAATAACAGGAAGCGAAGTTGATATCATGGATCACGATAATGATCGTTTTATTCTTCTCGCGGACAAGTCTTCTTAAAATCTGCATGATCTGTACAGAGTGCTTCATATCCAGATTGTTCAGAGGCTCATCCAGGAAAATGTACTCAGTATCCTGCACAATCGTCATAGCAATGTATGCACGCTGCCTCTGTCCGCCTGAAAGCTCATCGATGTACCGATCCTCGAGTTCTTCCAGTTCCATATATTCGATGGCTTCATCTATGATTCTATGGTCTTCGTCCTTCAGACGGCCTTTTGAGTATGGATAACGGCCGAAGCTGACAAGCTCCCTCACCGTGATTTTCAATTCCATATGGTTTGTCTGTTTCAATATCGAAATCTTTTTAGCCAGTTCATTGTTTGGCTGGGTGAATATGTTGTCCCCTTCGATCAATACTTCACCGCTGTCTTTATCGAGCAATCTCGTAATCATGGAAATTACTGTACTTTTACCTGCGCCATTGGGACCGATCAAAGAAGTGATTTTTCCTTTTTCAATCGATAGCGATACGTCATCCACTACCTTCTTCTCACCATATGATTTAGTTATATCTCTTACTTTTATCATACTTTACTCCTCCTAAGCATTAGATAAATGAAGTATATTCCACCAACCAGGTTGATGATGACACTCAATTCCACCCCACCGTCAAACATGAACTGTATTATCATCTGCCCGGTGATCAATGTGATGACACTGATGAGGGCAGAACCGATAATCAGATAAACATGCTTGTAAGTGTTGAACAGTTCATGGGCAATATTTACCACGAGCAGTCCCAGGAACATCATGGGCCCGACAAGCGCTGTTGCGGCTGAGACCAAAACGGCAATGATGATCAGCAGCTGGGATACTTTCCTGTCATACTCCACACCAAGATTCATGGCATGCTCACGGCCGAGTGACATGACGTCCAGGGCATTAAAGTCTTTCAGTACAACCAATATTGACACCAGGACGATGATTCCGGTGATGCCGAGCAATGACTCATCCACAGCGCTGAATGAACCGAATAAGCTGTTTTGTAAAATCAGGAAATCTTCAGGACTGATCATGATCTGCATAAATGTAGACAGGTTACCGAATAATGTACCAAGTATGATACCAATCAGTAACAATAGGAATACGTTGTTCTTTGTAAACTTGAATAGAAATTTAAAAACGAATAACGTGAAAATCACCAGCAGCGCCATGCTTATGAAATAATTCGCTTTACTGTTTAATAAAATCGCCGATGAAGCGCCGCCAAAGAATATCATTGATGTTTGTATAAATACATAGACAGAATCGATGCCCATAATGGAAGGGGTCAGGATTCTGTTTTTTACTATCGTCTGGAAAATCACTGTAGATACTGCAATCGCTACACCCACAATAATGATCGCGGCAACTCTTTTTAACCTCGATGGTATTTGATAGAAGAAAATTGCCGGGTTTAAATCGTATAGCATATATAGGACAATCGATGCGACTGCTCCTATGGTGAGCATCAAAATTAATTTGTTCTTTGTTATTCTACGCATCTGCACCGGCCCTCCTGAATATCAGGAATAAGAAGACGAATCCGCCGATGATTGCGATTGTCAGACCCACTGAAATCTCATATGGATAAATAACCACACGGCCTATTACATCACAGATCATAACGAATATTGCTCCTAACACCGCGGTCAGGAAAATGGTGCTCCGTAGATGATCTCCTTTGAAGACCGATACAATATTAGGAACGATCAGTCCAAGGAACGGCAGCATACCGACTGATACGACAACCAGTGCTGTAATGACTGCTGTGATAAATAAACCTATGTAAAGCACCTTCTGATAGTCGAGTCCCAGATTTTTGGAGAAATCCTCCCCCATTCCGGCAACCGTAAACTGGTGCGCATAAAAAAGAGCGACTATAAAAAGTGGGATGCTGATATACAGTATTTCATACTTGCCCGCAATAAGCGTCGAGAAACTCCCGTGCATCCAGCTGGAAATTGCCTGCAGCATATTTGTTCTGAGTGCGATAAAAGTGCTGATACTGGCAACCACGCCCCCGAGCATCAAACCGATTAATGGAACAAAGATGATATCTTTGAACTTTATTCTCGAAATGATCTGCATAAACAGCATTGTACCGACAACCGCCAATGCGGAAGCGAATAAAAGCCTACCCAGCATGCTCACTCCCGGAAAGAATATGAGCCCGATCAGGATGCCGAGCTGTGCCCACTCCATCGTTCCCGCTGTCGTTGGAGAAACGAACTTGTTACGTGTCAGCTGCTGCATGATGAGGCCGCAGACAGCGAGTGATGCACCGGCAATGATAATGGATACTGTTCTGGGTAACCGACTGTTAAAAAGGATGCCCCGCTGTTCTTCACTCAAGTTAAATAAATCACCCGGATGCAGGTCAACAACACCTACAAACATAGATAGAACGGAAAATATCAAAAGTATAATTATAAGTACGTCTTGTCTAAATAATTTTCTTATCATAGAAAGCCACCTCAACTGATAATGATTATCAGTGATAACCATGATTCTTATTATACAGTGAAATATTTAGTTTTCAACTGAATTCGGAATATTTTCACATGAAAAAACCAACCGCTTTCATTCCGGCTGGTTCTTGTCACAAATCGTTAACAATTATCTAATTGATGATGATTGTTTCACCCGTCGGGGCTTTCCCGCTGCCGGATAAAATCGACATTACTGTACTGATCGCTTCCGGATTTGAACGCTCCGGAGACTCTCCTTCTCTGATTGAAGGACGGTAACTTAACGCGTATACATCCACATCTTCTTTCCTGAGTTCAATCGCAGTAGAATGTGTGAGTGCCTCAATCGCTCCTGTGACGGTGTAATATAAGTTTCTTTCAAATACATCTTCAAATGATGGTTCGATTACATTGATGATTTTTGCATCTCGCTCATCCTTCAGCATCGGACGCAGTGTACGGATGCCCAGGTAAGTCCCCCAGACATGTTCGTACATCACGTGGTTGAACTCATCAAAAGAAACATCATATACCGAGCGGTTCTCGGTGAATATCGTATGTACCAGTATAATTCCGTTGAGTGTGCTGTATTCTTCCTGTATTTCTTCCATGATGGCCAGCCAGTCAATTTCTTTCGACTGCTCAAGCATAACCACCTTATGATTCCCCTCTGATTCTTCCTGAAGTTCTCCCAAGAGGTTATCCAATTCAACATGTTCAATTCCTGCTAAAATCACATTTGCACCCAGATTTGCCAAATGCATCGACAGCTCTCTGCCCAGTGATTTTGCGGCATTCGACACAACATACGTCTTATCCTGCAACTCCATGGCTACCTCCTGAATTTGTGCTTCGAATTATATATATATTGTAAACCTTAATGGCAAACAATACAAACAAGATAAGTTGCAGAAATCGAAGCAGATGCGGGTTTTATTCCACTGTAATCTGCTTTTCAGGCATTGTGTGCATCTGAAGTGCATCCACGTGGGAAATCACGGAAAATTCACCCGCTTCTTCAAATGTATACTCGATTGTATACAGACCCGCTTCCGAATGCTCTGCTTCAATCATGTCCACTCTGTTATCTTCCGAATCAAGCACTTCGAACTCGACTTTGTCCGCATCCGTCACATCTTCCCCGTTGGAATAGACATGTGCGGTAAATTCAACAGTTTCACCGGCTGCTGTCGTTTCCGGAGCTTCCAGATCAACGTCCAGTGATCTGACTTCATCATCCGAGCCTTCTTCATGCCCGGCATAGTTGCCGCTTTCCGAGTTCTCGCCGTCCGTGCCGCATCCTGCAAGCAGCAGTGAAGCAGCAAGAATTGAAGAGAATAAAGATTTGAATTTCATATATAGTTTCTCCTTTTGTATTTCGATTTTAAGCCCTGACATTCATTTTAGCATCTATTATATACCAGCGTTCACCCGATATTTGAAATTTAGTTGAAGTAATTATGACAAAATTATGGGTGCGTTCGGTTGAGTCGACAAGAAAGAAGATTTTCCGATCCTGTTTGCGAAACAGTCATTACACTCCCGTGCCTCCATGTATATCATTCATACATCCTCATCTCTCACATAAAAAAACCGGAATGCTCCAAATAATCGGCATCCCGGCACAGCTTTTCACTTTTAAAATAAAACCTAGTTGTTTTTGATCTGTTTCATCACGTTTGCCATTTCAATCGCTCCTGCGGCGGCATCGGCCCCTTTGTTGCCCGCCTTTGTACCGGCGCGTTCAATCGCCTGTTCGATATTCTCTGTTGTAATCACACCGAACATCACCGGCACGCCTGTCGTCATGCCTGCCTGGGAGATCCCTTTTGCCGCTTCATTACACACATAATCATAGTGCGTCGTGCTGCCTCGGATGACGCAGCCAAGTCCGATGACTGCATCATATTTTCCCGATTCAGCGAGTGTTTTCGCAGCGAGCGGAATTTCAAATGCGCCGGGGACGTACAGCAGATCAATATCTTCTGATTTTACATCGTGGCCCGTGAGCATCCCTTCCGCTCCCTCAACGAGCCGGGATGTGATGAAGTCATTGAATCTTCCTGCAACAATTGCGATTTTAAGACCTGTACCGATCATGTTCGTTTCGATTTTATTCATTTTAAGTTGTCCTCCTAGAGTAGATGTCCCAGCTTCTCTTTTTTTGTTTTCAGGTAATCTTTATTTACAACATTGGCTTTGATGATGTGGCTGCGACGGTTGACTGAAATGCCTTCGTCTTCCAGCCCTTTGATCTTCCTCGGGTTGTTGCTGAGCAGGGTCACTGCATTTATGCCGAGCTGCTTCAGCATTTCTGCTGCAACGTCGTATTCTCTTAAGTCGGCATTGAAACCGAGGTGTTCATTGGCACTGACCGTATCATAGCCCTGCTCGATCAATTCGTACGCTTTGAGCTTGTTGATCAGACCGATGCCGCGGCCTTCCTGCCTCATATAAAGGATGATGCCGTCTTCCTTGCTCATAATCTTCATCGCACGTTCCAGCTGATCCCCGCAATCACAGCGTTTACTGTGGAATACATCTCCCGTCAGGCATTCCGAATGAATCCGGACATTCATATTTTTTGTGAGTTCACCATGCACCAGGGCAAGATGCTCTTTCCCTGTACTGTTATCCACGAAGCCGTACATTTTAAATTTTCCGTAATCCGTCGGCAGATTAATTGTGCTCTCCAGTGTCACGCCTGAATATTTCTTCATATATTTTTTCAAGTCTTCAATCGTAATCATTTTCAGATCGTGTTTTGCCTTATACTGCTCAAGGTCATCCACTCTGGCCATCGTGCCGTCCTCATTCATGATTTCACAGATGACACCGACCGGAGCAGCCCCGGCAAGTTTCGCAAGGTCCACGGATGCTTCCGTATGTCCCATGCGTTCAAGGACACCGCCATCTTTCGCAATCAGCGGGAAGACGTGGCCCGGTGTATTGAATTCCGTTTTCTGGACATCGGAGGCGGCGAGTGCACGAATCGTGTCGAAACGCTCGTGGGCACTGATGCCGGTCGTTCCAGATATATGATCGATCGAGACTGTAAATGCCGTTCCGTATGGGTCGCTGTTGTTTGTCACCATCGGGGAAAGTCCCGCTTTATGTGCGATTTCCCGTGTCACCGGCGTACATATCAACCCGCGGGCATGCGTTGCCATGAAGTTTATTTCCCCGGCAGTGATAAAATCAGCCGCACCGACCAGATCCCCTTCGTTTTCACGGTTTTCATCATCGACGACGATGACCAGTCTGCCCTGCTTCAAATCTTCAACTGCCGCTTCTATAGAATCAAACATTTTTAACACCCGCTTCCAATAAATGTTCCACGTGCTTCATCAGCATATCCGCTTCAATATTAACCAGATCCCCGGCGGTTTTGCCGGAGAGTGTGGTCCGCTCCTGCGTTTCCGGAATGAGATTGAGAATGATTTCGGATGATGCCTTCCGGACATCAAAAAGCGTCAAGCTGATGCCGTCTATGGAAACAGATCCTTTTTCAGCCATGTATTTCATCAAGTGCTCCGGTACTTTAATATGCATGACCATCGCGCTGCCGTCATAGGAAATATCGGTGATTTCCCCCGTACCGTCAACGTGCCCGGATACGATATGGCCCCCGAGCCTCGTACTCAGTGTCAGCGCACGCTCCAGATTCACTGCATCGCCGTCCCGGACTGTGCCGAGACTTGTGATGCGTTTCGTTTCATTCACCATTTCCACGGTGAAAGATTTTTCCCTGATTTCCGTCACTGTCAGACATGTGCCATTCACATTGATGGAATCTCCAAGCGCGATATCATCAAAAATTCCCGTCAGTATTTCAAATACCGTGTGCTTTCCTGTATCTTCCGCCTGTTTCACTCTGCCAACCTGTTCGATAATCCCTGTAAACATATGCTCAAGCCTTTCCGTAAGTTATTTTTAAATCCGGCCCGAGCTTTTCAACATCCACCAATCTCAGCTGCACTGCCTCTTCCATGGAAAAGATCTTTTCCCTGTACAGAGCATGCCTTGATTCACCAAATATTTTCGGGGCAACGTATATAAATATTTGATCATATAATTTTTCTTTTATAAATGAAGTAAGGACTGAAGCACCGCCTTCTACGAAAAGTGAAGTCAGTTTCATTCCGTATAAGTCATCAAGGACTGCTTGCAGGCTCCAGTCACCGATTTTAATATCACACCGGTCTTCAAATTCCAAATTGTCTTTATTCGTCGTATAGATGACCGGGCGTCTGGGATGGCTGAAAATCGCAAGGTCCTGGCGGAGTTTGCCTTTGCCCAGCAAAACCACGGGCCGCGGCGACCGTCCGCCGCCTTCGATTCTCGTCGTCAGCCGGGGATCGTCATTCAGTAAAGTATGCCCGCCCACGAGGATTGCCTCATGAACATGCCGCGCGTTATGCACATCCGCCCGTGCTGCTTCGCCGGTGATCCATTTGCTGGTCCCGTCGTCAAGCGCAAGCCTGCCATCCACGCTCATCGCACATTTCAACGTCACATTCGGACGTTTCCGCATCAAGTGGCTGAAGAAAGCCCGGTACAGTTCCTGTGCCGCATCATTCGGCATATGTTCAACATTCACCCCGGCAGCCTTGAGCACATCATGCCCGCTCACTTTAGGATTAAGGTCTTGTTCAGCGTAGTAAACATATCTGATGCCCGCTTCGATAATCGCATCGGTGCACGGCGGTGTCTTCCCGTGATGGGAACACGGCTCGAGTGTCACATAAATATCTGCACCGGCCGGATCCTCGCTGCAGGATGCCAGCGCCTGCCTCTCGGCATGCGGCTGGCCGTAGCCCAGATGCGCCCCCATTCCTATAATGCTGCCGTCTTTGACAATGACGGCGCCTACCGGCGGGTTCTTCCCTGTCTGGCCGTCTGTCATCTTTGCAAGTTCAAGTGCCATTTTCATATATCGATTCAAGTCTTTCCCTCCTGAATGTAAAAACGCCGAAGGATAGTAAAATATCCTCCGGCGTCGATTAATGTATGCAGAAATAAGCATTGCTCAAAAGCAATACCGAGTATAAGCGTACTGTTTTAAGGTACCAAAAATAACCGCTGCCTTTAAAAGTATGCTGCATCACTATTCTCTCTCCCATCCAGACTTTAACTGTCGGCTTCAGACTTCCACTGAATCAGCCGTACCGTGAAAAACGATACGGGTCGCGGGCTCGCTTTAAAGCTTACCGCCGGTTGGGATTTTCACCCAGCCCCGAAAGAATCTATAGTATTCAGTTGAAAAACTCTACCTTAATCATATGATATTTCTCTGAATTGTCAATACAATTGCTTAAGATAATAAAAAAAACCTCTGCATGTCTATGGCATGCAGAGGTTTTTTTTATTTTACATCTTCGAACTCGAAGTCTTCATCCTTGATGGATTCCACGTTAAGCGCCAATACATAGCCGTCACCTTTAACACTGAAGAAATCGTGGTTCTTCGTTGTTGTATCCAGTGCATTTTCAATAATCGGGTTGAACGCCTTCTCTTCGAAGTAAGCATCGAAACCTAAGTTTGCGAGTGCCTTGTTCGCATTGTACTGAACGTAATTCAGCACGTCTTCAGTAAGACCGAGTTTGTCATACAGATCTTTTGTATATGTTTCTTCGTTTGCATAAAGGTCTTTCAGAAGTTCATACATTTCTTTATCCGCACGCTCCTGCTCTTCGTCTGAAAGCTCTGCTTTGAGCATTTGTGCATCCAGTCCGGTGAACACACCGTGGATGGACTCATCGAGAAGTATTTTTCTGATGATTTCCCCGCTTGTCGTCATTCTGCCCTGTCCCGCAAGGTACAGCGGATAGTAGAATCCTGAATAGAACAGGAACGACTCCAGGAATACACTCGCTACACGCGCCATATACTGGTCGTATACAGACGCTTCCTTGCCGTACAGCTTATGGTAGCGGCTGACAATTTTGTCGGCTTTATACTTAAGCTGTTCATTTTCAATCACCCAGTGGTCCAAAAGATCATTTGTCTCTTTAGACGACAGCAATGTCGTGAAAATGTGAGAGTATGATTTTGCGTGTACCTGCTCCATCATCCCCATGAACGAATATACCGCTTTTTTTCTGAGGTCATCTGTGTGAAGCATGATGAGGGGCATCCCGTCATCTGCCTGATGTGTATCCAGACCGGTCAAACCAGCCAGCACTTTTTTGAATGTATCTTTTTCATCATCTGACATGCCGTCCCAGGAGCTCAAGTCTTTAGAGACTTTGAACTCGGACTCCACCCACATCTGTGAGATATTCTGTCGCCAGAATACATTTGTCATGTCATCTTCTTTATTCCAGTTTACTGCAATCATTTCCAGGACTCCTTTGCGATCGATCGTTTAGATTATACGGAACAGCTTGTGCATTCTTCCACACTGAGCAATTTGTTTCTTGTGTAATAAAGTGACTTCAATCCTTTATGGTGCGCATAGATATAAAGTCTCGCCAGTGATCTCGTAGAAATATCAGAGTTGACGTACAGGATTGTACTGATTCCCTGATCTACGTGCTGCTGGATCGCCGCAATCATATCGATGATTTTCATCTGATCAGTATTGAATGCGCTCTTGTAATACCACATTGTTTCAGGAGACAGGAACGGCATTGGATAGAATGTTTCCGAGTTGCCGTAAGTTCTGCGCTCGATCATATCGACGATCGGCATTACTGAACTCGTTGCGTTCTGCACATAGGAAATACTCTGCGTCGGCGCAATCGCCAGGCGGTACGCGTGGAATAAGCCATGCTCCATTACTTCCTGACTGAGCGCTTCCCAATCCTGCTGAGTCGGAACGTGGATATCGGAGAACATTGCCACCACTTTATCGGATTTCGGCTCCACTGCTTCAGCAATGTACTTCTCGAAATATTTGCCCGTCGCATACTCTGATCTCTCAAAGTCTTTGAAAGTTTCTCCGCGTTCTTTGGCAATCATCATGGATTTTTCCAAGGAGTGGAAGTTGAGCATCATGAAGAATACGTTGGCGAAATCTCTTGCCTCTTCAGATTCATAATTAATTTTATTCTTGGCCAGATAACCGTGGAGGTTCATCGCTCCAAGACCGACAGAGTGCAGCTCATCGTTTGCTTTTTTAACACCCGGAGCATTTGCGATTGAAGTGTCGTCACTTACCAGTGTCAATGCTTCGATTCCTTCATGAACGGATTCACGGACTTTACCGGAGTCCATGACGTTCGCAATGTTGAGTGAACCCAGGTTACATGAAATGTCACGGCGGATTTCATCATCTGTACCGTAATCATTGATTGTCGATGTTTCCTGAAGCTGGAATATTTCAGTACACAGGTTACTGATTTTAATCTGTCCGACTTCTTTCAATGGATGCACTTTGTTCGCATTGTCTTTGAACATGATATAAGGATAACCCGACTGCAGCTGTGTCTGGGCAATCGTATTTAACATTTCACGTGCATCAAGCTTACGTTTTTTCACTTTATCGTTTGCCACAAGGTCATCATACATCTCATCCAGATTCATATCATCAAGTGTCTGGCCATATTCACGCTCAACCGTATGGGGCGCAAACAAATAGAATGGTTCGTCATTTTTAGCCAGATCGAAGAATTTGGATGGGACGACAAGCCCTGTGGAAATTGTCGCCAGACGGATGTCTTCGTCTGCGTTCACTTTTTTAGTATCCAGGAATTCCGGCAGATCGTAATGGAAAATGTTCAGGTATACCGCACCGGCACCCGGTCTCTGCCCAAGCTGATCGGCATAGCCGAATCCGCCTTCCAGCGCTTTTGCGACAGGCAGTACGCCTTTGGCAACCCCTTCAATGCCTTTGATCGCTTCTCCGCGGGCACGCAGTTTCGAAAGGTTGATTGCAACACCGCCGCCGATTTTACTCAGCTGTTTCGCTGTGGAATCGATATAGTTGATAGAGTTAAGACTGTCATCCACTTCCAGGAGGAAACATGAAACCATTTCACCGCGGCGTGCGCGTCCTGCGTTCAGGAATGTCGGCGTCGCCGGCTGATAACGCTGTTCAATCATAGACACGATGAAGCGTTTCGCCTGCTCCACATTTCCTTTGGCAAGGTACATGCTTACGATGACGACGTGCTGCTTGTAATCTTCGAGATATTGCTTTTTGTCATTTGTTTTAAGTGTGTAATCCTTGAAGAACTTGCTTGCAGCCATGTAACTCTTAAACTCGAAAGGAATGGAGTCTGCCTGTTCAACAATCTCCGTTACATCTTCCTCGGAGTACTCTTCAAATAAGTTGTAGTAGAAGTCGTTGTCCACTAAATAGTGCAGACGCTCAAGTTCGGTATCGAAATGAATTGTTTTATCCTTCACTTCCTCCTTGAAAACTTCAAGCGCCTCTTTATCTTTGTCCAATTGATAGAACCCGGTTTCGTCACGCTTTGTGACTTCGTTATTCAACTCAATATGATTGTATTTTTTCTCGTCTAATACTTTCATGTATAGCCCCTGCCTTTTCAATGAAATCTTCTCTATCTTGCGGAGTGCCGTGCAGCTCGAATTTTAAGATAAGCGGTACACTGTACTCGTCGCTGATGTGCTCTCCCGCACGTGCAAAATCCCTTCCCCAGTTGCGGTTGCCGCTTGAGGCCACTGCAATCATGCTGCGGTGGTTCACACGCAGAAAGGATTGAACCTCTCCCGGGATACCGCCGTTGCCGTATGTGCTTGTAACCAGGATGAATGGCTCATCCACCGGCTCTTCTTTGTTGTTTGCCCGGATTTCATGGACATCAAACTGTTCAGCCAGGTGCGTGTTTTTTATAAACCGCCGGACGTTTCCTGTCATGGAATAGAATGCAATCAGCATACCATCCCTCCCCTTCTCCAATACTGGCAAAAATAAAATAAAACGAACTTCCGTCCGAATTCATTTCTGTCTTCATATTCACCTTTACACTTTTCCCGAGGGTTTCAAACACTACATGTAGTGTTTTGTTGTAATTTTAAACACCATATGTGCTCTTTGCAAATTCTATGATGCCATATATCATGTATTAAAGCAAAGGATAAAATTGTAATTTCAGCGAAATAAATTCACATAAAACAGCCCGAACTCCCTCTGCTCATATGTTATACTGGGGCCATACTTTTTATAAAATTTTTCGGTAAAATTCTTTGTACTCACAAGTATGAAATTTTATATTTTAAAATCGGGGGACACTTTTAATGAACAGCACAGTTAAAGGGATTATCGCCCTCATCATATCATCGCTTGGTTTCAGTTTAATGGCTGTGTTTGTTAAGTACAGCGGGGACCTCCCTACCGTTCAGAAAGTTTTCTTCAGGAACTTCATAGCCATGCTGATGGCGCTCGGCTTTGTTGTATACTACAAAGAAAAGTTTTTCGGACACAGGGAAAACCAGCTTCTGCTGATCACCCGTTCATCTCTGGGTGTAATCGGTGTGCTCCTGAATTTCTTTGTCATAGACAGGATGGTCCTCAGTGATGCCGATATACTTAACAAGCTCAGCCCCTTTTTCACCATCATTCTATGTGCGGTGTTTTTAAAGGAATATGTACGCCGGTTTCAGGTGATTTCAATCATCATCGCGTTCGCAGGCGCACTCTTTATCATCAAGCCCTCCATGTCGAGTGATACAGCCTACGCGCTGATCGGTGTGGCCGGTGCGTTGTTTGCAGCCGGCGCCTATACAGTACTCCGCGTACTGGGAAGCCGGGAAAAGTTCTATACAACCGTATTCTACTTTTCATTTTTCTCATGTGCCGTACTGCTGCCCTTTTTCCTGTGGCAGTTTGAACCTATGTCCACTGTACAGTTCTGGGCTTTGGTCCTGTCGGGTGTGTTCGCCGCTGTCGGACAGTTCGGTCTGACCATCGCCTACAGTTATGCACCGGCCAAGGAGATTTCAATATTCTTCTACTCGACGATTTTGTTTACAGCAATGTTCAGTATCGTCGTTTTCGGTAACATTCCGGATACGTTATCCATCATCGGATACATCATCATCTTTGCAGCAAGCTACTATATGTACATGAAAAATAGACCAGGCAAAGTTTAATCTCAAGCAATAGTCAAGCCGGCACCTTTAAAAAGGACCGGCTTTTTATTATTTTTATTCAGTGACAAAAACACTTTCCTGATGCGCACTGATCGTTTCCAGAAAGTGTGGACAGTAATGTTTCAGCTTGTAGTTGCCGACGCCCTGGATGTTCACCATGTCCTGTTTGGACGCAGGCATTTTTTTGGCAAATTCACGCAGTGTGGCATCCGTAAAAATGTCCTCTTCCGTCAGATTATATTTATCAGCCACCAACGTGCGTGTTTCTGCAAGTTTCCGGAAAAGCAGTTCATTCGGAGAAGAAGCTGTACTGATATCCACCTTCTCGTTGAAGTGTTTCCTGAACGGCACTGTCTTAAGCGTCAGGTCGCCGTCCAATATCATTTCACTCTTGCTCACAGTATACAGGTGTTCCTCTTCAAGGTGAAGGTAGCCTCTGAGAACCATTTCTTCCAGTAGATGGTTGATCTCACTTGTCAGGTAGCTGTCCATCCGGCCGAATGATTCCACTTGTTCCAGGCTGTGTGATGTAACGTTTTCCGTCATCTCGCCTCTTAAAACCTGAATCGTCTGTTCTTTGGTCAAAGGCAGTTCACAGTTCCGGGTGAGTTCCACGATGGTTTTTGCCTCACCCGTCATATCATAACTGCGTTCGGAATTTTTACAGTTCGAGCACACGAGACATTCTTCCACATATTCATCAGGGTCGAAATACTTTGTAATGAAGCTGCTCAGACATTTGCTTGTGCGATTGTACTGGATCATCCGGTCGAGCTTTGCCCTCATGT
The DNA here is from genome assembly GCF_046736035.1 of Salinicoccus sp. HZC-1. Classification (GTDB taxonomy): domain Bacteria; phylum Bacillota; class Bacilli; order Staphylococcales; family Salinicoccaceae; genus Salinicoccus. The sequence continues at coordinate 414,586 of NZ_CP177130.1, read as the reverse complement.
GATCTTTATACTGCTCGGATGAACTTGAACGGTCGATAAAAAACTGATGCAGGTTAATATCCCGGGGGCTGGACAGCAATATGCATTCGCTGACCTGGCCGTCACGTCCGGCACGCCCGATTTCCTGATAATAGCTCTCTATGTCCCCCGGCAGATTGTGGTGGATGATGAAACGGATATCCGGCTTATCAATCCCCATACCGAAAGCATTGGTTGCGACAGCGATATTCGTATCGCCTGTGACAAACTGCTGCTGGTTGCGGTTACGCTCTTCCTTGCCGAGACCGCCGTGGTAAATAACGTTATCCACACCGTTGTCTGTGAGGAATAACGATATCTTCTCCACTTCCGCCCGTGTGGCCGCATATATTATGCCGGACAAGCCGGGCTTTCCCTGTATATAGGAGAGAATAAACTGCTCTCTTTGATATGTCGTGTTTACGTTCAGGTGCAGATTTTCCCTTGCCACACTGGTTGTGAAGACATTTTCCATTCCGATATCCAGGAGTTCCTGAATATTCTCCTGTACTTCCAGAGTGGCGGTAGCTGTCAGTCCGACAGTGACCGCATCCGGCAGGAGAGATTTCAATATCGGTATAATGCTCTGGTAGCTCGGTCTGAAGTCATGCCCCCATTTGGAAATACAGTGCGCTTCATCAAAAGCGATCAGCGGCACATCGAGCCGTTTGATTAAATTGGTGAATTCTCCATTGTTAAACCGTTCCGGCGCAACATAGAGGAACTGATAGTGCCCCGCTTCCAAATTGGCCATCAGAGAATCAATTTCTCTTTTCTTAAGCGTCGAGTTCAGATAAGCTGCGGGAATGCCCTGATTGTTCAAAGCTTCCACCTGGTCGCGCATTAAAGAAATCAGCGGGGAAATAACCAGAGTCAGTCCGGGATATTTCAGTCCGGGAACCTGGAAACAGATTGACTTGCCGGATCCCGTCGGAAGTATGCCCAGCGTATTGTTGCCTGCCACCACTGAATTTATGATTTCTTCCTGTTTTGGTCTAAATTTATCGAATCCAAAATACTGTTTTAAAATATTCCTCATGTCAAAACCATTCCCACCATATGCTGATTTGACATCAGCATTCGTTTTTACTGATATATTATTATACCTTATTTCAGCCTTTTTTTGTTGTTTCTCCGGCCATTTTCCGGTAAAAATTTTTCAGTTTCCCCCGATTTTTATTCATCATGAAAAAATGGTCCGGGACAATATCGTCCCAAACCATAAAAAGTCATTTCCTACATCTTTTCTTTGACAAGTTCTTTGGAAAGTTTATAGTCTATCGCTTTAAACAGACTCTTCACCCATAGATGGTGAGCGTACAGATTGGCATGTGCATCTTCGGCATCAATGACTTTAAATTGAATTTTAGAGCCTGTGCGCTTTTGGGAAAGCTTGTGCAGATGGTATGACGGTATCGTCCCGACCTGCGGTGCGGTCGTCACTTTGTTAAAGTCATTCAGCGCGAGCACCGGCTGATTGTCAGCGATGTGCACGCCGCCTTTTACCCCCGCATGTTCGATACCGGCATTCCCCAGATCTATTTCAGGGCCGTCCACATACAGGGCAACCCTGTTCTTTTCATTTCTCACCGTATATTCGCCAGACTCCAGACGGGTATATACTTCATCTGAAATATCCGGACGTCTGACCAGATGGTAAGTATCTGAAAGGTAGACTTCGACAAGGGCATAAGTATCCACGCCCCAGCTCACTTCATTGTGGCGTTTCAGCATGTTGAACAGTTCATCGTGATGCGCAGTATAGTCACGGCACATCACTACTTCATCACCGGATTTCAGGACGTTCGAGCCTTCAACTTTCAATCCGCCCGCCACTGCCAGATAGACCCGGTTGCCTTTCGGCTGCGGAATGAATTCAAGCGTATCTCCGCGGTCAAAAAGATAAATGCGGTTAATGAATATATCACGCCCGCCCGATTTTGCTTTGAAACCTGCACCGCTGAAAGCGATGATTGTCGGTTCTGTAAACTTGATCACTGAAGGCTGGAGTGTCATTTCAATGGTCGGCGCTGATGTATCGTTGCCGACCAGCTGATTCGCCAGCTGATGCGCGAGCCGGTCGCATGCACCGTTATATTCATTGCCGGCGGTTGATTGCTCGGGGTCCAGTGTCTGCAGAATCGTCAGCAGTCCGCTGTCCTGTATAATAAGGCTCATGCTGCAACCTCCATTCTGACGAGAAACGCCCTGACTTCATCTATTACCAGATGACACGGTTCAATTGTATTATGTTCTTCCATTACTTTAATCGGTGAATAAAGAAATGTTAATGTATGTTCCGTCGCCTGCAGATCTGACAGATATACATGGTCCTCTTTTTCAAATCCCGCTTCAATCCGTGTCCGGTCGGCATCATTGATCAATTCTTCCTGCTGATACGTAATATAGCAGTCTCCATTTGCAAAAATCATCTTTCTTCCTCCTATTTAAAACACCTAATTATCCCTGTAAAATAACGAAAGTTCTCCTGCAACGAATTCTGTCATGCCGCTGATTATAAACTGCAGAACGATTATGGCTGCGATCACACCGACAAAAGCGAACAATACACCGACAATCTTAATATCGTTTTCAATGAGATAAGTCACTGTAAAGTGCGTGAACAGCACGATGCCGATGACGAGTAATATTAAAAATATGGTTAACATGGTTTCACCCCGAAACATTCAAACTGATTTTGACCCACTCTTTTAAGCTGTTGATCATATATAACTGTATATCCCCGCCGGTATATTTCCGGATAAGTTCAGTTTTTGTAAAACTCCGCTCCCGCAATACATCACGCTCTATAAGTGACCGGCGCATCACACCACCCAGCAATCCGTCCGTCAGCGGAGGCGTATAAAACACGCCTGCTTCTTCAACAACTAGATTACCGATATTGAATTCGGTCACTCGATGATATTCATTATAATACAAAACGATACTGAATTCATTGTCTGTACTATGGTATTGATGCCTTACCGTTGTTTTATTTTCCAAAAACACTGCCGGAGCTTTAATCTCTCCATTGGCAAGTTTCGCTTCGGCTGCATCCGTTTCCCCGATCATTGCATGGGTGACCGACACTGTGCCATCCAGTTCCGCCGCCGCCCTCACTTTAAAGAGGCCGTCTGCCACGTCCAGATTCTGTGCCGCTGTATAGGCCAGAACGGATTTTTTAAAGTCGGGCAATGTATAGGATAGATTTCCGGCAGACTTTAAGATGCGCGCTTCATGTAAATCCAGCCGCTTCACCGCACCGTCCTCAAGACGCATGGTTTCAATCAGCTGATACATGCCGCCTTTTAGAAAAGATGTCTTCGCAACCATCTCCGCATACTCGGACTCGGGATCGGAATCATAGGTGATTCCGCCCCCCGCGCCATATATGTATCGTCCGGCCTCTATATAGAGGGTTCTGATCGGCACGTTGAATACCGTTGTACCATCCGGGAACATCATACCGAGTGTGCCGCAGTAAAACCCTCTGGGTGTATTTTCCATAGTTCCGATGATTTCCATGGTGATTGCTTTCGGCGCCCCCGTGATGGAACCGCAGGGGAACAATGCATTCATAATCTCCGGCAAACCGACATCATCGCGCAGGCAGGCTTCAACCGTCGAAGTCATCTGATAGACTGTTTCGTACTTTTCAATCGTAAATAATTCCGGCACTTCCACAGTCCCCGCCTTCGCCACTTTGGAAAGATCGTTCCTTAAAAGATCCACAATCATCACATTTTCCGCCCGGTCCTTTTTTGAATCCTTTAGAAATGTATAGCTCTCAGCATCCGCCGCAGCATCACTGTAACGCTTCGCAGTCCCCTTCATCGGCCGTGTCCTGATGCGGCGGTATTCATCCACTTCGAAGAAAAGTTCCGGGGAGCAGCTGACAATGGACCTGCCGTCCCATGCGATGAATATGGCGTAGTCCCCGTTGTTATTTGAAGTGAGCTGCCGGAATAGGGCATGGGCATCCCCCGAAAAATTTCCTTCCATGCGTGTCGTATAGTTCACCTGATACGTATGGCCGTCTCTTATGTAGCCGCGGATTTTCTCTATATTGTACATGAAGTCGTCCTGGTGTTCTAAAAATTTCAATTCACCCATCCTGTATACGCCGTCTCCACGGTAACCGCTGCTGAATACCGCCTCGGTGACCGGCGCATCAAAAACACCAATGACAAAGGCCGGCCACTCGCCCTGTGCGCCTCCCGATCCCGCTTCATATGTCACTGCCGGAATCACGTACTTTCCTGCTTTGGCATATATCTCCGCCTGATGCAGTGCCGATGCCAGACTGTAGTCAGTTTCTGTGAGCACATCAACCGGTGCTGTAAAATATAAGTCGGAAATCACATCATCCTTCTTGAACTTCGCATGTACGTGCATGAGCGTCACCTTCTTGAGCCTTCCTTATAAATGTCTCCAGCTGTCTTCTCCCGTTTTCGGACAATATCGCCTCAGGGTGATACTGAAGCCCTGCAATATTATGCTCTTTATGCTGGATGCCCATTACTGTGCCCGCTTCAGTCCGGGCTGAGACCTCGAACCCTTCAGGCACCGGGCCGCTGCATACCAGGGAATGATAGCGGGTCACATGAAATGGTGATGGAATATCTTCAAACAGCCCCGAACCCTCGTGATGGATCAGGGAAACATGACCGTGGACCGGACGATTCCCCCGCTCCACCATTCCGCCGGACATATGCCACAGCAGCTGATGACCGAGACATACCCCTAAAATCGGTACATCGACCCAATGCTTCCTTAGAAACGCCATTACTTCCGGCCGGTCTTTTGGATGTGACGGACCCGGCGAAATTACAATTCCGGAGATTTGTTTTTCTGCTATTATTTCTTCATACAAAGACTCCGGTTTTACAACAATCACTTCAACATCATATGAAGAGTCTTCCATATAATGCACGAGATTGTATGTAAAAGAGTCATGGTTATTTATCATGAGAATATTCATCGTTTCAACGGTTATCCTTTGCATTTAATTTTCTACATTTTACCACACAATCCCCCCATGCAAAAACAGGGGCCTTTCAGCCTAATGAAGGATGAAAAAATATTTTCTATATTGTACAATGGTTATCAGTGCTTTTCGGATTTCGAAATAAAATTATCCGGAAATAAATATCATTAAAATAAGAAGGTTGAAATTAAATGACAGAAACGAAAGAGAAAATATGGACGAAGGACTTTATACTTATCGTTATCGTCAACTTTTTCATTTTCACCGCATTCCAGATGACGCTGCCGACGCTGCCGCTCTTTGTACAGGAAATTGGGGCAAGTGACCGCTGGATCGGTATCGTAGTCGGTATTTTTACTTTCTCGGCACTCCTTGTCAGGCCCACAGCCGGGAAACTTCTGGATACAAAAGGCCGGGCCCCGGTCTTTATCACGGGTCTTATCATCTTTGTGATTTCAATGTTTTCTCTGGCCGTCAGTTATACAATCACCATTCTGCTTCTGGTCAGAATCATGCAGGGGGCCGGATGGGGACTTTCAAGCACATCCTCCGGCACAATCGCAACCGACCTTGTTCCCAGAAAACGACGGGGAGAAGGACTCGGCTATTATGGACTCAGCGGTAATATCGCACTTGCATTCGGTCCTGCGCTCGGACTCTTTTTAACAGATCACATATCCTTTACAATGCTCTTCAGCATCTGTGGCGGACTCGGGTTCATCGCACTCATCCTTGCTTCCAACATCAAATATAAGAAAGCAGACACCCCGGATCAAAGCCAAAAAACAAAAGACACGTATGTCCCTAGGTTTGATATCGTAGAAAAACGCGCTTTACCCGCCGCTTCCCTGTTGTTCTTTATCACTGTCACATTTGGCGGAATCGCAACGTTCCTTCCGGTTTATACTTTCGAAAAAGGATTCGATTCACAGTATATTCAATTCTACTTCATGATATATGCGGCATTTTTAATGCTGTCCAGAATAATTGCCGGACGCCTGTATGATAAAAAAGGAATCGCCGTGGTATTTATACCGGGATCAATTACAATCATCATCGCCATGATAATGCTAGGCTTTTTGCCAAGCCCGTCATATCTATTCATCGCCGCTGCATTATATGGATTCGGCTTCGGCTGTGTGCAGCCCGCCCTGCAGGCATGGGCAGTTAACCGCGTGGAAAACAACAGGCGCGGCATGGCGAATGCGACATACTTCTCGGCGTTCGATCTGGGGGTAGGATTCGGGGCAATGTCATATGGATTCGTTGCAGAAGCATTCGGTTACAGTACAATCTACTTCACGAGCGCAGTAAGCGTCACCATCGCCCTGATACTCTTCCTGGTCATGATGAACAGATACAAAAAAGAAGACCGGCTTAATGCAAATCGCGTCTAAACTTTAATTTTTTTGTTTAACTCTCATCAAATATGGGAATTTACTAACTAGAACAACCATAAAGCATTTATTATTTAGTAATTAGTATTTAAGGAGGAATTGATAATGGGTTGGATTATTACTTTAATCGTAGGCGGTATCATCGGTTGGCTTGCAGGTCTTATTTTAGGTAAAGATGTACCGTTCGGTATCATTGGTAACATTATCGCCGGTTTAATCGGTGCTTCAATCGCAAATGCGCTAGGACTTAGCTTCGGTCCTACAGTTGGCGGCGTAAGTATCATTGGTGGTTTACTCGGTGCAATTATTTTAATCTTAATTGTATCATTCATCATGAAAGCAATCGGCGGCAACAAAGCATAAGACAAATTAGCATGGACATGGAGATCCCCTCAAGAGTTTAACTCTTGAGGGGATCTTTCTGTCATAACTCCTCTTCTTTCGTTTCTTCGATTAACCAACGTTCGTTCTTTGGCTGATTAAGCGAACGCTCTTCCCGTTCTTTTTTTAATTTATCGAGTTCAATCTGCATCTGTTTATTCTCGAGAAGAAAGTTTTCCTGTTTCAACCGTTCCAATTCTTTCTGGTCTTCCAATTCTTTCAGCTCCAACTTCTTATCCTTTTGCTTGAAACTTCTGGACATCGCATATAATGGAATAGAAAATACCATTACAACAGGTATTACTGTAGCAAGAAATTCTAATATACCCATATACACACCCCTTATGTTATTAGAAATATTTTACCATAATATACCGTATCTAATTGGAAATTTCTGAAAATAAATGACGCTGATCTTTTAAAAGGGCACTTCTTTCCTTATAATTGATGTAATCCTGATTTAGAAAGTAGGCGTTTAAATGCAGCTCAATCACGATAATCTTTTGAATGCGTACGAGAGAGGGTTTTTGGATCAGAATTCCAATAAAATTGCACACCATCCTCCAAAGCTGATCATCAATTCCAGTGAAGAAAATATTCTATCCCCCATACTAGATGAGATGGAAATCTGTGATTCATTTGTGATTTCTGTCGCTTTTATTACAGAAGGCGGGCTTGCTACTTTGAAGTCGACGCTCTTTGAACTGGCTAAACGGAATGTCAAAGGCCGGATAGTAACTTCTACATATTTAAATTTTAATAAGCCCAAAGTTTTTAAAGAGCTTCTGAAACTGGAAAATGTCGAAGTAAAGGTTACCAGCCAGGAAGGTTTTCACGCAAAGGGTTACATATTCAATAATAGAAGATACAGTGCCATGTTCATCGGGAGTTCAAACCTGACAGACACAGCACTGAAGAAAAATTATGAATACAATTTAAAGCTGACCAGCCTGGAAAACGGGGAGGTCATCAACCATTTCAATGAGAGTTTCGAAATGCTGTGGGGGAATGCCACTCCCATTGATGAGACATGGATTGAAAAATATGAAGCGGAATATGTAGAGCAGCCTGAACGCAGAAAAATCATTCAGATTATTGAAGATCAGTCAAAATACGAATATAAATCTGCCGTTAAGGATAAAATCGAACCGAACTTAATGCAGAAAGAAGCATTGCATCAGCTGAGGAATCTTCGTGTTGAAGGTAAAGATAAAGGATTGGTGATATCTGCAACAGGTACGGGTAAAACTTATCTGGCCGCCTTTGATGTAAAGCAGTATAAACCAAAAAGAATGTTGTTTCTAGCACATCGAGAACAAATCTTGATCAAGTCCAAAAGTGACTTCTCTTCATTGATTAAAGAGGATGATTCCGAGTTTGGCGTCTACAGCGGTAACCAAAAGGAAACGGGTGCCAAATACTTGTTCGCTACAGTACAGACGCTTTCCAAAACGGCCAACTTAGAACAATTCAATCCGGATGATTTCGACTACATCATCATTGACGAAGCCCATCGTTCCAGTGCATCAACATACAAGAAAATCATCGACTATCTAAAGCCTGAATTTTTAGTTGGAATGACCGCTACACCCGAAAGGACAGATGATGCGGATATATTTTCTTTATTCGACTACAACATTGCTTATGAGATCCGCCTGCAACGTGCTTTGGAAGAAGAAATACTGTCCCCATTCCACTATTTCGGTGTTACAGATTATGAAAGGGATGGCGTTGTGATCGACGAGACAACATCCCTCACTCAACTTGTTAGTCACGAGCGGATCAATCATATCATCGAAAAGATTGAATACTACGGCCATGCAGGTGAGGAACGCCGGGGACTCATGTTTGTTTCCAATCGGAATGAAGCAACGGAGATAAGCAATATGCTAAACGGGAGGGGTTACAAAACCCTCCCTCTCACTGGAAAAGATTCGCAGGACGACCGGAGAAATGCAGTCGCAAAACTCGAGTCCAGCCAGCTGGATTATATTATAACGGTAGATATATTCAATGAAGGGGTCGATATACCCTCCATCAACCAAGTCGTCATGCTAAGGCAAACACAGTCCAGCATCATTTTCGTTCAGCAACTCGGGCGGGGACTGAGGAAGCATGAAGATAAGGATTACTTGACTGTTATCGATTTTATCGGCAACTATAAAAATAACTATATGATTCCTGTGGCCCTAACCGGGGACAAATCATACAACAAGGATAAATTAAGGAAGTCGGTCAATGCACGGAATACCATCTCCGGTGTAACGACGATCAACTTTGAAAAGATTGCCAAAGAGAAAATTTATCAATCCATCAATACTTCCACACTGAACAGTCAGAAATTCATGCGGGAAATGTATATTTATCTAAAGAATAAGATTGGGCATACGCCGGCGATCATAGATTTCCATAAAGATCTGGATGTCATGGATCCGTTGATCATTTTCAGCAAGTATAACCATTACATCGAATTTTTACAGAAGATAAAAGAAGTAGATATCACCCTATCTGATAGAGATCATCGCATACTTACATTTATTTCCCAGGAAATATCAGAAGGGAAGCGGGTACAGGAAACGTTATTATTACTTGATGCGATGGAGGGTCCGGTCAATATCAGAGAATTTCAATTGAAGATGATCAAAGAAGGCTACCATATGACCGACCAGACAATGGATTCCATTATTGGTGTGTTGACCCATTATTTCTTTACAGAACCAAACCGGAAGAAATATGGTTATCCACTTTTAGAAATTAAAGACGGATTCATTAATATTACTGACGAATTCAACGATGCTCTAAAAAATGGTTTCATAAGGCAGCAAATAGAAGATGTATTAAAACTATCATTCTTGAATTCTCACCAATATAACCATTCAGAACAATTAACACTGTACAAAAAATATAGTCGTCAAGATGTATGTCGTTTATTAAATTGGGATAAGGATGAAAGTTCTACTATGTATGGTTATCGGAATAAACATGAAACTATCCCTGTATTTATAAAATATGAAAAAGACGAGAACATTGAAGACTCCTTGAAATATGATGACAAGTTTTTAGACCAACATATTCTCCAATGGTACTTCAAGAATAATAGAACTCTTAAATCTAAAGACGTCAAAAGTGTTTTAAATGGCCATAGGGAGGATGATATCCCTATCTATATTTTCGTGAAAAAGAATGATGACGAAGGTACTGACTCCTACTACCTTGGAAAAGCTGACATTGATTTTTCCACAGTACAGGAAACAACAATGGAAAATGGTGAAAAAGCTATACCAACAGTAAGGCTGAATATGATACTAAGAAATTACCTGGATTATGACATCTACAGATATTTAGAAGCACATACAAATTAAAAATGAGGTGCGGACCTTTGTCCGTACCTCATTTTGATTTAGTCTTTTTCCATATTTCTTTCATTTGCAGATAATTGGTTGTAATCTTTTAGCAGTGCGACCTGTTTAATCAGGTGATTTTCCATATCAAGTACGATCCACTTGTCTTTTTCAGTATTAACATAATCATCCACTTCTATATCTGTATTGATGCTTTGCAGCCAGCCACCAATTGTATCGATATCATCACTTTTATCAAATCTGATGTCGAATTTTTCTTCCAGATCATCAAGCAGTACGCGGCCGTTGATATGGTAGATGTTATCTTCCACTTTTACAAGTTCCGGTTCTTCATCTTCATCAAACTCATCACGGATTTCCCCGACAATCTCTTCCAGTATGTCTTCCATCGTTATCATACCCGCTGTTCCGCCGTACTCATCGATGATGAGTGCAATGTGCACGCGTTCTTTCTGCATTTTGATCAATGCATCGCTGATGCGTGATACTTCTGTAATAAGCGGCAGATCGTGGATATACTCTTCCGGTGTGACGTCTTCATCCGATACGTGATTTGTAAGGAACTCCCTGACGTTGATAAACCCGATGATCTGGTCCTTGTCTCCGCTTGAATCTGCGACAGGATACCTTGTGTAGTTATGTTCTTTGACAGTCTCGAGTACATCATCGATGTTCACCGGATCTGTCAGTGTGATCATCTGCGTTCTCGGCACCATGATATCTTTAGCGAGCCTTTCATCAAACGAGAAAATATTTTGCATATAAGCGAGCTCTGTATGGTTGATTTCCCCACTCTGATAACTCTGGGTCATAATGATTTTCAGCTCATCTTCCGAATGGGCCTGCTCTGTCGGCATCACCTTGAACCCTATTATTCTGAGCAGCAGTCTTGATGTACCGTTCATCGACCAGATGAGCGGTTTCATCACAACGCCGAAGAAATATAATGGGCCTGATAATGTCATAGCCATTTTTTCAGCATACTGGATCGCAACTGTTTTAGGTGCAAGTTCACCGACGACTACGTGGATGAACGTAACGATCATAAATGCTGCTGCGACTGTAAATACTGTGCTGAGTTCAGCCGGGATTCCTAACAGGTCGAAGAGGGGATGCAGGATGACTTCAAATGTTGATTCCCCTATCCAACCAAGTCCAAGGGCTGTCACTGTAATTCCCAGTTGACACGCAGACAAATAATAATCCAGATGTGCTGTCATGCCCTGCACCCGTTTTGCTGGTCTGCTGCCTTCTTCGACCAAATGATCTATGCGTGATTTTCTTGCTTTCACCAATGAAAACTCAGATCCTACAAATAACATTGTAAGAAGTATGAGTAATACGAATAATGCTAAATTTACTATTGTGGTTATGTCCAATTAGTTCCCTTTTTTAAAAGGGATTCACCTCCGGTAATATTTGACTACAATCTTCTATAAAAGCGCTTTCTACTTTACGGATCATCCTATTTATCAACACTTTATTCTGCAGATCAGCTTTCAGATTCGCCTTCCCAATTGTAGTCACCTCCTACCGTTTTTTGTAATAATTAAGGGTATTTTACCATATTTTAATATACCTTCGCTACCTATACACGCTATCTTTACAAATATATCAAAGATAAAAACGATTCGGAAACAGCTCCGAATCGTCTGATTTAATACCCTTTTATAAATCCAAATCCTACTGTACCGTGCCCGGTATGGGCTCCGGCCACAGGGACGAGGGGCTCTATGATGAGTTCCAGGTCACCCAGCCGGGATTCGACGCGTTCTTTCCACTCATTGATCAATGATTCATTGCCGGCATGAACAATCGCCAGTGTCCGCACTGCATCTTCTTTTACGTGCTCTTCCAGTTTGTTCATTACTGCATTGACCAATTTTTTCTTTGTGCGGACTTTCTCTCCAACAACCACCTTGCCATCATCGAACATTAATTTCAGATGGATGTTGAGGAGTGAGGCAAGCATGGATTGGGAGGCCGATACACGTCCGCTTTTCCTCAGCTGGCCGAAACTCTGCGGCAGCAGAAACAGCTGGGCGTTTTCTGCCATATCTTTCACTCTTTCCACTACATCAGGCAGGGGTTCATCCGACTCCCGGGCTTCGGCCACTGTTTTGACCATTTTTCCAAGTGGATAGCTTCCAATGCGGGAATCAATCACATGAACAGGTTTGCTTACATCTTCTGACGCACTCAGGGAACTCTGGTAGGTTCCCGTCAATTCACTTGAAGCATGGATTGCCACGATTGAATCGTAAGCCTCGTCATTATCAAGTGCTTCGTACATTTCTATAAACTCACCGATTGGCGGCTGGGATGTTTTGGCACCTTCACCACTGTTTTTCAGCATGTTGTATATTTCCTCTGTAGAAGCATCTACATTTTCCCTGTATGCTTTGCCGTCGACAATTACCGACATCGGCAACACTTTTATGTCATGCTGATCGATATACTCCTGCGACAATCCCGACGCCGAGTCTGTTACGATTGCTATTTTCTTCATTCAACCACTTCTTTCCGAACTCTTTTTAAATTATCTTAACCTTAGCATTTAACCCGTTCTAATACTATAAATTATCTGCGTAGCGCTCCACAGCACTATAGACCGGACCTTTTTTCGCCATTAGGGATGCGTAACTTCCGGATTCTATTATTTCTCCCCGCTCCATGTAATGAATCTGATCAAATTCATCCAATCTGCTCAAGTCATGTGTACTGGCGATGACTGTTTCTTTATCAAGCACACGGTTCCAGACTTTTTCCCCAAGTGCCTCATCTAGACGTGCTGTTGGTTCATCCATTACCCACCAGTGGTTATCTTCAATCATCATGCGGATGAAGTGCAGCCGCTTCTGCTCCCCACCTGATAGTCTGCCGGTGTGGGTGATCATCGTCTCCGGTGTATAATATGCCATCTGCATTTCTTCCAGGCTTTTTTCGATATTTTCCACTGATGTTTTAATATGGCCGAACATTGTGATGTTGTCCGCTATGGATGCATTATAAAAATCGAGATGCTGTGGCATTACTGACGCATTATTGATGAATGCCTCCCGCTCCAGTTCTCCGTCATTGTTATATAAGCGTATAGAATCATCGCCTTCTATAATACGGTTCAGCAATGTTGTTTTCCCCGATCCGCTGCTGCCGATGATTGCATGCTTCCTGCCCGCATCAAATGTTACATTAATATCTTTCAAAACATTGGCCTTTGAGCCTGGATACCGGTAATCCAGATCGTTTATTATTATTTTATCAATATTCTTTTCAGTACTGATGCCGGTTTCTTTTTCCACCTGCATTTTATCAGTATCCAGTTCCTTTACCGCATTTTTAACCGTACGGTAATTGCTCGCCGGTTCCATAACCGGGAAGACCTGGTCGAAGTAGCTGAGCACAAGGAGCATGACCATCGGCACAAGCAGTGACGTTTCCTGATACATTATGAAAATGACAAGTATGACCACAGCAAGCTGGATGATATTGGCAGTCCAGCTCATCAGACTTTCATACATTGCATTTTTATCTTCACTTTTTTTAATGCGCGACAGGAATCCATACATTTTCTGTTTATTCTGCTCAGTGCGCTTTGTTACAAACAGCTCAGTGTAGTCATGGATGTAATGGTAGAGTTTCATATAGAATGCCGCATCTGTCTCTTCTCTTTTTTCCGCTTCTCTGTAAGTCAGACTTTCAAAAAGTTTCGGAATCACAAAAAGGAGCAGCAATGATGCCGCAATCATTACAAGCACGACCTGGACATTGATATAAAATGCCAGCAGTACGAGTATGAGTGATAGAAGTGCCGCTGTAATAAACGGATAGATGATTCTTATATAATAGTTCTCCACCTGGTCAAAGTGCTGATTTAATCTTTGGATGAATTTGACACTGTGCGTGTCTTCTTCGAGTGCCAGTGATTTCTTAAAATAATTCAGTCTCAGTCTGCCTATCATATGGAACGTTGCTTCATGCGACAGCAGACGTTCAATATACCTGAATGCCCCTTTCATCATGCCGAACAATTTAATCGCTGCAATGATCAGGATGATGATGAAAAACGGCGGATCAAAGAAACTCAGGCTGATCATGTAGCCGCTGAGCCCGAAGAGCGCAACACCGACGAGTCCGCCGGCCAGGCCGAGGAGTATACTGTAAAAGATCTGCTTTCTTTCCCTTTTCAAGTATTCCATCAGTATCGCCCTCCTTTTTGAGGCACAATGTGCTGATCTGATAATGTGTAATGCTGATCTGCAATCTTCAGAAGCTTCCTGCGGTGGACGACCGCTATGATGGCGGCCTCTTCTTTCAGTTTTTCCAGATGGCTCATAACGAGCTGTTCGGTTTCTGCATCCAGAAATTCAGTCGGTTCATCCATAAGTATGATCCGCGGCTGTTTTATTAACACCCTTGCCATTTTCAACCTTACGATCTCCCCGCCCGACAGCGGAATATTGTGATTCACAATTTCAGTATGGATGCCTTTTTCCAGATTGTTCAGGCTCTCCATCATACCGAGCTGATCTAAAATACCGATGACCGCTTCCTCATCGTATTCTCCGTCAGATACATAATCATAGAGCGTGGTGTCTGAAAAATACACCTGGTCGGATATATAGCCGAAATCATCATTTTTAATATGCACATGGCCGTCTGCAGGCGGATGCAGGCCTAAAATTGTGCGCAGCAATGTCGTCTTCCCGATGCCCGACGGTCCTGTAATTGCTGTAAAGCCGGTTTCAGGCACCTTTAATTCTGCATTTTCCAGAAGTGCCCCCGCCCCGTGGCCGACGGTGATGTTTTTTAGTTCTATGGCATTGTTTTCAAGGTCCTGTATCCGGTAGTCTTCCTGAATCGTTTCCTTCTCCAGCCATTCCCCGATAATTTCCAGATTCCCCTGGGCAAGTTTCCCGTTATGGAATTCAATCCCGAGCACTTTCAGCGCATTATAGAATTCAGGTGCAAGCAGCAGTGTGAAGAACGCTGCATAGAATGTAATATTCTCAAACACAATGATCTGAAGCCCGACTTCAAGTGCGATCAGGCCAATGCCTAAAATCGTGATGAATTCCAGCATCAGAGTGGACTGGAATGCATATTTCAAAATATTCATCGTATCTTTTACATACCGTGCATTGAACGCCTTCAGCCGTTTTATCACAGTACTTTCCGACTGCGTGTGCCTTACTGTGTTCTTTCCGCGGATCAGATTCAGGAATAAAGTCCCGAGTTCATCGAATTGTGCAGCCTGCGCTTTTGATTCGTCTGCCGTTTTCAATCCGACCAAAATGTAATACAGCGGAATAAACGGTGCGGAGAAAATCATGATGAACGCCGCATTTTTATGGATGAAGAACATGGCGATTATGATTGCACACAGCTTCACCATCGTCTGAATGACCGTCGGGATGAACACTTTCTCAAACGGCCGGTATTTTTCAAGATGGACGAATACAGCATTCAGCATGGATTCTGAATACTTCACGGTCCGGTCATCGATTTTATCCAGTATCTGTTTACCCAGTGACTCAATACGTCCATTTGCCACGTGCTGGCTGATCACTTTAAAAGCCAGAGTGATAATCGTAAACAGTATGAAAAACACTGCCATCCATATTACGCGTGTGCTCTCCGGCGCATTCCCGCCGATCACTATATCTTCCAATATCAAAGATAGATTGTGACCAAACAGTATGAAGGCGCTGATGGCACCCAGGCACATCAATGCATAGAGTACCAGATGTTTTGCGGGTATATTAATCTTCATAATATTCCTTCCTCAGTTACAAAAAACGTGAAGTGACCCTCCACGTTTTATCCCCCAATATAACTCATATTAATCTTTTTACGCTGTTTGCGGCGTTCTGCTGTAATCTCTGTCCTTAATTCAGAATAGCGGTCCTCGCGCTCACTCCACACACCGGTTAATGTCTCTTTGAGCCGCGCATCGGAGATGCCTTCCCTGAGCAGTGTGCGGATATCAAAACCATCTGTTGCAAACAGGCAGCCGTAGAACTTGCCGTCGGATGATAATCTCGCCCTTGTACAGGTGGAACAGAAGCTTTCTGAAACACTCGTGATAAATCCTAAGTGGGATTCTGCATCCTTATGACGGTAGACTTTTGCGACTTCGCCGTAATATGCAGGCTCCAGAGGCTCCAGATCAAATTCTTCCTCCAGTGTTTTTAATATATCCTTTTTCGTGACGACTTTGTCGAAGTTCCAGCCGTTATCATTTCCCACATCCATAAATTCTATAAACCGAAGGGTGACCGGCAGTGTTTTGAAAAACCTTGCCATCGGCAATATCTCATGTTCATTCAACCCTTTTTGGACAACCATGTTGATCTTTATCCGGAAGCCCAGGGATATCGCGTGCTCAATCTGTTCAATAATGCGTGAAGTGCCGATCCCCCGGTCGTTGATTTCTCCGAACAGCTGATCATCCATCGCATCCAGACTGATGTTCAGTCTCCTTAATCCCGCATCATACAGCTTCTGCCCGTGTTTTTTAAGGAGCATGCCGTTTGTTGTCATGCCGATATCTTCGATGCCGGGAATATCATTGAGTCTGGCAATCAGCTCATGGAGGTCTTTTCTGAGAAGCGGTTCCCCGCCTGTAATCCTCAGTTTTTTCACTCCAAGTTCAGCATATATGCGCGCCACTCTCTCCAGCTCTTCGAAAGACAGGAGTTCTTCTCTTTTCATGAATTCAAAATCATCACCGAAAATTTCTTTCGGCATACAATAGCTGCACCTGAAATTGCATCGGTCTGTCACTGATATACGCAGGTCTCTTATCGGTCTGCCAAGTTTATCTGTAATTGATTCAACCACTGCACCCCTCCTCAGAGTAAATCCGTCTTACGGTTTATATTAATCAGCGTGTGCTCTTCAACACCGCTTCCTGCCGCTTCCAGCTCGATCGTTTTCCTGTTCTCAAAAAATGCTTTCATGCTCAGTCTTCCCGTTTTCAGCTGACGCTCCAATGCCGCTCCCAGATCTCCGCCCTGATAAACGCCGATCAATGGATGGAGATGGTCTGCTGCTTTCGTAAGTATGATGGCATCGCTGTTTTGAACCGCTGCATCATGAAGTTCTTTCAGCCAGGCAGGGGGTACATACGGTGTATCACACGATATCACCAGCAGCCTGCAGTCCGGATATGCTCTTGCTGCTGCAAACAGTCCCCCGAGCGGCCCTTTATCCATAAATCTCCCGTCATCCACTACTGTCTCATATTCAAAACTTGTCTTCAGCCTGACATTCGTACTCACTATGATTTCATCTGCTGTATGCGAACTTCTGATGCTGTCTGCAATATGCTGGTACATCGGTTTTCCATCCAGCGGGTACAATGATTTATCTTCCCCGAATCTCGTGGAATTCCCGCCGGCTAAAATCACTCCGATCGTTTTCATTATCCGCCGCTCACCGGTGGAATCAATGCCACTTCATCCTTCAGTTCGATTATATGTCCATCCTTCACAAATGATTCGTTGCATGCAATCTGGAAAACATCCCCTTCGATCTGAGGGAACTTTGTGTACATCAGGTTCCGCAGATCTCCGGCTGTGATTGCATCTTCGACGGGCAGAGCGATTCTGCTGTCCCCGATTTTTTCTTTAAGCCCGGCAAAAAGTAAAACATTCATCACTGATTCTCCTCCAGACTGGAATGATACTGGCGCGGATCGCCGATCCATTCTTCGCCATCTTCCCATATTTCTTTTTTCCATATTGGAACAATCTCTTTAATGCGTTCAATCGCATACTCATTGGCACGGTAGCTGTCTTTTCTGTGCGGTGCGCTTGTGGCGATCACCACTGCGATGTCGGATATTTCAAGCTTGCCCACTCTGTGCGCAATCGTTGTGATGACACCCGGCCACTGCTCATCGATTTCTTCACCGATCTGCGCCAGTTTTTTCTCAGCCATCGGCTTATAGGCTTCGTAATCCAGATAAACGGTGCGCGTACCCTTCGTCCATTCCCTGACATGGCCGGTGAACAGGCAGACGGCCCCCTGGCTTTCATTAATCGTATATGCATGATATTTATTGATATCCAGCGGATCTTCTGTGATTTCATATTGTTTCATATGTCAGAACTCCATTCTTTAAACCAATTCATGATTGTTTCTCCATCATACCGTATATCAAACGTCTTTAACACATTTCGGAGTCCGATATTATCAACATTTGTATGTCCTTTTTTAAAGGAGTAGCTCATAAATACTTTGGGATATTCCAACTCTTTATATCCCTCGATCAATACAAACTCAATGCCCGCTTTATTAAGGCGATCCAGCTGATCTTCCAGATCCGGTGATTCCCGCTTTACCTGCATGCTGGTATTCGGCGTATTCAGTATGCTGTAATCTGCGCCCGAACGGGTATAGGACTCGCTGTCCGTCCTGTTTGTCATGACGACATCATCCGAATGATGATGCTTGATGACTGCAACAGAATGATTATTCCCCTTGAGCCAGCGGGTCATATGATTCACAGCTGTCGTCTTGCCCGAGTTTTTATATCCGGTGATCTGCAGTATTTTCATATATCAAAACGATCCGATCCTGTCGTCATATCCGTCATCATGACTTTGATGCCGTCTCCTTTTTCATAGCCCCTCGTTCCGCCGGGCAGTACGATCACCCCGTTGCTTTTCGCAATGGAAGTCACCGCATTGGATTTGTTGAAACCGGATGGACGCGCGTGGACTTTACCATCCACATACCCTACTTCCGCCCTGATGAAGCGGGTGAACGGATTTGCCTTTTTAAAATCCTCACCGAGCGTTCCTTCCAGCACCGGCGCATAGATTTTGTCGTGCCCCATCATTTTAAGAAGCGCCGGTCTCGCGAACAATTCAAATCCCGAGTAGCACGCGGATGGATTGCCGCTCAGGCCGAACAGCGGCTTACTCCCGAGGAAACTGACCGTTGTCACGCTTCCCGGACGCATGCCGACTTTATTGAACAGTTCTTTTGCCCCCAGTGCTTCATATAATTTGGGCAGATGGTCGTAATCCCCGACAGACACACCGCCTGTAGTGATGATGACATCCACTTCCTCAAGCATCTCCTTGACACGTAAAAGAAGCGTGTCCAGATCGTCCGTTTCGAGTTTATACAGCCTGCCGTCGATGTTCATCCGTTTCAGCTGGCTTAAAATCATCGGTCCGTTCGAATTGCGGATCTTGCCTCTCTCAAGCGATTCATCCACATCAAGCAGCTCACTGCCCGTGGACATGATGCCGACGACCGGCTGCCTGTAAACTTTCACGTGACTGTAACCGAATGTAGCGAGTGTTGCGACAGTTCCGGGGTTGATGAATGTCCCTTTCTGCACAATGACCTCATCCGTCTTGCACTCTTCCCCCTGCATCGCAATATTTTCGCCGGGTTTAAACGCTTTTCTGAGTGTAAAGCCCGCTTCTGTTTCTTTTGTCTGTTCAAACATCACAACAGCATCCGCACTCTTTGGCACTTCCGCCCCCGTCATGATTCTGAATGCTTCATTCTCCTTCAGTTCATAGTCGCTGGTGCTGCCTGCCGGAACTTCTTCCGTCACTTTAAAGGCGATTCTGTTTTCACCGCTCGCCCCCGTACTGTCAGATGCACGGATTGCGAATCCGTCCATGGCGGACTTCGTAAACAACGGTACATCATTTGTCGCTCTCAGATCCTCTGATAATATCCGGCCGTAGCTCTCTGTATACAAAACGGTTTCTTCAGGAAGTGTTTCTATGTTGGTTGTCACCCGTCCGACTGCTTCCTGAACACTGATGGGTGTACGGTTGATCGTCATGGTATTCCTACTTTCATCGCTGTTATTTTGTTATACTCATTGTACTAGAAAGGGTGTTGATATTGTCAGAATTCAGTCATTTCAATCAGGAAGGCAGAGCACGTATGGTCGATGTTTCCGATAAGGACGTGACCGTAAGGACTGCCGTCGCAAAAAGCATACTTGAAGTCAGTCCTGAAATATACAAGGGCATCACAGAAGGCACAGTCAAAAAAGGGGATGTTCTGTCCGTCGCCCAGGTGGCTGCCATCATGGCGGCAAAGAACACCCACCAGATTATCCCAATGTGCCATCCGCTTCCATTGTCCGGTATCGATGTTTCATTCGAATGGGACACAAAGGACGGATACCTGCTCCATATTTCAGCCACTGTAAAGACCAAAGGACAGACAGGTGTAGAGATGGAAGCTTTAACAGCCGCTTCCGCTGCAGCACTGACCGTCTATGATATGTGCAAGGCTCTGGATAAGGGCATGGTCATCCGGGAAACGCAGCTCATGGAAAAAACAGGCGGAAAATCAGGGGATTATAAGCGCAGCTGATCTACTTATTCAGCTCATGCACACAATGGTTCAACTCGGGCACAACCAGCCGCTCCATCGCGAGCTTCACCGCCCCTGTTGAGCCGGGAAGTGTAAAAATCACTGTCCGGCCCGATGTGCCTGCCGCGGCTCTCGATAATATACTTCTCGAACCGATATCCTCTGTAAAGCTGAGCATGCGGAAAATCTCCCCGAACCCTTCAATTTCCTTGTCGAATAAAGGCCTCACCGCCTCGATCGTGACGTCCCGCCGGGCGATTCCCGTACCTCCCGTAGTGATGATTGCATCGATATCCTTATCCAGCAGCCTCTCCATAGCCTTGGTTATTTCTTCTTTATCATCGGCAACGATAAAATGATTCTCTTCATCCACTGTGGTATTCATTTCTTTTAAGTATTCGATTACCAGTCTGCCGCCCTTGTCCGTCTCTTTCGTTCTCGTATCACTGACAGTAATGACGGCAACTTTTATATTTCCTTCAATTTTCTCTACAATGCTCATGTCAGCCTCTCCCCTTTATACCGGCATTTATCCGAACAGACGGTCGATCAGAGTTCTCACCCTGCTCATCTCATCTGTATCATGGATCAGTATTCTGCCATTGTTAAAGCACACCAGACGCGTATCCTCGTAATAAAATTCACTGAAATACGGCGTCTTATTTACTTTTACCCCTAATTTTGAAATCACTTTATCCACTGCTTCTTTGGAAATCCGGTCATCCATTACCTGCACCGTATCCCGGCCGCACAGCTTCATCGTCTGATCTGCCGGCGCATCGAGTGCCGGATATGTTCTGTTGTCACCGCAGGAGGGACATGAGTCCTCTTTCATCTGATCGATGCCGAACCTTCTATGTTCAGATTCCCAAATATCCCCGATTCTCATATAATGCGGCGCTTCGAACTGTCCGGTCAATATTCTGATTGCGGTCGTCACCTGTTCGGATACCGCCATCTGTACCGCCGGGGCGATGATCCCCGCGGTATCACAAGTCAGCGTCGTTGCCGGCAGCACCGGCACCAGACACCGGTAGCACGGCGTTACACCCGGCATAAAGCCACAGCTGCTGTATGACGCTTCCACACACGCTGCATACACCCAGGGCTTATTCAGCTTATAGGCCACATCATTGATTAACAGCCGTGTATCAAAATTATCCGTTCCGTCCAGGATAATATCCGCCTCTGCCGCAAGTGCTTCAAGCAGCGGCGCATCACAATGGTTGATATAAGTATCCAGCTCAAGGTCAGGGCGTATTTCCAGCAAACGTTCTTTCGCACCGACCACTTTCGGTGTTTTTTCGGCCGCATGTTTCCTTGTGAAGAGGGTCTGCCTTTGTAAGTTTGATGCTTCCACATAATCTCTGTCTATCAGGATTATCTTTTTCACCCCGGCCCGGGCCAGCATCTCTGACGATACCGAACCCAATGCACCTGACCCGACTATCAGCACAGTCGCATCCATAATTTTGCGCTGTCCGGACTCACCTATATTTTTATACAAAATCTGTCTCGAATACTGTTTCACTTCATCACACTCATCTGCATAAATTTATTTATCAAAATCTTCTTATATCTATTATAAACGTTCTAAATGGAATCAAAAAGTTTTACGATTATGACTGAAATACACTTTGTGGAACAGCGTTATTAATATAATGTTACAGTAATGTAAAGATTTCGTATACTTGCGTTAAGCTATGATAAACTGAAACAGTTAAAGTACATTTAAAATAAAATGCCCCCCATAAATGAAAGGAGTAAGACATGCGCAGTATATTGGTTGTTGATGATGAACCTTCAATTGTAACGCTTTTAAAGTTTAACCTGGAGCAATCCGGCTACTCTGTCCTGACTGCAGAAGACGGCAGACAGGGCCTCGATCTCGCTCTTACCGAAAAGCCGGATCTCATCGTTTTGGATCTTATGCTTCCCGGTATGGACGGCATGGATGTCTGTAAAACTTTAAGACAGGAAAAGATGAATACACCCATCCTGATGCTTACGGCAAAAGATGAAGAGTTCGATAAGATTCTCGGTCTTGAACTGGGCGCAGACGATTATATGACAAAACCCTTCAGTCCGCGTGAAGTGGTCGCCCGTGTCAAAGCAATATTAAGAAGAAGCCAGGTCGAAGAGATGGCTGAAAAAGCGACAGATGAAGTGATGACAATCGGTGATCTGGAAATACATCTGGATAAATACACCGTGTATTTCCGCGATGAACTGCTGGTACTCACACCGAAAGAATTTGAACTGCTCCTTTATCTCGCGAACCATAAAGGGAAAGTATTGAGCCGCGATCAGCTGTTAAACGGTGTCTGGGATTTCCATTACGACGGAGATACACGGATCGTCGATGTCCATATCAGTCATCTGCGGGAAAAGATTGAAGATGACAGCAAACGGCCCGAATATATACGGACAATCCGCGGATTCGGATACAAATTGGAAGGCCCCGCAGAATGAGACGCCTCTGGCTGAAGATCTCCTTAGGATTTTTTGTTCTCATCCTGGCTTTGGTCGTGACACTGTGGTTCCTTCTTGCAACAATCCTTCAGAATGCATATACAGAAACAACAAGAGAGCATCTTATTGAAAATGCTGAAATGGTTTCACAAATCATCATTGCAACAGAAGCCATCGAAGATGGTGACAGAGTGCAGGAATGGGTCAGTAATTTTGAACATCCGATTGAAATGCGTTTCACCATTATAAATGATGAAGGCGAAGTGCTTGCGGACTCGGAAAATGACCCCGATGCGATGGATAACCATAAAAACCGGCCTGAGTTTGAAAAAGCCCTCAATACAAATGATGATTTCGGAGAATCCATCCGCTACAGTGAAACCCAGGACCTGAACATGATGTATGTCGCAACGCCGGTAGTCTCGGAAGGCGAAACCATCGGTGCGATCCGCACGTCCCTTTCGCTGCAGGTGATAGATGATGCCATGCGTGCACTCTGGATTTCACTCGCGATTGTACTGGGCATCATGCTCGTGGTGACAACAGGTGCCGGCATACTGATTGCACGGGGAATAACAAAACCAATGGACAGTATCATGGCTGTGACAAAAAGGCTCAGTGAGAAAGACTACAGCAGCCGTGTAAACACAAAAGCCAGCGGCGAGATCGGAGACCTGGCATCTTCGGTAAACGATCTTGCAGCAAGTCTCCAGCGTCAGATGAAAGAAATCGAGGAAAATGAGCGGCAGCTCACGAGTATCATGTCCAACATGGTAAGCGGAGTGATGCTTGTCAACGAAAAAGGCGAAGTTGAACTCGTCAACTCTGCAATGGAAAGATTCTTTTCCCAGCACGCTGAAAATATTGTGGGACAGCCTTACGACAAAGTCGGAGAAGGCTTCGGTCTTGGCGAATTGATCCGCCAGGTGTTCGAAGAGAATAAAAAAGTACATGATGAAGTCCATTCCTACTATCCGGATGAACGCATAATGGATGCGCACCTCGCCCCTTATTACGGTCAGGGCTGGCGCCAGAAGGGCGTCATCATCGTACTGCATGATATTACAGAAATAAGACGTCTGGAAAAAATGCGCAGTGACTTTGTCGCCAATGTTTCACATGAATTGAAAACACCGGTGACTTCCGTCAGGGGATTTTCAGAAACACTGCTCTCAGGGGAAGTTAAAGACGAAGACACCACCAGACAATTCCTGACAATCATCCATGATGAAAGTCAGCGTCTGGATCGCCTGATACGCGACCTGTTGAACCTTTCAAAAATCGAAAGGCAGGAAATACCGCTTAATATTGAAACAGTCGACTTAACAGAATTGATTTATGAAACGGCAGTCACACTGCAGGGGTCTGCCGAACAGAAACAGACGGAATTAATACTGCCGGCTGAAGATAACGCCATCATGCTTGAAGGCGACCGGGACCGCATCCGGCAGGTCGTATTAAACCTCATCGGCAACGGCATCAACTATACGTCAGAAGGCGGCACCGTCAAGGTGGATCTGCGGGAAAACATGCACGAAGCCCAGCTCATTGTCAGTGATAACGGCATCGGCATCCCGGAGGAGAGCCTTCCCCGCATATTCGAACGCTTCTACAGAGTGGACAAAGCCCGCTCAAGGCATTCAGGCGGCACAGGACTCGGTCTCGCAATAGTAAAACACCTGATCGAATCCCACAGCGGAAGAATAGAAATAGAAAGCCTTGAAGGAGAAGGCACGACAATTACCGTCATACTGCCTAAAACGCAGAATCAGAGAAAATAAATTGGATGATCGAGGCGGGACCCATGGACAGGTCCTGCCTTTTTTGATGACTCTGACGGCTTGTCTTATTGCTTCGCCGCCCTCCATCACTCCGATTCTCCATAAAAATAACCACAGAAAAACACCAAACCTGAATCATGCATGCCAGATCTGGTGTGCCGTCTTACTTAAACAGCTTTATTTTGCCGCTTCCTTCATAAGTTTTTGGGTTGGTGGAGACTCGCGACTTTAGTCATAAGAGGAACCAACCTGCACATCCTTCCTTATTGGGTTTGTATTTCTTGTAAGAGTGTTGTGGTTTTTTCTTGAAGTATCAATTGCTTAATGGATGCGCTTTTGTGTATTTTCGTGCCATCGAGCAATCGTAAATCAAAATAACCCGTTTTTCTACGTCCGAAGATAAAGCAGGTTGTTCCATGGAATCTTACTTTATCAAATAACTGAAATCCATGCACAAAACGTTCGGCTTTGTTGGCTTTTCTGTGTCCACCTGTTCCGATGGTCATTTTGTGTAATTGGCGATTGTTGGAACGTACCTGTTTCAGTAAATAAGACGAGTGCATGGGTTTCGCCAACGGGTTACCGCTGATGCAACGAGCATCCACAATGTGTGATTTTTCTAAGTTGTTCGCAATCCGTGTATTTTTCGTTTGAAAACCGTATGTTAATTGAACGTGCTGATAATTATCTTTGATGGCATCATAGATAAACCAACGCATGACGGTCATTTGAGAAGCATCCCGGAACGATTGTGTTTTGCGTGTGAATAAATGTTCCCGGTTCGTCCGGTGAATCAAATCGTGGCACGAATCACAGAGCGTGAGTAGGTTATCCGGACTGTCACCACCTGTCATGCGGCTCTCAATATGATGGACATTTAAAATCGGATCGTTTGATTTCCCTTTGCAATGTTGGCATTTATGTTTATCTCGGAAGAATACGTATTCCCTGACGTTCCAGAAACCTAATTGGTCGCCTTTTTGGTATAGGTCTCCCGAAACACCTGGGTTTTTGATTTTTTGGATATCAAATTGTGCGACTTCTATTGTTACGTTTTTGATTGGTAATATCTGATGTATTCTGTTAATTATTTTGGCGTGCATATCAACTTTATTTTGGACGGACGGAGCTAACCATCCTGTTGGACGTTTCCGGTTTAAAAACCGGGGTTTTCTGTAACGGATTTTGCGGTTGCGTCTTGCGCTGCGCAACGACCGGCGCTTTGACAGTAATTTCTGGATATCTGTACGTAACAACACTTCGCCTTCGTATAGTACCTGTTTCTCCGTTGTGGCGGAAACACCAATGTGCTTCGTTCCGGCGTCTACGCCAAGCGAAATCTCTTGTTTGTTTTCTCCCGTTGGATTCAACAATTGAATCGTAAACGGCGTTTGCTTGATGATTTTTGCGTTGCCGTCTTTTAATAACGTACGCGCCTTTTTAGGCGTCGTGGGCATTAACGGCTGATTTCGTAAATTAACGACGTAGACTCTCAAGTTACGTCCGCCTTTCAGAGTAAGGTGTGCTTCGCCAATGTTGGAAAGGCTTGTCCTGTCTGCAACACCGTTCCGTCCCAACAGAACTTTTAATCACAGGCGACAGGGCTACAGACTAGAACGGGCATCTGTAGGTGTCATGACCCATCCAACGGAGTCAGTGAAGACTTAGGCTAGTCAATATCGGACTTGTTTATTACACAAGCCTGTCACTTTAGTGATGGGTTATTGACTCTTTCGAACAATATATTATTTTCCAGATGGATATGATCCAATGTGTCACTCTCCAGTCTGCCCAGCCGGTCATAGACGAGCCTCAAAACGCCTGACGCCCCTTCATGCGGTGTAAAATCATTTGTAACCTCTCTTAGTCTATAGAAGAATTCAGTGACATCCCTATGTTCATTTTTTATCTTTGTCACACGGGGTCTGAGTGCTTCTTTCTTACTTTCCGACGGGCTGCCGATATAGGATTCGAGCAATGGGAAGACGCTTGCGTCCTCCTCCTCAATGTGTTCCAGCAGTGATTTTTTAAGGCTTCTGAAGATATCCATGACTTCTCCCAGTCCGGATTCCTGTTTCACCATTTTTTCAATATACGGCTCGAGCACCGGCAGCTCA
The DNA here is from genome assembly GCF_046736035.1 of Salinicoccus sp. HZC-1. GTDB lineage: Bacteria > Bacillota > Bacilli > Staphylococcales > Salinicoccaceae > Salinicoccus. The sequence continues at coordinate 387,712 of NZ_CP177130.1, read as the reverse complement.
TCTTTTAAATCTTCATGATAGCGCCTTTGTATATATTTGATGATGCTGATTTCATCCATATATTTTATATCGATGCCGTCCGTATTTTCTGTATCCAGTTCATTAATTTCATATAGTATATTTTCTATCGGCAGGCCCCGTTCGAATGCGGCATCACCGAGCTGCTGATGGCCATGGTTCACAAAATCAATGTGCAGTTCTCTTAATATATCGCTGGATTTGGGAACTTCCACTACAACTTCCCCTAATGTCATATTCTCAGTTATTGTTTTCACGGTGCATTCCTCCTCGTATATTATTCCTAATACCTTTATCACCATAATTCTAAACGGATAATGCTGGATAAGCATACGGTTTAATGAAACATTTGCATGGGTATATTATAATCATGATATAAGTAATGTTGGAGGTATAAATGATGAATGATAAAGTGAGAATGGCCGTAACATTGTTACCCGTCCTGCTTGTCCCGCTTTTTAACGAACGGAATCGCATAAAAGAACATCCGGATGTGCAAAAGCTCGGTACTGCGTCGAATGCTGTGTACGGCACGGCTAAAGACAAAGGGACGCATGCAGCACGTGCAGTTAAAAATGCAAGTACGTCGACTTATCATACGGGCAAGTCTGCTGTCTCCACTGTCAGCGGTGTGATTTCTGACAAACGCCAGGAAACTGCATACAAAAAGGATATCAAGTCATATCAAAAAAGTGTGAAGGAAGAGGATGCCCTCCTCCGGCAATTCGAGAAGGAAAAAGAAAAACACCGTAAGAACCGCCTATCCGATCAGTCGAAAGTCAAGGTGCCCAAAATTATGCAGTCCCATACTCAGCCCGACAATGAGGATAAATCTGATTTGATGACGGTTGAGAGTGATCATCTTGGAACATCTGCACCGGAGCCGGAAGTTTACGCCGGGAAAAAATCCAATCCTGATAATTACGGCATTGCAGCCGAATACTCTGTGGATCAGTCACACAACCGTGCCGGTCTTGATGAAACTGAGGAAGACAGTTCGGAAGTTTACACTGAGAAAAAATCCAATCCCGATAATTACGGTATTGCAGCCGAATATTATGAAGATCAGTCGCACAATCGTGCCACCCTTGACGAAAATGATGAAAATAGATTAGATTTGAATGATGAAGAAAATTTCCATAACAACAATAATACGGAAAAAGGAATGGACAACATGACAGAGAGTATTAATCCATATATCGAAGAAAAAGTTAAAGGACATCCTGAAGAAAGCTATGAAGCCGGTGATCTCTTTAAAAAGCATAAACAGGCACTTGATCCCCGCGGCACATCATACGCAAAAACACCGGAAACAGAAAAAGATGATTCTTTATTCAACAGACACCGCGAATTACAGGAACAGAAAGTTACCGCACATGGAAGGAAAACGGGCGTTCCAAGTGCAATGTCCAAATCCAAGCATCAGAAGAAGCTTGAGAAAAAGATTAACAGACATTTGGATAAACACCATTCTTAAAAGAGGCCTGGCCTCTTTAATATGACGGGAGTATACCGTATGGAGATAAAAAATATCACTGTATTCTGCGGAGCCCGTACAGGGACGAATCCGTTATATGAGGAAAGTGCCTTTAAACTGGGGCAGTATCTTGCAGAACAGGACATAGGAATCGTATATGGCGGCGGTGCCGTCGGTATGATGGGCGCTGTTGCAAATGGTGCATTGGAGCGGGGCGGCCGGGTGACCGGTGTCATCCCCCAATTCCTGATGGACCGTGAAATGGCGCACCCTGATGTGCAGCGCATGGAAATTGTACAATCGATGCATAAAAGAAAAGAAATGATGGAAGAACTCGGAGATGCAGTCATTGCGCTCCCCGGCGGTGCCGGAACGCTTGAAGAATTTTTCGAAGTGTTCACATGGGGACAGATTGGCTTGCATAAAAAACCAATCGGCATTTTAAATGTTAATAATTTTTACGATGAACTCCTCCAGCTATTTGATAAATTAATTGCAGAAGGGTTCCTCCAGGCAAAATACATGGAGCAGCTTTTTACAGGCAAAGAAGCCGGTGAACTCCTTGAGAAGCTCGGTACATTCACCCCTGTGGAAGTCAGAACGTATAACGATATAAAACGCCGATGATTATAATGAAAATCGTCGGCGTTTTTCTAATTCTATGATGTAGATCACATGCTTTTTCAATGAATGGCCATCAATGATCTGCGGATGGTCAAATTCATCCACTTTTTTCATGCCTACTTTCTCCATGATGCTTATGGAAGGCGCATTCCGTTTTGCAGCGAGGGCATATACTTCTTTTATATCCGTGTGCCGTTCGGCAAATTTCAGTACGCCCCGAGCCGCTTCTGTCGCAAATCCCTGGTTCCAATGTCTTTTAGCCAGTCTCCATCCAATTTCAATGCACGGCAGTATTTCGAGCCGGAACGGACCATCTTCCTCCAGCACCTGCATACCGGTAAACCCTATAAATTCACCCGTATCCCGGCGCTCCACAGCAAACAGCCCGAATCCTCTATCTTCAATATCCTTTTGGATTTCAACAGCAATTTTTTCAGATTCTTCAGCTGACAGCACGTTCGGAAAATATCTTCTGACGTCCCGGTCTTTGTTCATTTTCACAAATTCCGGAATGTCGCTCTGCTTCCAATCTCTCATGATCAGCCTTTTTGTCTTAATATATTTCATGACGAAACTCAGCCACTCTCTACTATTATTTGTTGATACTTCCCCTCAAATAAAAATGAAAGAGACAGAAGAGATCACTCTCCTACTCTTCCACCTTTTCACTTTCGTTACTCTTTGGGGCATCCATTCTTTTATAGGACATCAGCTGGACTTTCACTTTGTCGTTATTGAAGTCATAGTCCTCTAGGCGCGCTTTCTTATCCGTCGTAAACACGACATCTACAAAATCGTAGGATTCTTCAAAGTCAAACCTGACATTGAATGTTTCAAATTCCTGGTCCGGACTTGGTTTCTGGGCGACCACCCTGGATTCGAACCCTTTAAAACGCTTCACCTGCATGCCGGTAATTTCTTCCACTTCATGTCCCAGTTCCTCCAGGGACATGACCTTGCCTTCCACGATATTAAATTTATTCTCGTGCATCAAAATCTCCTCGCTCTCCTCAGTTTCATATAGTTTACATTCCCAATAAAGCGGCTTTGTAATCGTTTATAATCCAGGAAGCTTACGTCTTTGATTCTTCCTGATCTTCGGATTCTTCCGATTCTTCAGATTTCCCGTTATCGGAAGCTTCACCATTCCGCTCCGCTTCCTGCAGTTTCTGAAGCTCCTCTTCTTTGATCTGGATATTTTTCTGCAACTGATCATTCTCACTTTTGAGATTCTGTATCTTGTTTTCCAATTCAGTATTCTGCTTGTTGATCTTCTCCAGATCTTTTGCAGCCTGGCTCTCATCCTCACCGCAGCCTGCCAGCGCCAGCATAAGCACCAGTGCGAGTGTATACAACCTTTTCATCCAATCACCCTTCATCCATCTTCATTAACATTATAGCACTTCATTACAAAGTTGAGAAACTTCAGCCAATAGAAAAACCCCTGCAAAAATGCGAGGGGCTTTCCTTAGAATACAAGGGCATCCAGCAGGAACCAGATGACCATCAGTACATAGATAACCGCATTGAATATCGCACTCGAAAGGAATGCGAGCAATGAACCGATTGAGGCTTTAAACGCCTGCTTCACATCTTGCGAACCGATTAATTCAACGATCAGAACGAAAATGAACGGCACAATGATGACACCGAGCGGCGGGTATACGAACATCCCGATGATTACACCGGCAATTGCTGCGTATTCACCCCGTTTTGTTCCTCCGTACCGTTTGACAAAGTAACTGTTTGCGATGAAATCACTGAATAATACAAGCAGTGTCAGCACAACCACAATAATCCAGAACATCCACGACAATGCATCACTGTCGATTGCGAATTGAAACACTAAAAAGCCGATCCAGAACATTACTACCGATGGAACGACCGGGAATACGAGTCCGGCGAACCCCAGTATGAAAGCTGCGGCGATAATAATCCACCAAAGAATTTCCATCAAACTTCTCCTTTTTTCAGTTCAGATTTAGTAAAGAAAAATAATATGAATGCAACGAATAAGAATCCCCCGGATATGAAGAATGAATTTTCCACACCGACAGTATCACCGGCCATTCCGCCAAGCAGATTGCCGAGCAGCTGGCCGACGATCATGGCATTCGCAAACAGCGTCGACGCATACCCCGGGAACTGCGGAAGCAGGTCCTGGAAGTAACTGATTCCGAGTCCCAGAAGGACAGCCAGAAACAGTGCAAGCGGCAGCTGGCCGATCACCATTGCTGTAAAATCATCAAAGATTCCAATGGAAAGGAAGTACATACTCCCCAAAAACCCGCCGATGATCATCAGCGATTTCGAACTTATTTTTCCGGCGATCAATCCGATTGTAATCATGAGCGGCACTTCAAGACCGGCACACAGACTCGCAAGTATACCGACTGCACTTTCAGGTTCTCCCAAATAATTCGTCACATAAAGCGGCATATTGAGCAGATACATCCATTGTCCCACATGAAGCATGGTAAATGCTACAAATGGAAGCAGCAGCGTCCTGTTCTTCAACAGGTTGGGCGCTTTTGGCTCTTCATAGGTTTTTATTTCAAAGTCAGTCTTCCGCACTTCTTTTTTTGCTGCGGGTTTAATTAAAAAGGACAGGCCCAATACTGCAATGAACATGATGACAGTGCCGGTAAAGAGCCCCTGGAATCCATATACCCCGAGCAGTACAGAACCAATCAGCGGGCCGAACAGAAATCCGAACGAGAACATCGATCTCAGAACCGTATTTGCCAGCACCGCAATGCTTGAACGGTAGGCATTGATGGATTCCCGGGCGGATGCATACAGCTGGGGCATGGCGGGCGCACCGAGTGATGCGAATAATATATAGGCAGGCGCCAGGAACCACACATTACCGATGACAAGAAAGCTTGCGAAAGCGATCACCATCATTACGAGGGCCGCGATAATAAGATATTTACGGTCGAATGTGAGTGCGTCACTCTTTCTTCCTATGACCGTATTCATGAAGAAACTGCCGACAGCCACGAGTGCCATGAAAATACCGTAAGTCGACGTCGGCATACCATGCGTTTCCGTCATAAAAATAACAAGGAACGGTGCAGTCAGGGAGACCGCCATACCCAGCAGAGTCATATTGAATAAAAACAGTTTATAGTTCCGGATTTGGAAAAGATCCCTCATCATCTACACCATTCTTCCATCTCTTTTTTAAAAATTATGATGCATTAACAAAAGTTCTGACGAGCGTTAAAAATGCTTTAACCTGCGGAAGTTCCAGCACACTGTTATCGAATGCGATGTAAGTATCCCGCGTTATCGGCCGGTTGTCGAACAAAACTTCATCCAGGTTGAATTTATCCTTATCAAAATCATCCAGAACAATTTCAGGCAGTACAGTCACCCCGATGCCTTCCAGCAGCAATGCCCTGCACGTTGCAATCTGATCCACTTTAATCTGCGGATCATACTTCCTGTTGAACCTCTGTTCAAAGAATTGTTCGATTTCACTCAGATAGATCGGATCAGCCTGGAATTCAATAATGGGCAGGCTTTTATCCCCTTCATTTGATTTCGGTGTCACCAGATAATGCCGGTCGATGAACAGCAGTTCATTCTGTTTGTTCATCATGCGGTTGCCGCGGACGATCGAAATATGGAAATCATTCTGTTCTTCCACAATCTGCTGGGATGACCCCACTTTGATTTTAATATTCACATTTGGATATAAATTTAAGTACTGTGCGACGATTTCCGGCAGGATGGTATGCCCGATCAATGAGGAAACACCGATGGAAAGGTTGCCCTGTATTGAATTCTGATTGATTCTTATATACTCTTTTACGAGCGCTTCCTTATCCACCACATTTCTGGCATGTTCAATAACCTTTTCCCCTTCACCAGTCACATAAAGCTCTTTTTTTGTCCTGACGAAAATTTTCACGCCCCACTCGTCCTCGATCGATTTCAATCTTTGACTGACCGCTGGCTGGGAGATGAACAGCTTTTCTGCTGCACGTCTCAGCGTTTTGGTTTCATCCAGAGTTACCAACAATTTATAATCATCGACTTTCATAGCCAACATCCTTTCATACATAAGGAAATCTTATCACAAAATCCTGTTCTTTCAATCTTCCTGCCGCTATTTAGTGTTGAATCATTTTGATTTGGGTATATGCATTAAACATACGAAAATAGGAGATGATCATAAAATGGCGGATAAAAACAAATTTGAGAAAATCGATGAAGAAATTGACGGTTATACTTTAGACAGACAGCCGGGCATCGAAAGGGAAATGGACCCCGTGCCGATTTATGAAGCGGATTATTACAAAGGCAGTGACAAACTGAAAGATAAGACCGCAATCATCACTGGCGGAGATTCCGGTATCGGCCGCGCGGTTGCGCTCCTTTATGCCAAAGAAGGCGCCAATCTCGTCCTCGGATATCTGGATGAGCACAAAGACGCGGAAGACACGAAAGCGATGGTGGAAGAACACGGCGTACAGTGTGAGATCTATTCATTCGATGTAAAGAAAAAGAAAGAATGCCAGGCACTTGTAGATTTCACATTGGAGAAATTCGGTAAATTGAATATTCTCGTGAACCACGCCGGTGTACAATATCCGACTACTGATTTCCTGAGCATCTCGGAAGACCAGGTCAGGGAAACATTCGAGACTAATATTTACGGCATCATCTTCCTGACCCAGGCTGCCCTTCCGCATCTGCAGGAAGGCGACAGCGTCATCAACACGACAAGCATTACCGCTTATAACGGTTCACCTGAACTTATTGACTATTCTGCGACCAACGGAGCCATCACATCACTGACCCGTTCACTCGCCGGCAATCTGGCCAAAAAGGGCATAAGAATAAACGCCGTCGCGCCGGGGCCGATCTATACACCGCTGATTCCGGCAACCTTCGATGCGGAGAAAGTGGAAAAGCACGGGGGCACCACCCCGATGGGACGCCGCGGCCAGCCAAGCGAGCTCGGCCCGAGCTATGTATTCCTGGCTTCACCCGATGCCAGTTATATGACGGGACAGGTCATCCATGTCAATGGCGGGGATTATATGACCAGCTAAATATAAGCAAATTAAAACGCCAGTCTTTCGACTGGCGTTTTAATTTTTCATATCCAATTGTTTTAAGCAGTGTGACGCCATTCTCTCGAACTGACTAAAGTCCCTTTCCAATTCAGCCATGACATCATTGGCAGCACTGTAGGCGAAATCATACTGTTCTCTTGATACTTCCCTGCGGCTTCTCGCACGTTTAATATCAAATTCATCCACCAATTCGTACCGCCCGTCAGGTAAAGCAAGCACATCCAGATAAACATCCACCCTTCTCGCATTTTTCAATTCTAAAAAATGTTTTATGTTGATGTCAAAATAGTATTGGACTGCCTGCCACTGGTCATCATACATCACTGTTATACTGTAGTTTCGATTTTTCGGCAATATTTGCAGCCACCGAAAGCCATCGTCACACACCAGCACTTCCTGATTAAGTATTGGTACCGTAAGCGGTGATCTGACTTTTATAATTTCAATAATACCAGTGAGTATTTCTTCACCTTGATATTGAATGATTTTTTCATGGTAATTGGATTGGAGGAGACGTCTCCACCCTCTTTTATCGAGATACTTGGTCTTCATCACACTCATCTCCTTCACCCAATTATACAGAAATTGTGGAAAGAATGTGAAGGGATATGGACCGAGTAGTGCTTACTATTCAATACCGAGTATAATATGCGTCTCTGAAGCTCCTGATCCGCGGGTTTCTTCTCCGTTTTCAGGATAATAAACATCTGCATTTCCCGTCTTATACAGCATTACTTTGTCGCCGGAGGCATCCAGATTCCCGGCATTGACCGACTCATACAGTGCATCCCGGTCTTCCGGCTCCACTGTTTCCAAGTCATAATCATCCTCCAGCTGATTAAATGTCGAGCTATTATAATCATCGAAAAATGCCCCTTTTTCATCATCTGATAGCGAAGCGGTATACATTTCCTGTGCATCCGTTATCCCCAGGTACTCTGCCAGTTCATTGTCTGCGGTGATCCGTTCGAGTAATGCTTCATTATAGATGGATGCATGGCCCTGATAATTTGTATCCGGGAAATGAACATTCACCCAGGCGAGGGGATCATTCTGGTTGCCCAGCATCATTGGTGCATTTTTAGGTGCCTTATGTGCTGCCGTCTGGTAATCTTTGATGAATGCTTCTAACTCTTCGCCGTCGCTGAGCTGTAAAAATCCATTCCTGCCGTTGATATCTATGGCGGACACCGCTTCCGGCTCCTCGATATTGAAGAGAATATCGTAGGCGTCGGCAAATCTGCCGTCATTCAGCATCGCTGCCATGTCTTTTTGCATGTCCTGTTCCATTTCAAACTTGCTGAACTGTCTTTGGATATGACTGCCGTCTTTCATTTTATAGCTGATTTCAAGCAGGTCCGCCCGTCCATCCTGATTTGAAATCTTTTCGCTGTCTATCGCAGTCTGGTGAAATTCGAGCGTACGCTCAATCACATTACTGTCGTCAATATAGAGGAAGTCATCGCTCACTGAATCCGTCTGTCCACGGTATGTGCCATAATCACTTCTCATATTGGAACTGCTGATACTGATACCCGCCACATCCTCAGCCTCAGGCACATAGGAGACATACTGGTTCCATCCGATGATGAAGGCAGTCCAGAATATGATCAGGAATATGAGTGTGGTAACGATGGAGGAAACATTGAAACTGATTCTTGCCGCCCCCTGAAAGAACATCTCTGTAACGATATATGAGAATAACAGCCCAATGCCGAATGAAAGTACCGTAACGACAATGGAAACCGGCAGAGCGAATAAAATCATCAGCCCGATCATCAGCATTCCCGTAATCGAAATGACGGCGGCAAGCAGGTTCCTCACCCATGTATGATTAAAATTATAATGGACATTTTCATTCTTACTTCTGTTGTACAGAATATAGGAAAGAATGATGAACACGATGCCAGCGAGGGCCCAGATGATCATCTTCCATATGTCATAGCCGGCCGTCACCTGCTGTACCGCAAATATCGGGAAAGTGTTATTTGTGACAATATTTATTATCCCGCTGTCCCCCGGTGCCGGAGAAGCTGGCCCGTTGGCGATGCCGTCGAATAACAGCCCGGCTGCCGAAACGTTCAGGCTCCAGAAAACCACCGGCAGGAAAAATATGATGACAACCATCTGAAGATGATTGTATATGCTGTTTACGAGGAGTCCGGCAAATAACGAGACCGCAAAAACCACATAGAGTATAAACAGTGAATAGACCAGCCAGAGGGCCAGGTCCTGCAGTGCAATATCGAAATTCAAAATGTATCTTTCAAAGAACAGGATGGCTGCCGTAATCAGCAGCGGCACGGTAATATGGATCAGGCCGGATAAGATTAAATGGCTCATTATCCTGTGTCTTTTCACCGGCAGACTGTGCATGAAGTCGACCGAGTCTTCTTTATTCCTGTAATTGAATAGAAAGAGCACCAGCAATACAACATAGATCATTCCGCCGATGAGCTGGAATTCCGCTGCCGTCTCCAGCGGATTGGCCGGTATAGACCCCTCATTTCCCCCGGGCCTGTTGTTCATGTTGACCGATAGAATCCATAACACGAATGGCTGTACCAGAATATTTCCAATCAGATAGAGGACAGTGAGCCAGAAGGCGCTCCCCATGAAATGGCTGAGTAATGTTTTATTCAACAATGATGTTATTGATTTCATAGCCTTGCTCCCCCATTTCATAAGTAAATATTTCTTCGAGTGTCAGCGGCAGAATATCGTACATCAACGGATTATATTTCGTCACTTTCTCTTCGATGTTATCCAGGTCACCTTTGATGATGCATGTGACAATTCTTCCTTTTACTTCACGGTGGACAACACCCAGACGCTCATAGAATGCTTCGTCCGGCAGGGTGTCGAAAGCAATCTGGAGCTTGCAGTGCGTTCCTTTGATTTCATTAAGATCCCTGTGGAACAGCAATTCCCCATGATGCATGATGGAGACGGAATCACAAAGATCTTCCATCTCCCTTAAATTATGGCTCGATGCGATGACCGTCATTCCATAATTGGCAATATCCTGCATCATGATGTTTTTAACCTGGCGCCGGATGATCGGATCCAGACCATCAAACGGCTCATCGAGCAGCATCACTTTGGGACAGGATGAGAAAGCGAGTACGAAAGACGCCTGCCGTTTCATCCCTTTGGATAATTGTGAAAGGGATTTTTCAGGATCCAGTTTAAAATGACCAGTCAGCTGTTTAAACCGTTTCCCGGACCAATTTGAATACATCCCTTTATAGAATGCCGCCATATCATTGAGGCTGACCCCGCTGAAGAAATAAGGCACATCATGGATGAACAGCACGTCATTCTTAATATCAGGATTTTCAAATATTTGTTGCCCATCGTATAACACATCACCTGCATCCGGTTTGTAGATACCCGCCAATAGTTTCATGAAAGTTGTTTTGCCGGCCCCGTTGGATCCCAGCAGGCCATTAATCGTTCCGGGTTCAATCGACAGATCTACATTATTAACCGCTTTTTGTCTGCCAAATGATTTGTACAAAGTTTTAGTTTCCAGTCTCATTGATATCCTCCTTTCCTTGATCTGCATGCTCTACCAGATTTTTTAAATAATCTTTGGGAACATCCATTTTAAGGAGTTCCCTGATGATTTTCTCCAAATCATCCGACAGCTCCTTAATCCGCTCATGATTGGTTCCTGTTTTCATTTCGTCTACAAAACTTCCCTTTCCGGGCAAAGAGTAAATATATCCTTCTCTTTCCAATTCACGATACGCTTTTTGAATCGTATTCGGATTGATCGTTAATTCCTGTGCCAGACTTCTTACGGATGGTAGTTTCTCGTCCGGTCTCAGAACATCCTGAATAATCAGCTGCTTGACTTTCTGTGTCAGTTGCTCATAAATTGGAATCCTGCTTTTCAAATCCAGATTAAACACATGCACACCTCCTGTACCAACTGTATTAATTTAAATAATACAGTTGGTATTGGTTTTTGACAATAGAAAACCCGAATAATGGACAATTTTTTCCACAGTCCATTATTCAGGTCATAGTTCGATATTTTATTTCATCTGTAACCCCGGGAGGGTTCGAATCAGAAATGTCATTCCTTAGAGTGCATGGCCGGAACCACCGTCAACATTGACGGCAACCCCATTTACATAGGAGGCCAGGTCAGAACACAGGAATGTGATGACGTTGGCCGCTTCCTTAGTGTCACCAATGCGGCCGAGTGGAATATTATGCTTATCCAGACGCGCATATTCTTCCCAGCTTAAGTCCGGCGCATCATCTTTCCACATCTTCATAATCTGATCGCTTTTTATCAGTCCGATACATACAGCATTCACCCGTATGCCGTACTGTCCCAGATCTTTGCTCATTGCTTTTGTCATCGCCATGCCCGCTGCACGGGAGACCGTCGTCGGCAGGGAGGAGGCCGGCGGCGTTTTGCCGAGCACTGCCGTCATGTTCAATATTGCTCCGCCCCGCTCTTTAAGATAAGGCAGAGCTGCTTTTGACAGCCTGACTGCCGCCATCACTTTTAGATCGATATCCTGCTCCCAGTCGGATATTTCCACTTCATCAAACGCTTTCGCAAAAGAGCCGCCGGCGTTATTGATAAGTATGTCGATGCTGCCGAATTTCTCCACTGTACCGCCGATAATCTTATCAGCTGCGCCATCTTCAGTTACATCCGCCTTGATAAAGTCCACTTCACCGTACTGTGAGATTTCCTCTTTCGCTTCGATCAGTGCCTCTTCACCTCTGGCAACAAGGATTACTTTCGCACCAAGTTTTACAAGCTGTTCGCTTGTTTCCCGTCCAATCCCTTTGCTCGAGCCTGTAATCACTGCGACTTTGCCTTCATATCCAAAATCCATGGACTCTCTCCTCCTCCTATACTTTAAGCGCCCAGATTGACGTTGTGATGAATGTTGGATACATCTTCAAGGTCATCCAGTGCTTCGAACAGTTTCTCAAACTGTTCCAGTGAATCATCACTCAGGTTCACTTCGTTCTGGGCAATCATTGTATGCTCTGCGACTTCATAATCATCGACGCCCATTTCATCCAGTGCGCGCTTCACTTCATGGAAGGCCTGGGCGTTTGCGTATACTACTGTAAACTCGTTCTCTTCGGTCACATCTTCCACATCTACATCATTTTCCATCAGGTACATCATTGTTTCTTCGGAATCAAATCCTTTAAAGACGAATACAGCTCTGGAATCGAACATATAACTGACGGCGCCGCTCACACCCATGTTACCGCCATTCTTGCCGAATGCTGCACGGACATCGGATGCCGTCCTGTTCACATTGTTTGTCAGTGCATCGACGATCAGCATTGCACCCTCCGGCCCGAATCCTTCATAACGCAGTTCATCGAACGTTTCGTCATCGCTGCCTTTCGCCTTATCAATCGCCTTGTCGATGATATGTTTGGGCACGGAATATGTTTTCGCACGGTCCAGCACCGCTTTAAGCGCCTGGTTGCTCTCCGGATCCGGTTCTCCCTTTTTTGCTGCAACATATATCTCACGGCCGAATTTTGCATTTATACGGCTGGTATTCTGGTCTTTTTGTGCTTTTTTCTCTTTAATGTTATTCCATTTTCTTCCCATGATCTCATCTTCCTTCAAATCAGATTTCATATTATAATATACCATTTTAACGATTTTTGTTCATATATCTATACAGTCGCAGCATGCGTTTTATAATAATGAGCAGGTTGATAAATAAGTTGAAGCCCATTTCCCGCTCGGAGAATTTTTTATTCTTCATTCTGTTAAAGTCATACATTGTGAAAAGTATATAGAGCACAAGACCTACAATCGTTATGCCCAGATGCAGATAAGGCAGATCTATAAAGAAGCTCATTAATGATGTAAATATCAGTATCAGCAATGCGATGAATAAATACTTGCCCCAATGCGTAATATCTTTCAGGAAAAAGTAACCGATAATGCCGAAGAATACAAAGACGAGTATCCCCAACAGTACTATACGGTAAAATACACCCGGTCCGAAATCATTGATAAATGATTCGAGCAGACCGAAGGACACCAGCCCGATTAAAATCGCATAAATATGACTGATGATCGGTCCGCTGCGGTTGAATCCGCGCACAAAAAGTGAAATCATCATGATTCCAAACAGCACCATGGAGGCAGTGGGTCTCCATGCATCAGGCAGATACTGTCCGAAGTATGCCCCTATGCCGAAAATAATCCAGTAATAGGCAAAATAAAGCCATACGAGCCTGAAATTTTTTGAACTGCTCATCCCTCTATACCTCCATCTTTTTTTCGTATCCTCTCAATACCCTGATCTTAATCATACAACCATTTCAGAGTATTTGCGAAGTTACGTAAATATTCAGTTTGTATACCAAATATTTTATTTATATTACAGTTCGATTACAATACGCAAATAATGTATTTTATTTGATATTATATATTTTGTATTCAATAGACATCTTACAGTTTTATGAACATAAATTTAAATCCAATACATATAAGATTTTACAACCCAGGAGGATAATTCAACCAATGAAAAAAGTACTTACTGCACTAACTGCGACAGCAGCGTTTGCTGCATACGGCTTGGCTGATGACGCTGAAGCATCATCTACATACAAAGTAAAAGGTGGAGACACACTTTGGAAAATCTCCCAGGAGAACGGCGTGAGTGTATCACAGCTTAAATCCTGGAATAATCTGTCTTCAGATCTGATCCTTATCAACCAGACTCTGACAATTGGGGGAAGCAGTGCTTCAAGTTCATCTTCAAGCAGCTCAAATGCTTCATCCAGTAATTCGAATTCAAGCAGTTCATCTTCAAGCAGCTCCGAAAATACGGGCAGCGGTACATATACTGTAAAATCCGGTGACACTCTGAGCAGTATCGCCAGAGCACACGGCATGAACTACAGAACGTTGATGAACAACAACAATATTTCATCCCACCTTATTTATCCGGGACAGAAACTTACAGTGAGTGGAAGTGCTTCAAGCAGCAGCTCAAATGCTTCTTCAAACACAGCCCAGGCTGCGCCGAAGAAAGAAGAAGTTAAAACGCCGTCTGTTTCAGCACCGGCACCATCCAGTGTTTCCTACGGCACGAACTATTACTACTGGGGCGACTGCACATGGTACGTCTTCGAACGCCGCCAGCAGCTCGGCAAACCGGTAGGCAACAACTGGGGCAACGCATCCAATTGGGATAACGCGGCAAGAAGCCAGGGTTACTCAGTGAGCAGCTCACCTTCAGTCGGTGCGATCCTGCAGGCGAATGCATGGACAAACTTTGCATGGGGCATGGGACACGTGGCGATTGTTGAAAGAATCAACTCTGACGGTTCAATCCTCGTATCTGAAATGAACTTTGGCAGCGGCCAGGGTGTTAAGACATTCAGAACAATCAGTGCTTCACAAGTATCCGGTCACAACTTTATCCATTAATATATTAATTCAACCCCACAGGACAAAGTCCTGTGGGGTTTTTCAATGGATTTATTATCAATAACTACGGTTTTTTGGCCGCCCGTTCTCGGTTCTTGGTGCTTCTGTATTGATGATCATCTCTACTTGATAGATCCGATTGACCAGGCTGTGGACCGGCGCCTGGGTCATGAGATAGATCCCCCATGGCAGCTTAGGTTCAAAATCGTGCAGGGCAATGATAAATTCGTTTCTTGTAGGGAGTGCCCGGAATTCGAGCCTTGGTGTTTTATTCGGTGCTCTTCTGGACAGGCCGCCGCCTTTTATCCGGTAAATTTCCACACCGTTGTAGCTGGCTTTTGCATCGTACTCGATCACAAGTACCGGATGCTCCATTTTGATTACATGTATTTTTATCAGCTGTGCGGCGAACTCTACATTTATCAATCCGTACAGTATCTCATCCAGCCATTCAAAATAATAGCGTCCGACCTCTTTAATATTCCATCCCGGCGGCAATGGTGCGCGCTGCACACTTCTGACATTATTATAATCAGACGTTTTATATGACAGGTTTTTTCCATATCTTTTTACCGGGGTTGAAGTGACGCTCACATCCGCGCCGTAAGCAGCGAGTACATCCACCATATAATCCGGACTGACTTCATCGGCAACAAATATGATCTGGGGCACTTCATTCATCTGACATGCGCGGGCAATGTTATCGGCAATCAATACATACAGATCTTCAAATCGTCCCTGTGTCAGCCTGTTCAGTCTCATAATAGGATCTTCGAAGAAAATAACGACATCGATATCTTTCAATGCCTTCTCCACTTCCGGAAGTATGAACAGATCATTTTTAAGCAGTGTAATATCCAGCTCGCTGTCATCCTGGTTAGGGCTTGAGAACGCGAACAAATTGTAATCCTCTTTCAGTTCAAGATACAGATGTTGTCCGATTCTTCCATGAATCCCCATTAAGAGTAGGTTTTCCATAATGTCACATCCTTACTTAGTATTGATTACCCGCCTCATTATGATTTAAAAGCAATATTATAATGTATCTGCGTCTGCAAGTGCTTTTTTATGCGCAATGAATATGACGCTGAGCAGCAGAATTATAGTGATTCCGATGAACAGGAAAGGTGTTTCAAAATACGTTGCAAAAATACCTGAAAGAAAAGATCCTGCAACAGAGCCGATGGAGAAGTACGAGTAAAATATGCCATTGGCCTTTCCGCGTTCATGCATCTCCGTATTTTGTCCGATGATTTTATTCATGGACGGGAAGATTAAACTGAATCCTGCACCATAAATCACCATCGTCATATACACTAAAATTGTAGAGGGTACAAAATGAAGGAGAATCATTGAGAAGCCGACAATTAAAATGCCGGCACTGACGAGTGCCACCGGGCTGTATCTGCTGTAAATCTTATTGAGCGGTGTGGCAAAAATGATAATGGCAGTAATGCCAAACACACTGAGCATCGCTCCTGTGGATTGGTCCGACAGTCCAAGTGCCACTGTTTTTAATGGTAATCCGAATGCCAGAGATCCGTTGGAGACCATCAGAGTAAAAGCTGAAACATATGCAACTATCAGTGATGGCCGCTTTATGATCTGCCAGTAGTTCGTCTGATAATGACTGTCCCTGCTTTCTTCAGTTGTACTTTCTTTAACAGTTAATATTGTAAGAAGAATACCCACGATAAATATTCCTGCAAGCACAAAGTAGACAGTCTGATAGCCGGCCTGACTGGAAATGATTCCGCCGAGAGCCGGCCCCACGACTGCTGCTGTACCGATGGAAACACCCGTAAGGGCCATGGAGCGGCCGATTGTTGCTTTTTTGGATATATCGGCAACCAGGCTGAATGCGGCTGGTGTCAGCAGCCCACTGGAGAAGCCATGGACCACACGGATGGCCAGAAGAAGACTTACAGAGGGGACGATTGTGTAGGTAAGTATGATGAAAACCTGCAGTACCATACCCAGAAGCAGCATGTTCTTTCTGCCTATCTTATCTGAAAAGTAACCGCCGAAAACGTTTCCGGCCATGTTAAACAGGGAATATACAGCAACAATGATGCCGGCGGTATACTCGCTTGCACCGAGGGAGATTGCGAACGGTGTAATGATCGGCAATTGGATGAATAAATCCAGGAAACATATTATTATGATGATGTATAGAAATTTATGCATTGAAATTATCCTTTAATTCATTTTTTACTGCTATTCTATATTATAAACAAATTTTCCACTTTGGAGGGATTAGATGGCTCAAGTTTTTCTGACAGTGTTCATCATTTTTTTCTTATTTCAACTCGGCGCATTCGCCAAGAAGAAAGGCGAATTACGAGGCACACATAAATTTTCCCTGCACTGGCCGCTCTATTTGTACATCTTTACAGTGATGACTTCCTTATTGATGATCTTTGCAGTGATTTATTTCATTATTTCATTCGATTCCCCTATCCTTATGGACAGCAATAAGGGGAAAATCGTACAGAACCATGATTTCGCAGAAATGATTTACTACAGCGGTGTGACGCTGCTTTCCATCGGTTACGGAGATTTAAACCCCCTCGGCCCCATCCGTTACATTTCGCTGTTCGAGGCATTCCTCGGCATCATCACACCGACAATAATTTTCATCAAAGAAATTACAAAGAGTAATTCAGCCAACAGCACTTCATCTTCCAAATAAACGGGGATACAAAATTCAGCCGTTGAAAAACAAAATGTTAATCAGCGGCTGAATCTCTTTATGCCTTTTTATTCAGTTTTTGTTCGTAGGCATCGATGACCGCGCTTACAGCACCATCACCTGTGATGTTCGTTGCTGTGCCGAAGCTGTCCTGTGCCATATAAAGTGCAATCATGAATGCAACTGCCGCTTCATTGAAGCCGAGGTTCGTCATCAGCACACCGCTTGCGGCCATGATTGCGCCACCCGGAACTCCAGGCGCTGCAATCATCACGACGCCAAGCAGAAGAATTGTACCGAACATGGACATGAATCCGGGCAGCTGGTATTCCGGAAGCACTGTCATGACCGCAATGGAACAGCTGACGATGGTAATTGTACTTCCTGACAGATGGATGTTCGCACAAAGCGGTACGACAAAGTCCGCGATCCTGTTACGGATGCCGTTCTCTTTAGTCTGTCTGAGTGTTACCGGGATTGTTGCTGCACTGCTCATTGTACCCAGTGCTGTAAAATAAGCCGGAATCATTGTTTTAATCATTTTAAATGGATTTTTTCCAAGCGCAGCACCGGCGATTGTATACTGTATTGTAATCCAGACCCAGTGGAGTATAACGGCAACGAGCAAAACGACCCCGAATACTGCAAGTGTATTAAAGATTGTGCCCTGTGCCGCCATTCCGGCGAAAACCCCTGCGATATAAAATGGAAGAAGCGGGATAACAGCTTTCTCAATTATAAACTCAATGATATTCTTCCCTTCTTCAAACCACTTTTGCATCAATTCGGATTTTGTCAGTGTAATAACAATACCGAATGCAAATGCCAGAACGAGGGCGGTCAGAATATCCATGAGCGGCGCAATTTCAAATTCGAAAAACGGTTCAAGTGCCGTGCCCTCTTCAGGGACACTTCCCCCATCTGTGATTTTAGGCATTATGAACATTGAAACTGCGTATGCCATAAGACCTGCGCCTAAAGTGGAAAGGTATGCCGTACCCAATGTCGCACCGACAACCTTGCCTGATCCCTCGCCAATTTTAGAAATACCGTTTGCAATGAAGAATAAAATAATCAGTGGAATCATAAAGAATATAAAACTGCCAAGTATGGATTCCAACGTTACAAAAAGTCTTGCTAAAAATGTGAGAAATGCATCCAACCCTCCTGTTGCATCTATCCCATAATAAAGTGAACCGACTGTGATACCTACAACGATACCAGCAATCAGCTTCAGTAATAACTTCACTTAAAACTCCCCCTACCTATGTAATAACTCTATATTACATCATTGGTAGAAATAACAGAAGGCCGGCCTTCCGGATTATTTGTCCTTCTTGAGAATCTTTTCATATGCAACATACCAATCGTCTTCATTTTCATCCAGATGGAGCTTGCCCCTGAATGCAAATCCATTCTTTTCAAACTGGTACTGCATTTTTTCATTTTCCAATGATGTGTCAGTATGGATGCCGTCATACCCCGCATCCACCAATATGGATTCTACACGTTTAATCATGTCTCCTGCAATTCCTTTCCCCTGGCATGACGGGTCCACTGCCATCCTGTGCATCGCGGCACAGGATTCGCGCGGAATTTCCCATCGAATGCCATTGTAGGCCTCGGGATGTTCGTCATCGACGACGGTGAATCCTCTTATGAGGCCGTCATCTTCATAAATGTAAAGTGATCCGTTTTCACAATCCTTCTCAAACCTTTCCATATTCGGATATATCTCACTCCATTGAGTATTTCCGGCTGCCTGCATAAAGGGCACCACTGCTTTCGTAATCTCCATCACTCTTGATAAATCTTCTTTGTCAGCACTTCTCAGACGCATATCAAACACTCCCTTTAATTTTTTCACAAGTCTTTATTTTCACTTTTTTCTATTCATATATACATACTAATAGTGTATAATGTGGTTGAGAATTAATACAGAGGGGTTTTGTAAAATGTTTAAATTTGATAAATATACCAGACCATATCACGTCTCAAACATGATTTTCTATGTATTGACCCTGGCTGTGATTGGACTGATTTACATATATGGCTTCTATCCGCCGATCGCCGAAGTAACTTCCGGGGACTTTTTCGCTACATTCGGCCTGCGTAAATTCGGGGGCTCACTATTCTTCCTGGTACTCATCATCGTGCCGTTAGTCGTATTGTTCGGCGCAATATATCACCTGTATAAGCTGGTTACATTCGGAAAACAAAGAGAAACTGCAGAAAATTAATATATATTGATTGAAGAGCCGGGACATTTTGATTTGAGTTCCGGCTTTTTGTATGGAGAGAATAATTGTAAGGTCCCGGGGTTACCTGGAATGGCACTGAAAGGGTGCCATAAACGCAAAAGACCCGGAATCAGATTGTCATCTGCACCCGGATCTCCCACTCATTTATCAAACTTGCAGTTGTGCTTCATCATAAGTATCTTCATTCTGCTTTCTGCTGCGGGCAACCTTCACGAGCAGATAAACGACCGGTGTATCAATTAATGCAATGACCATCTTCACCACATACTGTGCCGCAACCATGCCGATCATTGCACCGAATGGCACAACACCCCAGAATGCAATAACGATGAAAAGAGTCGTATCCACCAGCTGCGTCACGGTAGCTGAGGCATTGTTACGCAGCCAGAGTTTTTTCCCGCCGTGGCGTGACTTCAGTTTATGGAAGATGGACACATCGATGTTTTGACTTACCAGATAAGAAATCAGGCTTGCAACAATCACCTGAAAACTCCCGCCGAGAATCATTTCATACTCTGTCTGCATATTGAATGCAGCTGCCGGCGGCAGTTCTATCGCCAGATATATGAAGAATAGAACGACGACCTGCGTGAAGAATCCAGCCTGCACCGTTCTTCTCGCATTCTTTTTCCCATATACCTCACCCACCACATCGGTGATTAGAAACGTCACCATATATACGACGACTGCAGCTGGAAGCATGAAATCTCCCAATGCAAAGAGTTTAACACCCAGGATGTTGGATATGACCAGCAGTCCTGAGAAAAGTGCGGTCAAATAGAATAACATATTATTTCCTCCTTAATTTTCAGGAAGAAATTCTTATCAGCCCTCTAAAAACTAACGGTTATCCACGCGTTCCGGATACATATCATGATTCATCATCCGGTGGTTTGCCATCTCTTCGTACTTCGTCCCTTTACGGCCGTAATTACAATACGGATCGATTGAGATGCCGCCCCTTGGTGTGAACTTGCCCCAAATTTCGATGTATTTGGGATCCATCAGCCCGATCAGGTCATCCATGATCATGTTTACACTGTTTTCATGAAAGCCACCATGGTTTCTAAAGCTGAATAAATACAGCTTCAGCGCTTTACTCTCAACCATCTTCACATCCGGTATGTAGCTGATGTAAAGTGTGGCGAAGTCCGGTTGGTTTGTAATGGGACACAATGTTGTGAATTCCGGACAGTTGAATTTTACGAAATAATCCCGTCCCTGGTGTTTATTATCAAATGTTTCCAGAACACCCGGATTATACTCAAAGTCGTATTTGACCTCCTGGTTACCCAGAAGACTTAAATCTTTAGTGTAATCTTCACTCATTCTAATTCTCCTTTACAGATAAACGGCATTTGTTCCATTAAAAAATGCCATGTATCCCTTCTAAGGCACATGGCATCGATTATTGATCCGTGTCTTAGTTTTTTATAGAGGGTTTGGGCTAAGAACCTCTTCATATTTATTTGCACGTGAAATATTATACTATATCAGACGTGAAATTGGAAGAATGGTTTTCTCTAAAACTATTCTTCAGAAGCTTTCGTCAACGCTTCTTTAAACGCCTGCGGCGGCTGGGCGCCGGATACGCCGTACTTCCTGTCGATGACGAAAAACGGTACGCCTTGTGCACCAAGCTGGTTCGCTTCATTCTGATCCGTAATCACATGCTCTTTATACTGATCACTTGCCAGCATTTCACGGATCTTGTCAGCATCGAGTCCCATGTCAGTTCCGATCCGGACTAATGATTCTGTATCCGCTACGTTGATACCGTCAGTGAAGTAGGCTTTATAAAGATGATTCATTGCTTCGCTCTCTTTACCTTCCGCTTCAGCGAGCTTAACCAGACGGTGGGCATCCATTGAATTCGACGGCACCACTTTATCCATATTAAACTCAAGTCCGACGGCTTTTGCTGCGTCGGCCACCTGACTGTTCATAATCTCTGCTTCCTTGACACTCTTATCATACTTTTTAGCAAGCAGTTCCGCCATCGAACCTTCCGGTTCTTTTTCAGCAGTGGGATCGAGCCGGAAACTTTTATAAACCACTTCCAGATCATCTTTTCCTGCAAACTCCTTAACACCCGCTTCAAAATTCTGTTTGCCGATATAGCAAAACGGGCAGCCGATATCCGACCAAATCTCTACTCTCATAAATATGCCTCCCTGATGATAGTTATAATCTGTTCAATCACTTTCTTTTATTGTAACAGGTTGGAACGCCTATATCTCTTCAAGTGCCTAAGGCTACACACCCTGCTTGTTGCTCCAGAGAAGTGTGTGGAGCTGCGGCAATACCCGGGCATCATTCATGCGCGGATCGTTCATCGTCAATTCCACGAGTTTTTCATATCGTTCCAGAAGTCTGTACGTATGATTTTCCACTTTATTCCCCAAGTATGGGTTGCCCACCTGCAGGTAGAATGGAATGGATGGATATTTCAAGTGCATCTCCGCTGCATATTCAAAATCTTTTTCATCAAATACGACGACTTTCAGGTTGTATGCCCCGTCTCCCGCATCGAGGCCCGCCATTACATTTTCAAGTTTCGTGAAATCTGTTTCCATGTTGGCACTCGGCGGTTTCGGGCTGATGGTGACATCATCGATCCGTTTCATCCACTCCTGAAAAACAGTCCCCTGTGTCTCCACTGCAAGCTTGATGCCTTTTTCCTTAGCCTGTACCACAAACTCCTGCATATTTTTAAGCAGTGCCGGATTGCCCCCTGAAATCGTTACGTGATTATAATTCCCTTGTGCCAGTTCGTCCAATGACCCAAACATCTCATCCGCCGTCATCATCCGGATGTTTTCTTTTTGGCTACCGTCCCACGTGAATGCCGAATCGCACCAGCTGCAGCTGTAATCGCAGCCGGCCGTCCTGACAAACATTGTTTTCTGGCCGATTACCGCCCCTTCCCCCTGGAACGTCGGACCGAATATCTCCAATACAGGTACTCTCATCATTTTCTGTGCTCCTTCGGACGGTAGATTACATAGCTTGTCGGCGTCTCTCTCAGGAAGACCTGCAGACATACCGGCTGGTTATCCAATGTAACCAGATATTCCGACACCATTTCATATATCGTTTTGGCCATTGTTTCCGATGTTGGCGGCAGATCACTGAAGCGTGCGTGATCATTAAGCAGTGTATGATCAAATGCTTCATCAATCAATTTTTTAATTGCAGAGAAATTCACTAGAAAACCGAGATTGTCCAGTGTATCTCCTGCGATTGTCATATTCACAAAATAGGTGTGGCCATGAATTCTGGCACACTTCCCTGCAAGTTCATCCGGAATGTGATGGGCCGCTGAAAAATTCAAATCTTTATTCAGCTCGTATTCGTAATCGTGTGATGGTGTCTGATACATCATGCCTGCCCCTCCCTTTCATTCAAATATTCTTCAAGACCTGCGTTTCTTAATTTACAGGATGGACATTCCCCGCAGCCATCCCCGATCACACCCTCATAGCACGTCAGCGTTTTTTCCCTGATGTAATCGAGTTTGCCATACTGATCTGCGAGTGCCCATGTTTCTTTTTTATCCAGCCACATCAGCGGTGTTTCAATGACGAAATCTTTATCCATCGCCAGGTTTGCCGTCACATTCATCGATTTGACAAATATATCCCTGCAATCCGGATATCCGCTGAAATCCGTCTCACACACACCGGTGATAATCGTCTTCGCTTTAATCTGATAGGCAAGTGCTGTCGCAAACGACAGGAAAAGCATGTTGCGTGCAGGAACGAATGTATTCGGCACATCCGCATCTTCATCCTGGGTGATTGCCATATCATGCCTTGTCAGGGCGTTCGGACTCAGCTGCCCGAGCAGCGACATATCAAGTACATGATGTTTTAATGCATGTTCCTCTGCAATATTTTTTGCGACATCTATTTCAAGGCTGTGTCTTTGACCATATTCGAATGTTACCAGTTCTACTTCATCATAATTTTCCAGGGCATGGAACATGCATGTCGTACTGTCCTGCCCGCCGGAGAAAACAACTAATGCTTTATTCTTATCCATTCACTAACGACTCCTAACGATTCAATATCCAATTATATGATTCTATCAATTTCCAGCTGCTTTTTCCACTTGGCAAACTGTCTTTATTACATATAAAAAGGCTGTTTGTGTTTAATTTTATCAATTTCAGGCAATTAAGAGATAACTACATCTTAAATAATTACAGAAAGAGTTGAGTGAAACATATGGCAAATCTGGAAGAGATATTTCAAGTTCAGAAACAATATAGAATTGACAATGAGGACAAAGGAGACACGGGCTATAACGGTATGGTAGCCAGTGCAATTAAAGAAGCATCCGAAGCGGGCAATAAAATGCTCGATGAGGGCGGTAACGCCTTTGACGCACTTATTGCAGTCCAGCTTGCTCTGGCCGTTGTGGAAGGGATGAATACGGGAATTGGTGCAGGTGGATTTATCCTTTGTTATGATAATGAAAATAAAAAGACAAAAGTCGTCACTGCCCATTCAAGAGCACCCTCCGGCCTTACTCCGGACTGCTTTGTCGAGGATGACGGAGAAGTGATGCCGTTTGACGAGCGTACAGAAAGTCCCGTCTCGATCGGTGTGCCGGGCATTATGAAAGGTCTTGAATATCTGCATAAAAATTATGCCACCCTGCCCCTTGAACAGCTGATCGACCCGGCGATTCATCTTGCCAAAAATGAATTCAGGGTGAATTCGCTCTGGGACCGGACGATTCAGTTATTCAAGCACCGCCTTAAAGAGACCGCCCGT
This sequence comes from Salinicoccus sp. HZC-1, assembly GCF_046736035.1. Lineage (GTDB taxonomy): Bacteria > Bacillota > Bacilli > Staphylococcales > Salinicoccaceae > Salinicoccus. The sequence continues at coordinate 363,322 of NZ_CP177130.1, read as the reverse complement.
CAAAAATTCACGCCAAACGGCAAACCGCTGAGAGAAGGCGATACCATCACCCAGCTGGAGCTTGCGAAAACTTTGGAAATCATCAGGGACCAGGGCTTTAAGGCTGTGTATGAAGGCGAAATAGCAGATGCGATCATCGACACGGTACAGGAGCATGGCGGCATGCTGACCCATCAGGATCTGCTCAACTATCATGTGAAAATAGATGAGCCGCTCTGGAGCACATACAGAGATTTCAAACTTGCCTTCCCCTACCCGCCGAGCGGCGGCGGCGTGGCGGTGGCCCAGCAGCTGAAAATATTCGAAGAACTGGATATCTCTCAATATGAGCCCCATTCCTGGGAAAAATATCATCTTATGGCGCAAACCCTTCAACTCGCTCTGGCAGACCGCGAGGCACATATTGGAGATCCCAACTTCCACCGTCTGCCTTCGGATGGACTGCTTCACCCGGATTATATTAAAAAAAGAGCCAATCAGATTGATTTGAATAAAGATGTATCAAAAGTCGAAGCTGGAGACCCGTGGGAATATCAGGAAGGTAAAGACGGCTCCATCCAGACCAACACCTATGTGGATAATGAAGGATATGAAACCACTCACTTTACTGCAGTGGATCAATGGGGAAATATTGCATCCTGCACTTCTTCCATTGAAAGGATATTCGGTTCAGGAATCATGGTCCCCCATTACGGTTTTTTATTGAACAACGATTTAACCGATTTCAACCCTGAGCCCGGTAATGTCAATGAACCCAACAGTAACAAATATCCGGCGAGTTCCAAGTGTCCAACGATCATGTTCCACGATGATAAACCGTTCTTCACACTCGGATCACCGGGCGGACCGACAATTGTCGCATCGGTGGCACAGACCATTTTGAATGTCATAGATTATAATATGCCGTTGGAAAAGGCGATTAAAGAGCCCCGTCTTTATACAACACCGGACCTCGAAACGCAATGGGAAGACGGCATCAATGAGAAAGCTCTGCAGAAGCTTAGATCTCTGGGATATGAATTCACTCATTCATTCAGAGTGGTGTCGGCAGATACAAGACTTGGCGATGTCCAGGCCATAATGATCGACCAGACCAATGGCCACTTTCTCTACGGTGTGGCGGATTCTCCACGTCCCGGGGATGCAGAAGGCCTTGAATAATGGCGGATAATTGTAAAAACACTTTAAAAATAACAGTAGACTTGGTATAATCTAATATTGCATGAAACAAAAGTTCATGCGTTCTATCAGGTATATCCTGCAAATATAATTGATAGGTGGAAACCAAATATGGAATATCAAGTTTTACTGTATTACTATTACACAGACATTGAAGACCCTGCGGAATTTTCTGCAGAACACCTTGAGTTCTGCAAGAGCCTGAATCTCAAAGGACGAATTCTTGTAGCCGCTGAAGGGATCAACGGTACTGTTTCCGGTACTGTCGAAGACACAGAGAAATATATTGAGTATATGGAGCAACACCCTTTATTTAAAGATATTGTATTTAAAATTGATGAATCAGACGGCCATGCTTTCAAAAAAATGCACGTACGTCCGCGCCAGGAACTTGTAAACCTGAGCCTGGAGGAAGACATCAATCCGAGAGAATTGACCGGTGAGTATCTGGAGCCTGCCGACTTCATGAAACAGATGCAGGATCATAATACCATCGTCCTGGATGCAAGAAACACTTACGAATACGATGTGGGCCATTTCAGAGGTGCCATTCGTCCAGACGTAGAAGCTTTCCGCGATCTTCCGGACTGGGTTGAAGAAAACCGTGAGATGCTGGAAGGCAAACGTATCCTGACTTACTGCACAGGCGGTATCCGCTGCGAGAAGTTTTCAGGGTGGTTAAAACGCGAAGGTTTTGAAGATGTCGGCCAGCTTCACGGCGGTATTGCCACCTACGGCAAAGACCCTGTGGCAAAAGGCCAAAACTGGGATGGCATGATGTATGTTTTCGATGAGAGGCTTACAGTGCCTGTCAACCAGGTTGAGCATACAGTCGTCGGTAAAGACCATTTTGACGGCACACCATGCGAGCGCTACATCAACTGTGCAGACCCTGACTGCAACGCGCAGATTCTTGCATCCGAAGAAAATGAAGCGAAGCACTTAGGCGGCTGCTCAATCGAATGTGCCAAAAGTCCAATAAACAGATATGTCATTGATAACAAACTTTCTGCTGAATTTGTCAGAGAACGAATTCAGAAACTTGAAGAAGAATATTACGCTAAATAAGATTAAAAGCGCCAATCCGACGGATTGGCGCTTTTTCTATAGCTTTACAATGATTCTGCCGCGAATTTTACCTTTTAGGATATCCTGTAGAGTATCCGGCAGATCTTCTAAACTGATTTCATGTGAGATATCGGTTTCCAGCGCTGAAGGCTTCATATCATCCGCCAGCCTGTCCCATACTTTGATCCGATGTTCCATCGGATGTCTTACCGAATCGATGCCGAGCCAGTTGATGTTGCGGGAAATGAATGGCAGAACAGTCGTCTGTACTTCGATACCGCCTGCCAGACCGCATGTCGCAACAGACCCGCCATAATCCAGGCTGCTTAAAATATACTGCAGTGTTTTACCGCCCACCGGATCGATTGCAGCAGCCCACTGTCTTGTGCGTGTCGGCCGTCCTCTGAAGTCTGTCACCTGGTCTCTATGAATCACTTTGGACGCACCGAGAGACTTTAAATATTCCGCCTCTTCTGTCCTTCCTGTACTTGCAACGACTTCATATCCACGGTCATCCAGCATATTGACCGCGATACTTCCTACACCGCCGCTCGCACCATCGACCAATACTCTGCCTTTATCAGGGGTCAAACCGTTCTCTTCCAGTCTCTGAATGCATAAAGCGGCTGTGAACCCGGCCGTCCCCAATTTCATTGATTCTTCCAAAGTCAATCCTTCAGGCAATGGGACAATCCACTTTGCCGGAATTCTGGCCACTTCGCTGAAACCGCCTGTATGACGGGTCCCGATAAGATAGCTTGTGGCAATCACTTCGTCCCCTTCTTTGAACCGTTCATCTTCTGACGAAATTACCGTACCTGCCAGATCAATGCCCGGCACCAGGGGAAGCGTTTCAGCCAAATCCCCTTTGACAGCCACCATGCCATCTTTATAGTTCACACTGGAGTAGGCAACTTTTATCGTCACTTCCCCTTCAGAAAGATCCTCCAGTCCAATCTCTTTCACTTCCATCTGCATCTTTTCGTCTACCTTATCCACTACCAACGCTTTAAATCGATCCATGTGTTCATCCGCCCTTTCTCGTTTGATTGAAAGTTAGTTCCTATTATAATACAGATAGATTTCACTGTATCGGTTAATGCTTGATCGTTTTGTACACCTTTACTAAAGCAGCGTATCACTGTTACTATGAAAGGGAATAAAAAACTGCATAACTTGATCACTGGGGGAGCTTTTAAAAGGCTGAGACGGGAAACCGGACCCTTATCACCCGATCTGGATAACACCAGCGTGGGGAAGTGCAGCTAACATAACTATGACTCTATTAATTAGTATATATGACTGCATTCCGCCTGGGATGTGGTTTTTTTATTCAAAAATTTAATGGAGGGGTATAAATGACAGTAAAAAAACGTACAGCAGGTGCACAGTTCACACTTTTCCCGATGTGCGACCGGTTTGTCGAAATCATTCTGGGTGCGCTCGATGAAGTCGATACAGCCAATGTTGAAATGAAAACCGACGATGTAAATACAGAGATCAGAGGAAGCATTGAAGATATTTTCGACGTGATGCAGGCCGTCTTTCTTCATGCAGCCAAAACGGGAGAACATGTTGCATTGAGCGGGACAGCGGCAATCGGATGTCCCGGGGATAAATCAGGCATGATCCAGCTGGAGAGCTCCGGGGTTGCTCTGAATCAGGAAAAGTCCACACAGATTGAGCAGAAAGCCGGGGCAAAATTCTCACTCTACCCACTCGGCGATACCGACTATATGAAAAAAATAGAAGCACAGATTGATTTTTCATCCAATCCGGAAATCAAAGTCACACCGGCGCAGGGTGCAACACGCCTCGATGGGAACGCCAACGGTATTTTCAAAACGCTGGAAAAATCCTTTAATAATATTGCCGAAGCCGTGGATCACGTTTCCATGGCATTCACCGTTTCCGCAAACAGTCCGTCTTCTAAGGAATAGGGCGGTATCCGCCGGCATTTGCCGCGCTGGAGTCTGCAGGCGGTCTTCGTCCGGTACAACGACGTCCAGATGACCGGATATATGGACTTCGTCCAGTACAACGATGTCCATATACAGAAAGAGAGAGCGGGAAATTGATATTTCCCGCTCTCTCTTATATTAATCCAGTACCGCCATTATAAATCCATCATGTCCTTTAGTGCCTACTGTCTGAATTGCAGTTGCATTAATACGCGGCTCGTCTTTTAGAATCTGGATAAATTTCTGCATTTCAGGCCCGTTTTTTTCTTCCTCGAATTTATCCTCGATTTTGCGTTCGGTTATAATAACAGATCCGCATTTCGCCATCTCTATCGCGGCTTCTAAATATTCCGGATAAAGTTGTTGGTTTGCATCGATATAGATGAAATCAAAGCGTGGATATCCTCTTTCAAGCAATTTAGGCAGTGTGTCTTCAGCAGGTCCATGAATCACTTCGACTTTGTCTTCCAGTCCGGCTGCTGTGATGTTGTCTTCAGCTATCTGCGCATATTCCGCGTTGGATTCGAGTGATGCCATTCTCCCTTCTTCGGGAAGTGCTTTTCCCAGCCATAATGTACTGTAGCCGCCAAGAGAGCCGATTTCCAAAATAGATGCGGCACCCTTGATCTTGGCAAGAAGATGAAGGTGCTTGCCCTGTCCGGTAACTGCCTCCTCTCTTAGCTCATTGTTTGCGGGAATGCCAGTCATCACTTCGTCATCAGCATTCAATTCTGCGTTGAAATAGTCGTCCACAGCGTTCCAAAGTTTGGACATGTTAAATAAGTCGCCTCCATAATTTTGTGGTTCTTTTATTTATAACATTTTATTAGATATCATTTTCTGAATATTTAATAAAATGTTATGTTGTTATAATACAGGAAGATGCAATTAAATGCAAACTGCGTCAATAGAGACGATATGCCTGATACCTTTCAATGACTTTGCTGAAAAATGAAGCCATGACCTGCTGGAATAACATGCAGAATACAACCGGCATCGCGACTTTCGCCGGGAAATATGCTGTAGCGATGACGACTCCAACCGATATATTTCTCATACCGGCATTAAAAGTGAATGCCGTAATCACTGCAGGATCTTTCAGCAAGTAGTGTCCGATCGGCAATGCAAAGGCATAGCCTGAAATCGTGATGAATAAAACCAGCAGCAGAACACCGATGATCTCCCAGGAAAAATCATAGAAGTACGGGGAAATCACACTGCCGTTGATCATGATAATAAGCATCAGACTGATTTTGGAAAACGGGGCGAGTGGTTTCCCCAATGTTTCCCGCACCCTGCCCTTTGTCAGCTGGTTCAGAGTCACACCAAGGAGTGTCGGCAGCACAATCATCCATATCAGTCCCATAATCAATTCCTTATTATCAATCGAGACCGCCTCACCGGATATGGCAATCAAAATCAATGGCAGAATGATTGGTGCGAGCAGTGTATCGATCAGGATGATTGAAAGTGTCAGCGGCAGGTTTCCCCTTGTCACACTGACCCAAATGACCGACGTCACGCCTGTCGGCACCGCAACCGCCAGGGTGAATCCAATAGTATACAGCGGATCATCGAATATGACAGTCGCTAAAAGATATGCCCATACCGGCATGAGAATGTGCAGGAACACTAGAGAAATCAAAATTGCTGCGGGATGTTTGATTACCGTTTTAAAGTCTTTAAAGTCCATTCCCAATGCACCTGTAAATGTCATAAATGCAAACAGGAATGTAATCAGGAATAGAAACTGCGATCCAAAATCACCGAGCAGTACGCCGATGACGAGGCTCAGAGGGGTTATGACGGCAATCCATTTTTGTATAAAGCCATTCAGTTTTTCCAACACATAATCACCTGGTTTAAATTATATTATTACCACTCTACCACATTAAACAGGGTAACATTTTAGCGGTGAAACAAAAAAGCCGGAGCGAATGCCCCGGCCAGTGTTACTGTCCTGCCACATCCCGGCGTGTGAACACGAACCACGATGCCAGCATGAATATTATCCAATAAACGATGAGCACCCCGATTGAGAAGCCCATTGTCATTTCTTCCCTTAAGGGTCCCATCTGTGAGTCATAGACGGTCAGGTCCGTATTTGCAAACAGGATATATTTGGACCATGCTTTATCCGCAAAGAACTGGACAATCGAAGTGCCCGCCATCATCAGGAATACTGCAGTCCCGATTGCCAGTGCACTGTTCCTGAAAATGCTTGAAATCATAAATGCGAATGTTGCCATCATGAACAGGTTGACCAGCTTAAAGCCATAACTGCTTATCATCTCTCCAATCGCGCTAACCGTTGTGATGCCTTCATTATTCCTGATGACAAGTTCTGGGTTTACACCTGCCATACCGAAGAATAAAGCACCTGTAATCCATGAAAGGATGAGCAGGAATCCAAGCGTAATAATTGCGAATATCAGCACTGCAAGATACTTGGATATGAGGATCGTCGTTCTTGAAATCGGACGGATCAGCAGCTGTTTGATCGTTCCCCATCTGAACTCATTTGCTACAATCCCGCCGGCCACGATAATGGTCAGAAGGCTGATGACAGAAGACAGCATCGCATTATCAATCACGAACTGCCATGCGCCATAAGGCACAGGTTTGATATCATTCTCAAGATGATATTGATTCATTTCGATCTGCTCGGTGTTCATCTGCGTCATGAACTCCTCTTCCTGCATCTCTTTCGTCAATTCCTCATTTTCAGTTTTGAGTTCGTCCTGCCAGTTTTCACCGTATTCTTTATTCGCCACATCCGCCGTTGCTGTAATGGCAGCCACAGCAACGATCAGTACAGCCAAAAAGATATACATGATCCAGGTCGATTTTTGTATATATATTTTTGATACTTCGTTCCATATAAGACCAAATATGTTACCCAATTACATTCTCTCCAATCAGATCGAAGAATTTATCTTCGAGGGATGCGCTGGATACTTCCACTCTGTACACCAGTATGTCCTCAGAAACCAAAGTAGTCACGATACCCGGCATGAGAGATTTTTTTGCGGTGAAGCTTATAAATCCACCCTTTTCCCCGGCTTCTATACCATGGTGTGCCTTAAGCACTTTCAAAGCATTTTCCACCGGATCCACTTCAAGGCGGATCTGACGTTCAGGATCTTCATCCGTCTGCTGTTCATGTACAGATTGTATGCCGATCAGCTCTCCATTTTTTATGACACCGATCCGGTCACACATCAATTCGATTTCGGAAAGCAGATGACTGGAAATGATTACGGCCACATTATCCTCATCCGCAAGCCGTCTGATATATTTCCTGATTTCACGGATACCCGCAGGATCCAAGCCATTGGTCGGCTCATCCAGTATCAATACCGACGGGCTGTGAAGCAGTGCCTGGGCAATCCCCAGACGCTGGCGCATCCCGAGGGAATATCTGCCGACTTTCGTCTTAATCGCATTTTCCAGACCCACTAATGATATGACCTGGTTAATGCGTTCCTTCGTCACACCCGGACTCATTCTAGCAAAGTGCTTCAGATTCTGCATTCCCGTCATAAAGGGGTACATTTCCGGATTTTCAACAATTGCACCCACCTCGCGGATTGCACCTTTAAAATCCGATTTGACACTTTTGCCTAAAATTCTCACATCACCATCAGTGATACCCATCAGACCGACCATCATTCTTATCGTCGTCGTTTTACCAGCACCATTCGGTCCGAGAAAGCCAAACACTTCGCCCTTATGTATTTCTAAATCCAGATCTTTAATAATCTTTTTGGATCCGATCTTCTTATTAAGGTTAATCAATTCCATTGCCGATCCAGCCAAAATAACGCCTCCTTCGTTTTTATATTCACCACATACAATAATAACAAAAATTTAGTTTACTAAAAACTGATAATAGAGAATCAAAATAATTCAGACATGTCTTCCATGTCTGAATTATTTTCTTCTCACCGATTTAACTGTCGAACCCTCGCCGTACCGCTTCCGTACAATTTTTCTCGCATCAACCTGGGAGCGCGCCGGCACTTCTTCTGTGATCAATTCATTTTCCTGCTCCACAGTGATGATGAAACATTTTGTTCCGCATCTCATATCAATCGTTCCTTTTTCTGAAAATATAATTATCATGACCATCCACATCTATCGTTTCAAGAAGTTCCCAGCCTTTTTGCATATAATAGTCATACCTGGATTGTGTCTGTGTTTTTGCATAGATTGTTTCATACCCCAAACCTTTCAGATGATCCAGCATATCTGCAACCAATCTGTCTGCGACCCCCTGTCCCCTGTATTTGGGCAGGACATACAGAGCTGCCAGCCAGGGCTGGTATTCCGGTCTTTCAGGCAGGTCATTACTGTAGATGGATACTGTGCCGACACACTTGCCGCCTTTTATGGCAATCATGGTGATCGGATACGCTTCGATTCCGGATTGAGAGAAAAAACTTACAGTTTCTTTGAATGTCCCTTTTCTTCGCTCATCCAAATGAAAACGTTCAAATATGATTCTGGCCACTTCAGTTTTATACTCCGGTCTTTCTGAAAGAAAAGCTGTTTCCATAGCATTCACCTCTGTAATATATCCACATACATATATTATACATAATCGATGAAGGTTTTAATATGAAGTAAGCTCCTCATAATCCGGTCGTTGATTTTGCTTTAAAATCAAAGAAAATTAATTTCCCATCTTTCGCAGGTTTTCATTGTTATTATTTTATCTGCGTATTATAATCTAGTGTCGGATCAATTAAACTGCACGTTCCAGCTTAATTCCGATAGATTACTAAAGTGAGGTTTCCACTTATGGACAACACCCGTACTGCACCTGAATATGAGTACTTATCCGAAAACCCTGACGTCAAGACGTTACCGATTATGCTGTCACTGATCATCGGTGCCTTCTTCGCTATTTTGAATGAGACACTCTTGAATATTGCACTCACAACACTTATGCACGAATTTGATATAACATTGCCGACAGTACAATGGATGGCAACCGGGTTTATGCTCGTTATGGGAATTGTTATTCCGGTATCCGCTTTGCTGCTACAGTGGTTTACAACCAGACAACTGTTTTTGGGAACTATGATTATTTTTACCGTTGGAACGACAATCTGTGCAATGGCTCCGACATTTCCCGTCCTGCTTTCCGGACGCTTTATCCAGGCAATCGGCACCGGAATGTTAATGCCTATCATGTTCAATGTCTTCCTGCTCATATATCCCCCGCATAAACGCGGAAAAATCATGGGAATTGTCGGATTGGTGATTATGTTCGCACCTGCACTGGGTCCGACGTTATCAGGAATTATTGTTGAATATTTAGGGTGGAGATTTTTATTCATTACTGTAATTCCATTTTCCTTGTTCTCAATAATATTTGCTTTCATTTTCCTGGTGAATGTATCTGAAGTTACAAAACCGAAAATTGATATTTTATCCATCGTCTTTTCTACAATAGGATTCGGCGGAACAATTTATGGATTCAGTTCCGTCGGAAAAAGTGACGCCGGATTTTTAAGTCCTGAAGTGCTCATCGCAATTTCCGCCGGAATCCTCGGCATTGTATTATTTGCACTCAGACAAATCAGACTCGAAGAACCGATCATGGATCTCCGCGTATTTAAATATCCAATGTACGCGCATGCCGTCATACTGTTTCTGATCATCGTCATGACGATGTTCGCTTCCGAGATTATCCTGCCGATCTATATGCAGGGGCCGCTTGCTTTAAGTGCGGCTGCCGCAGGAATATTGCTGTTGCCGGGAAGTCTGCTTAACGGAGCGCTCTCTCCATTCATGGGCGCGTTGTTCGACAAACTCGGCCCCCGTCCGCTGATGATTCCTGCAACAATCATACTGAGCGGAACGATGTTCACGATGAGCCGGCTGGATACCGAAAGCTCAACGTGGGTCATCCTTGTCTCATTCATGCTGCTCATGATATCCGTTTCAGCAACAATGATGCCGGCACAGACCAATGGATTGAACCAATTGCCTAAACGTCTGTACCCGCATGGTACGGCAGTGATTACCACACTGCAGCCTGTCGCAGGCGCCATCGGCGTGTCAGTGTTCATCAGCATCATGAACACAAGACAGATGCACTTCCTGCAAGATTCATCAAACCCAGAGCATCCCGCCACGATTGATCAGGCGATGGTCGCCGGTGTGGAACTGGTATATTTCATCGCATTTATAATTTCCATCATCGCAGTGATCATGTCATTTTTCGTTTACCGTGCGAAGCCTATGGATAACATGGAAATGGAACAGTCTGATACGAACACTTAATGCAAAAATGCAAATACCCTTTCCGGAAAGAATTCCGAAAAGGGTATTTTTAATTTAGAAAATCATTATTTAGTCCAGAATTTCTTTCACTCTGCCTACAGTGCCATCCTCAAGCTTCACTTTGATGCCGTGATGGTGTTCAGCTGAATTGGTAAGGATTCTGGAAACAACACCTTCAGTCAATTTGCCTGATCTCTGGTCCTGTTTCTGGACAACTTTCACGGTCTTTCCTGGTTTGATATTTTCTCTTCTTGTTCCCGGCATATTCATTCTCCTTATTAAACAGTTATTTTATCATTTTACCCTATTCATCATATGAACACAGGAAATAATGGCATTTTCCTTAATTGATTACTCATATTCATCATTTCCGTCCCGGACTATTTTTTTATAATTCACCGGGTCTGTGTCTCCTTCTGTGTTAATAATCAGCACTTTCGATGCTTCATTTAATCCGAGCAGATTTTTAAATTCCCCATATGCCTCATTGGTCATTATTTCATCCAGGAGACCGAGAGTGACTGCACCCGACTCCCCGGATACCACTCTTTCATCTTTTCCTGCAGGCTGATCAAAGACACGCATACCTCTGGCGCTGATGCTATCATCGCAGGATACAAAATAATCCGTTATCGATTTTAAAATATTCCATGCCTGCGGACTCGGCTCACCGCAGCATAGGCCGGCCATCATGGAATCCAGTTCTCCGTTCACACGGACGGGTGCACCACTCTCCCCCTGTGCCGATTGGCAGAGGCAGTCTGCTTCCGCAGGCTCCACAACTATTATTTCAGGCATTATGCCTTCAGTCGCATTATGAACCGCTGCAGCGATTGCACCGGCGAATGATCCCACGCCGGCCTGCAGGAAGATGTGGGAAATTTCATCCAGCTCCCCATCTTCCAGCTGCTTCATAATCTCGGCTATGATCGTCGTATATCCCTGCATGATATTCATCGGTATTTCTTCGTATCCTTCCCAGGCGGTGTCCTGAAGCAGGATCCACCCATTCTTTTCGGAAAGGTCCGCTGTGTACTCAACAGTGTCATCATAGTTCATTTCTGTGACCTGTCCGCCTGCATCGAAGTCTGAAACGGCATCCAACCGTGACTGGGCGGTTCCTTTGGGCATATATATCCTGCTGTCCTGGTTGAAAATACTGGCTGCCCATGCCACCCCTTTGCCGTGATTGCCGTCTGTTGCGGTCGCAAAAGTCACTTTAGGCAAATCGGCAATTTTATCCAGCAATTCATTGAATGTTAATGTATTTAAATCAACATTGAGTTCCTTTGCAAAATAATTTGCCATGGCATAGGAAGCACCAAGGCCTTTAAATGCATTTAAATCAAACCGTTTAGATTCATCCTTCACATATACTGTATCCAGGCCTAAAGCCTCCGACAGCCCTGATAGAACTCTTAGCGGCGTTTCTTTATATTGAGGCATGGATGCATGAAAATGATTCGCTTTTTCCATCTCTTCCGCCGAATAAACTTTCATATATTCTGTGATGTCCTTTTCAGTCTTAAAACGATTTTCAACCCATTGGATACTTTGCACTATCCGCACCCCTTGTAAATTTTTTTCAAAACAATCATGTGCTTCTGCTGTGTCCCCGCTTCAAATACCGCCCGGCCATATCTTCCTTTTCAGCTGCCGTAAGGAGCAGCTCGATGCAATTTTCTGTTGAGCAAGACTTGCTTATGTCAATATTACACAACTCCTGTAATTGGATTCCCGGCCGTGGTATTATGAATAAGTTAAAGGAGGATACATCATGACAGGAAAAACACATATTATTGGCGGCATCGCCTCAACTCTTGCTTTTGCGCATTTCTCCAATATGGACCCTATCATCATGGTCGGTACGGGCATCATCGGTTCGCTTGTCCCTGACATATGCCATGGCGGCAGTAAGATGGGTAAGGCTTTCCCCATTCTTTCCAAAATAATAAATCTGATTTTTGGACACCGCTCATTCACGCACAGCCTGCTCTTTTTAGTCATCATTTCATTCCTGATGGACAGATTCTTTCCGTATGATGTTGTTAAAACCGGATTGCTCATAGGAATGGTCAGCCACCTCATACTGGATATGGCTACAAAAAGCGGCATCCAGCTGTTCTTCCCAATCAATTTTAAAGTCCGTTTTCCTATAACGACACGTACCGGAAGCATGATGGAAAATATCATTTTCAGCGGATTGGCGCTTGTTTCCTTCTATTTCGGTTTTCAGGTATTGAGCTATTACATATAACTTTTTCATTCTCCCGGCCATCCATTTTACTAATAGATGACAAAACTCCTTTGGGATAATCATACCCAAAGGAGTTTTGTCATTCAAATCACTTAAAAGGCCCTTCCCCTTTAAAGTACTGGTCTATGATTTCCAGCACACCGTTCATATTATTGCTGGGTGCACTGTATTCTGCGATTTGTTTCACTTCCTCGGTGGCATTCTCCATGGCAAATCCGTATTGCACATGACTCAGCATTTCGATATCATTGCCGCCGTCACCGAACGCCATCGTTTCTTCGTCTTTAATATGCCACCGTTTCTGCAGTTCCCTGATGCCATTCGCCTTATGGTGTCCCGGTACAATCAGATCGATGCTGCCGTGCCCGCTGGATACCGGTGTGATATATTCCCCAAGAATATCCTCCAGAAAATCCTTCAGTCCATCCGTATCTTCCTTTGGACATGACAGCGCAAATTTCAGCACCTGGTCGTCGATATCATCAAAACTTTTGACTCTCTTTAAGCGGCGGTAAAACTTCTGTATCATTTTGAAGTATTCTTCTGTAACATGATCCAGAACATATGCGCTTTCTTTACCGCACACTATCGTTGATAATTTATCGTTTTTAGAGATTTCCTCAGTAACCGCTTCAACATGGTCTTTCGGAATGCTTACAGAAGACACTTCCTCGCCACGGTCGACAACAAAGGCGCCATTTTCAGCAACATAGCTGATCTCATCCTGGATATCTCCATAAAATGATTTCAGCTGATAATACTGGTTACCACTTGCCACAACGAATTTTATTCCCTGCTCTTTCATTTTCAAATATAATTCAGAGAACCTTTCACGGTCATATTCCTTCGTATCATTTAGAAAAGTTCCATCCATATCTACAGCAATCAGCTTTATTGACAAAGTAATCCTCCTCGAATAACAGTACTATCACTGTATTATACTAGATTCCGTCTATAACAGCATAAAAGATTCAATAAGGATGAATTACTATAACGATTTCTCAAGTTGATGTAACATATATTGTAAAGGGGGACGATATGATGAATATGGCAGTATTTCTGGACCGTGACGGTGTCATCAACGAGGTATTGAGTGAAAGGGTGAAATTCGTGAACACGGCAGAAGATTTCCATCTCCTTCCCGGCGCAGGAGAAGGGATTAAAAAGCTGAATGATGCCGGGTACAAAGTATACGTTGTGACAAACCAGGGTGGCATAGGCCTGGGATATATGTCGGAAGAAGCGCTTGAGGCGGTCCATCAGGAAATGGAGGAGCAGCTGGCCGGGTTTGATGCAGTCATAGACAGCATCGCCTACTGTCCGCATATGCCGCAATCCGGCTGCCGGTGCCGGAAGCCGAAACCGGGGATGCTCATGGACCTGGCAAAAAAGCACGGTATCGATCTGTCCGGAAGCTATATGGCGGGGGACCGGGAACCCGACATCGAGGCCGGCCGGAATGCGGGGACAAAGACGATATTCATCGGTAAGGATAAAAAGCAGAAAGTGAAAGCGGATAAAAACTTCCCCAATTTGCTTTCATTTGCAGACTGGCTGACAGAGTAAACAGTTTTTGCACTCTCCCTGAAAGAAATTCAGGGGGGACAATTCTCCAACATGCTATATTCTACATAGAACGCCCCCCTGGATGAAAGCATCCAGGGGGGCGTTCTTGCAAGTATGATATTCCAGAGATTCATTCTGAAAAATATATTGTCTTTCCAGTCACTTCTGAAATTATTTCAACATGCCATGTGGATCAATAACAAATTTTTTCGCGACACCACTGTCGAAGTCTTTGTACCCATCCGGTGCTCCGTCCAGGTCGATGACTGTCGCATTCACCGCTTTTGCAATCTGTGCATTACCGGACAGGATGGATTTCATGAGGTCCCTGTTATACTTCATCGCCGGTGTCTGTCCTGTTGCGAAATTATGCGCTTTCGCCCAGCCCTGTCCAAATCTCACTTTTAATGAGCCGGTCTGCGCATCTTTATCAGATGCACCCGGGTCTTCTGTAACATACAGCCCCGGAATTCCCAGACTGCCGCCTGCACGGGTGACATCCATGATGGTATTTAATACGGCTGCAGGCTTTTCCCCGCCGTCTTTACCATGTCCGGATGCTTCAAAACCGACCGCATCTATCGAACTGTCCACTTCAGGAACGCCTAAAATCTGTTCGATCTGTTCCCCCAGCCTGTCATGTTTGGTCAGGTCTACTGTTTCACAGCCGAAACTCTCCGCCTGCTTCAACCGTTCCGGTTTCATATCTCCGACAATTACTCTGGACGCGCCCAGTAATTGTGCCGAGTGCGCGGCTGCAAGACCGACAGGACCTGCACCGGCAACATATACTGTGGACCCGGTTTTAACGCCGGCAGTATAGGCGCCGTGGTACCCTGTCGGGAAGATGTCGGACAGCATCGTCAGATCCAGGATCTTATCCATCGCCAGTTCTTTATCCGGGAACACAAGCAGCTGGAAATCTGCATAAGGGACCATTACATATTCGGACTGGCCGCCTACCCAGCCGCCCATGTCTACATAGCCATAGGCAGCCCCTGGTCTCTCAGGGTTAACATTCGTACAAATATGAGTATTTTGTTCACGGCACATTTCACAGCGTCCGCATGCAATGTTAAACGGAACAGATGCTATATCCCCTTTTTTAACAAACTCGACATCTCTTCCGACTTCGATGACTTCACCTGTAATCTCATGACCCAGCACCAGACCTTCAGGCGCCGTAGTACGGCCCCGGACCATGTGCTGATCACTGCCGCATATATTCGTCGTAATTACTTTAAGTATTACACCGTGCTCACATTTACGACCCACGTTTGCTTTTGGTACACCCGGACCCTCTTTTAAAACCAAATCCGGGAATTCAATATCCTGAACTTCAACGCTACCGGCTCCTGTATAAACAACACCACGATTTCCTTCCATTGTACCCCTCCTCGCAGCGAGAACACTGCTTATTATAAATCGATTTGGTTAAATGCCTTTACGCCTGCTTCAGAAACTTTCACATCATTTTCAACACTGCTGCCACTTACACCGATTGCGCCGACGACCTTACCGTCTTTTTCAAGCGGGAAATCGCCGCCAAAGACAACAATGCGTCCCTGATTCGTCGTATTCAATCCGTACAGTTCAGCATTCGGCACTGTCGCTTCCGCAAGATTGCAGGATCATTTCCCACTGCCATTTAATATTGGTTCAATTCCATCATATTCCAGTCGGAATTTTCAGTCAAATAAAGCGCTTGCTTCCATTAAAAAAAGAACTCCGATTTTTAGAGTTCTTCTGACTGAATCATTTATATTATCAGCAGGGAGATCATCATTTCAGCCACCCCTTATCCTGCGCTTTGGTTATCGCTTCGATTCTATTATCGACATCCAGTTTATCCAAAACGATGGAAACATAATTTCTGATGGTGCCGTCCGACAAATGTAGTTCTTTGGCGATTACCTTCGTCGTTTTCCCTAAAGCGAGCAATTGAACGATTTCTATTTCACGGGGAGTCAGCGGGTTTTCCGATTCGAAAACAATATCTATCAATTCCGGTGAATAAATCCGTTTGCCCTGCATGATCTGCCTTATTGAATTTGCCAGTGTTTCACTTGGACTGTCTTTCAGCAAATATCCGCTGACATCCGCTTTTTTGGCTCTTTCGAAATATCCCGGCCTCGCGAATGTTGTCAGGATGATCACCTTGCAGTCCTCTTTCTTTAATTCCTCCGCAGCATCGAGGCCGGTCATGACCGGCATTTCTATATCCATCAGACAAACATCCGGCTGCTCACGCTCCACTAATTCAAGTACTTCCTCACCATTGGACGCTTTCCCGACTACAGTGATGTCTTCTTCCAGATCCAATAGGGCGCCGAGTGCACCGAGTAATAAGTTTTGATCTTCGGCGAGAACTATACGTATCACTACTACCCCTCCTCTATCTGTCTTAATACTTTAGGAACTGTTATATTAACCTCAAATCCATTTGCGGAGCTGAACACATGAAATTCTCCATTTACAAATGACAATCGTTCACGCATGCCCTGCAGTCCATTTCCATATTCTACTTCTTTCCGGTTATTGCCGTCATCCGATATTTTCAGGAATATATCCTTGTTCGTCTCTGTCAGCCTTACTGTGCAGTGTTTCGCCTTGCTGTGTTTGACAACATTTGTCACCGCTTCTTTCAAACTCATGCTGAGCACACTTTCACTCAGCATCGGAAGGTCTTCAAGATTCGCTTCCACAGTTATGTCATGTTTGACCTCTGCTGCCTCCAATATCATTTTCACATGGGACAGCTCATCTTCCAGGCTCACACTTTTCATATCACTGATCATTTCCCGCACTTCTTTAAGTGCATGGCGCGCCGTATCCTGTATATCCTGAAGTTCTTTCTTTGCACTGTCAGGATTGCTATCCATCAGTTTTCTGGACAACTCGCCTTTAAGCCCGATCATTGATAATTTCTGACCGAGTGTATCATGCAGGTCCCGTGCAATCCTGTGACGTTCTTCTACAATGGCAAGCTCCGCGATCCTTTGGTTGGCGTCTTCCAGCCTGTCTTCCAGCGCTTCCTGCTTCGCCCTGTTGTGCTTGTTCAAAGGAATCAGGATAACCCCCAGAATTGTCATGATCAAAAACGGCAGATGGCTCAAAATGAGGACATAGTTGATGAAAAATGCGAATACGATGGCGCCGACAGTAGTGATCATATGTATGACATACATGGAGATGAAACCGGCCCGGCTTCTTATATTGCCCACATAGAACGCGATAAAGAGTGCGAAGTAGACATATCCGAATAGGACGGTCATCGCAACATTGATGAGGAACTCCAGACTCAGCCCTATGTATATCAATGCCCCGCGTGAATTAAAAGTTGACCAGTAAACGGCAAAAAAGAGGATTGTGATTATGATTCCCACTGCGATTTCCCATAATGCAGTGGAACGGAATATGAAGTAAAACGGCAATACACAAAATATGATCCATATGTATAAACTCAATCCTGTATTTTTGGGGAAAATATGATACCAATCACGCACAGTCCCACGCTCCTCTCTGACTTATTTGCTTCATTGTATCAGTTTCAATTCATATTAAGTATTGATAGGCAAAAATCCCCCTATCATATAGGGGGACGCCATTACACTGATATTTAATGTGTTGTCGGTCTGTGGTTCTCTCTGTTCTTCATACGTTTTTTCATGTTCCTGAAAGTGATGAAAGTTTTATTTTCTTCATCATACAGACGGAATTTAATTGATTCAAGACTGGTTTTCAGCGTAATCGTCGTCGCCTGATGAAGCGGCGGCGTATTCTCATGCGCTTTTTCCAGATGATAGTTCGGAACCCGCGGTGCCAGATGGTGCACATGGTGGTAGCCGATGCTGCCCGTCATCCATTCCAGCCATTTTGGCAGTTTGTAGTAGGAACTGCCGTCCACTGCCGCTTTTACAAAATCCCATTCCGATTCGTTCTCAAAATAAGAATCCTCGAACTGGTGCTGGACGTAAAACAGCCAGATGCCCGCTGCCCCTGCAATATAAATGATCGGCAATTGAACGAGCAGGATGACATGCCATCCCAGCGTAAATCCGATGAGGCAGTATGCTGCCACAAGAATGGCATTGATTAAGTACGTGTTCAGGCGTTCTTTACGCTTTGGACCTTTGCGGTTAAAACGATTTGCCTGCAGGAATAGAAGCCATGGACCCAGGCCGAACAGAACCAGAGGGTTACGGTAGAGACGGTACTGCAGTCTCTCCCATTTTCCTGCTGCTTCATATTCCTCGACGGTCATCACCCAAATGTCACCGATACCGCGTTTGTCCAGGTTACCGCTGGTTGCGTGGTGGATGGAGTGTTCCCTTTTCCATTTCTGATATGCAAAGTGTGTGATCACACCTGTAAACGTCCCGAAGAAGTCGTTGAGTTTTTTACTTTTGAAGAAGGAGCCATGTGTACAGTCATGGAAGATAATAAATGTACGGATCATGAACCCGGCTGTTATGATACTGAACGGCAGGCTCAGCCAGAATGAAACACTTAAAGCCTGGTACGCCAGGAACCAAAACACGAAAAATGGCAGTATAGTATTCAATAATTGTATGACGCTGGCCTTAGTGTGGGCAGTAGCGTAAGGCATAACAGCTTTTCTAAGCTGTGCTTGCTTTTGTTTAGTCATATTATCTCTCCCCGATATCTATTCAATATATATTATAAATGAACCGGATGGAGTTAAACAGACTAATCTGTCAGTAAATTGACATGACATTTGTCATGTTCCGGCATGTATTCAGTTTATTGGTATGAATATCAGCTGCCGATCTTTACATTTTTATAGATTCTTTCCAATGTGCCGCATACGCTAAGTGCCGCAAGGTAGCTCGTTTTTGGATTTTCCGGCAATGGATTATTTTTAAATGTAAATTCCGCTTCACCGAAATCGCCGGTCGCTTTTATATGATGAATGTTTTTATCGATATTGGGATCTGCAATCAGAGTAACTGCCGTCTCTCTTAACCCGACACCGGCAAAGGATAAAATGATCGAGACATTCATATTTTTTGGAAATTGCTCGATCGCATCTACAGCGCTGCCTTCAAACACCACTTTTTCCTCATCTATGGCTTCATCAACCAGTGAGGCCGCAGGTTTGCGCGTTTCAAGCGTGACACTGTCGAGCTTTCCGAATGTCTGGGCGTTTTGCAGCAGATCCAATCCGCCGATGGCCCCTGATGGTAAATGCAGCGCATGGTCATATTCATTCGCGTTTCCGGTGACCTCGGCCACCAGTTCATCATCCGCGAGCGCACCCACACTGATCAGCATTGCATCTTTTTTCTTGATAATCTCAGGCAGAAGATTTTTCACCGCTTCCACAGTGGCCGCTTCAACCACGATATCGATATCCGAATCCAGAAATCCGTCAAGATCCGTAAATAACTGCACGCCGTATTCCGACTCCAGTCCCTGGTATTTTTCCCTGTTTCTGACTAACACACTTTTAATTGTGAGGCTGTCATGTGCACTGTAATTAATTTCCTTCAGCAGGAACTCTCCGATGGCCCCTGCACCAATCAAACCGATATTCATAAATAGTCTCCTTTCCTAATTACCAAACAATAATAGTATCCTTTACCCCGACTCTATACCCATCTACACATTAAAAATAAGAATACGCAAAAAGCATTCCAGCATACTGCCGGAATGCCCTTATTTAAACTATTTCTTCCCTACTATCCTTTTTTTGATAAACAGTCCCAAAAAGACGACGATGACGAGTGCAAGCACTGCATAAACAATATTGGAATAAACACCCATATACCCGACAATACTGTCCCATGATTCTCCAACCGACGCTCCGATTATCACCAGTACCGTATTCCATATCACTGTCCCCAGTGTGGTGAGTCCAATAAACAGCCACATATTCATATGGGACATTCCGGCCGGCAGTGAAATCAGACTTCTGACCAGAGGGATGAAGCGGCAGAAGAATACCGTCCAGGCACCGTACTTTTCAAACCAGCCATTCGCCTTATGCACATCCTCTTTTTCAATCCTTAGGAATTTTCCCCACTTTTCAACAATGCGTTCAATTTTTTCAACACTCAATATTTTTCCTATATAGTATAAAACGACTGCCCCGCTGACAGACCCCAGTGTCGAAACAGTAACAACGCCAAAAATATTCATTGAACTTTTGGTGGTCATGAAACCTCCAAATGTCAAAATCACTTCAGATGGTATGGGCGGGAATATATTTTCAATCATGATCAGCAGGAATATCCCTATATAGCCGAATTGCTCCATTATATCTGTAATCCAGGACTGCACTCTTTTTCACCTTTTCTCATTACCGGCATCAATACCTGTTGGAATAAATGTTATATTACTCTATTGCCATAATAATTCATAAAGAAACCTTTAGGATTTTCATGTTATATTATGAAATAAAAACTATACAATGTGGTGACAGAATGGATATCGTATTACTATTGCTTATTGGAATCATTGCCTCCGTCATCGGCTCGCTTATCGGCATCGGGGGCGGCGTCATAATCGTGCCGGCATTGATTTTTCTTGGAAACAGCACGAATATACTGGAATCGATGACCGTTCAGAATGCGATCGGCACTTCGGCGCTGACGCTGGTTTTCACAGGGCTCTTTTCCATGATGATATATGGCCGGACAAAGACGGTGGATGTAAAAAGCGGTATGCTGTTCTCCATCGGGATTGTGCCCGGATCTTTCCTCGGCGCCTATCTGAGCCGATTTTTAGGCCAGGAATCATTCGGCATTATATTCGGCACCTTTTTACTGCTTATTTTTACAGTCCTTACTTTTAAGAACAGAATGATCAAGGAGAAAGAGAATCTATATCAGAATAAAAAAGAATTCAAACCCGTAGTAGGGATCACCGCGGCGTTCTTCGTCGGCATCAGTGCCGGATTGTTCGGTATCGGCGGCGGTGCGCTCATGACGCCTCTGATGATCATTGTGCTCAGTTTCCCGCCGCATATCGCTGTTGCGACAAGCATGATCATCATTTTCAGCTCCAGCCTGGCGAGCTCTGCGGGTCACTTTGCCCAGGGGAATATCCTTTGGGGATACGCCTTGATCCTGATCATCGCCACTTTTATCGGTTCTAAAATCGGAGTGAGGATCAACCAGGCGCTCAACAGTCACACACTGTCCCAGGTATTGCGTTTCGGGCTCTTGATTCTCGGCATTTATATGATTACTGACGCACTGATATGAAAAAGGCATCTGTCCGGTAATTTTGGACAGATGCCTTTTATATGTCAGACTCTTAATGCGCCGCGGAACCGTCTCACTCCATAATAGGATTCCGCCCCGTTGTGATAGATAAACACAGTGTTATAGCGGAAATCACCGAATATTGCACCGCCGAGTTCCCTGATCTCATCGGGTGTCTTCAGCCATGAGGAGGTCTTATTATCGAAGTTGCCCAGCTCCTGCAGATAGTGGTACTGCGCTTCATCCAAAATCTCGACACCCATTTCCTCCGCCATATCCATTGCGCTGGTTTCCGGCTTATGCTTCTTTCTGGATTCCAGAGCCTTACGGTCATAGCACACACTTTTACGGCCGGCCGGACTTTCCCTGGAACAGTCGAAAAATATGAATTCACCATTCTCCTCACCGACGACATCCGGCTCCCCTTCCGTACGTTCCATTTCGGAAAGTGACCATAGCTTTTCCGGGCTGGCTTTCAGCCTCTCTTCCACCCGGGACCATTCGATTCCTTTATGTCGTTCCATATTGTTCTCAAAACGCTCTTTTGATATTGCCAGTTGATTCTCAACTTCTTCCTGCGAAAGTTTTTTGTCTGTCATTTTTAATCATCTCCCTTTTTTAATAACTGGTGAACGTGTCTGTTTCAATGTTCCTTTTCGGTATGCCCGTATTGATTATATGCTACTTGCTGACCCTATTATGGCAGTGCATCCACTGACACCATTGTACACCGTATTCCCTTCTTCCGTAACTTCCAGATAGCTGCCGTATTAATGGATTTTTGACACCTTCATTATATAACAATAAAGACATCCCTCCCTCTGAAAATCAACTGTTATATCGGAGTTTCTAACAGCAGTCGTTACAACATCAATCCCTGTCTTCACTATAATCACTCCCTGATTTGTGCTTTAATATATTTAATGAAGCACTCTAAAAAGGAAGTGGCGAAATGACATTTGATGAATATGTACAAAATATTGACGAGAAGTGGAAGGACAGCTTTCTAAAGACATGGAAGGCAATCAGCGAGAATATCCCGGAAGGTTTTGAAGTGGATGTCCAGCATGGCATGCCGGGCTTTGTCGTGCCGAAAGAAAAATATCCGGAAGGGTATCATGTGGATAATAAACCACTGCCGTTCATCGGTGTCGCCGCCCAAAAAAGACATCTAGCTGTCTATCATATGGGAATTTACCAGGATCAGGCGCTGTATGACTGGTTTGTAGATGAATATTCCAAGTATATGTCGACAAAGCTCAATATGGGTAAAAGCTGTATCAGGTTTACAAACCCTAAGAAAGTGCCGTATGAACTGCTCGGGGAACTGGCTGAAAAGATGACAGTGGATGAGTGGACCCGGCTGTATGAATCTCGAAAATAATAATGAGAAATGAGGGATTGAATTGAGGAAAATAACAAAGGGTAGCAAAGAAGAATTTTTGCTATCCTTTGTTATTTTCATGATCCTCTTTTACTTTATTTACAACAATCAGAACAAAAATCAAAAAACTCATATAAAAAAATGATAAAAATATACTCTTACCCAAATCTCCAGTTCCTTCTGAAAAATAGATTACCATTAAATTTGAAACTAAAAAAACTAAAAAGAAACTAAAAATCAATGAAGGAATATCTATATATCCTAACAATTTTTCATTTTACCTACTCCTCTATTATTTGAATTTTATTACATTTATAAGAATTATACTTACGGGATTTCCGCATGCGCTTATATCTACGCTGAGTACTACTAAACAGAGTAGTTAATAGTTTTAAAGAATACATAGTTTGTTTTTTAATCTTGATGTACTCAAAGGCTTGCGTCTGCTGGGTTTTGACAGTGTGTTTTACCTGTTCACGATATGAAACTTATTCGGTTTCTTTATTCTGTGGATGATATTCACATGTTTCAATATGGTCATTCACCATTCCGATTGCCTGCATGAATGAGTATATGATTACCGGGCCGACAAATTTAAAGTTCCGCTTTTTCATATCCTTGCTGATGCGTATTGATAAGTCCGTGGAAGCAGGGATATCTGCATCCATCTTCCTATTGTTTATAACGGGTTTGCATTCAACGTATTCCCATAAGTATTTTGATAAGCTTCCGAATTCTTCCTGAATTTCTAAAACAGCCTGCGCATTCGACCGGACTGACTGCAGTTTGGCCAAATGCCTGACAACGTTATAGTTTTCTTTAATATTTAACAGATCTTCATCCGTCAACCTGGAACAATGGACGATATCAAAATTATGAAACGCTTCTCTGTAGTCCTCTCTTTTATTCAATACAATACTCCATGACAGCCCTGCCTGTGCGCCTTCGAGGGTGAGCATTTCAAAAATATACCGGTCATCCCGGCTGGGCACGCACCATTCGCTGTCATGATATTGCTGCATCAGCGGTTCTTCACCCGCCCACAAACATCTTTTCATTCTTCAGTTCCCCTTCTGCGGTTTGCTAAAATGATATCATGATTATTATGACACATCATATTGTGATAGAAAGGATGACAATTTGAGCGCTTTTATATTTTTCATATGTATTGTACTGATCGCTTCGATACTTCAGACAAGTACAGGATTCGGATTTTCCATAATGGCCACTCCCCTGCTCCTGCTGCTGTTCCTCCCGCAGGAAGCGATCCAGATAAATATCATTTTGTCCCTGATCATTTCAATTTCACTTATCCGTTCTATAAGAAACGCAGTTGATTTTACAGTGCTGAAGCGCCTGATAACTGCGAGTATTGCCGGTGTTCCTTTTGGCATAATGATATATATGTCGATTAACATAGATGCATTCAAATTCGGTGTGGGCATTCTGCTTCTCGCGCTGACTTCACTGCTCATTTTGAATTTCAGAGTCGGACAAACGCGGGGCAGGGATCGTCTGACCGGCGGGTTATCCGGTCTTTTCACTACAAGCATCGGTATGCCCGGGCCGCCGCTCTTGCTCTACTTTACGGGAACGAGCATGGGAAAGGATAAATTAAGGGCAACCACTTTAGCCTTTTATCTGTTTATATACTTTATCAGCCTGATTACGCAGATTATCTTTACGGGCACCAGTCTGCTGATTTGGAAATCCAGCCTGTATGCCGTACCGGCAGTATTGGCCGGGCTGTTTATCGGGCAATATATTTTCAAATGGATCAATCAGGATATGTTCAGGATATTCACTTATATTCTATTGAGCTGCACGGGTGCCTATCTGCTGATTCAGAGTCTGATGTCCATGTAAACCGCACTTCTTCATAAATTTCTCCTTTATGAATTCCAGAATATGAAGTATCAGAAGCACCAGAATCATGCTCGCTATTGTATCTGATGGAAAATGTGCGCCCAGATATACTCTCGATATCATCATGGAAATGATCAGAACAACAAAAACCGCTCTAAAATATATATTATTGCTGATTCTGAACAGCAAAATGACCAGAACAAAAAAGACAGCACATGCATGCTTGGAAAGCTGAAACCATCAAAAGGAATTTGTCCGACCTCCGGTCTTGTTCTCTGAAAAATATATTTCATCGCTGCGCCTGCCGCCAGACTGAAACCTGCCCCCGTCACATACAGCCAAAAATAGGAATCTTTTTTAAAATAATAAATAACAGCGCCAATCAGAAATATGATTACTGCATTAAACGGCTCAAAGATACGGGAAAGAAATGTCAGGTATGCATTTAACCATTCAAAATCATCGAATCTTCTTATGAAATGATAAACAGACCTGTCTGCAGCATCTGTAACCCCAGCCTGACACTTAAAGCGAGACCGATGAATAACACTGCATACAGCACAATGAAATATAGATTTTTATTATTCACCTTCATTCTCCCTTATATAGTAATATAATCATCTTCAATTATATCATCTGTCTGTGTTTACATTCATATGCAAAGGGAATTTGAGTTCCAAATGACTCTAAGGAGGATATCATGGATTATATCTATTTAGGAAACTCTGGTCTCAAGGTGCCCAAGTATATTCTTGGAACAATCCCTTTCAGCGGAACGAATGGTTTTGAACCGGCCGGGGATATTAAAGAAGATGAAGCCAGGAGACTGGTGGATATAAGCCTGGACGCGGGCATCAACATGTTCGATACTGCAAATCTGTATTCCAAAGGGGATGCAGAGAGAGTCCTCGGCAAAGCAATCAAAGGCAGACGGGATAAGGTAATACTGACTTCAAAAACAGGGTTCGATCTGGGCAAGGATCCGAACGCTGTCGGGGCATCACGCTACAACATCGAAAATTCTATCAACAACAGCCTGGAGAGACTGGGCACGGATTATCTGGACGTATATTTCGTCCATCTATGGGATGGCCGGACGCCGGTGGAAGAAACCATCCAGGTGATGAATGATCTGATTAAATCCGGAAAGATCCGCTATTGGGGTGTATCGAACTACAGCGGCTGGGCACTGGCCAGAACTTATACAATGGCTGAACAGAATGGCTACATCCCGCCAATCACACAGCAGATATATTATACCCCCGAGGCCCGGGAAGCGGAATATGAACTCCTGCCGGCAGGCGGTGAACTCGGTGTCGGCAACATGATCTGGAGTCCGCTTGGTGAAGGTCTGCTTAACGGAAAGATTGACCGAAACAATGATGCGCCCCCAGGCACACGCCAGGGAGAAGATTGGCCGGAACCCTGGGTGATGGATAATGAGCGTCTGTATGATGTGATTGATGCTCTTAAAGAAGTGGCGGAAAACCGGAATGCAACAGTCCCGCAAATCGCCCTCGCCTGGACCAAGGACCGTCCGAATGTCGGACCTGTGGTCATTGCGGCGAGAAACGAAACACAGCTCCGTGAAAACATCGCTTCATATCAGATCAACCTGACGCAGGCTGAACACGACAGAATCGAATCAGCTGCACGACCGGAGCCCTTCTATCCACTCTGGCACCGGACAATGAGCTCATTTGATAAGGCTTCTCCTTCAGAAATGGCTTATCTGGAAGCTTATAAGAAATCGATGGGATTGGAATAGACATTAAAAATCAAAAACTAAAATTCTCCGGGAATCTAAAGATTCCCGGAGAATTTTTTATTTCATTCCAATCTTTTGTGTAATCAGGAAGCCGCCTTTTTTTCTTCGACCATTCTTTTATAAGTCTTTATCACATAAAAGCCATAAATGATTGAAGCGACCACGCCCCCGATACCTGCAATCGCAAATACGGAATAGATTGAAGTGTCCGGCTGAAATGCGAAATAAGCTGCGATACAACTTGATATCAAAGGTATCGGTGCAATATAATAATCAAGGGTACGATTCATAATTGATGCCTGAAGCAGAAAATGAATCCCCATGACCAATGTAATGAACGGAATAATGAATATTGTTAAGTCATATGTCAGCAGGAGAATAGCCACAATGAGGATTGTAGCGTAAGTGACACCGACAAGAAATCCGATCGATCGTTCTATACGTATGACTTCAGACGTTTTGTCATTTCCAATAGATTTTGAAAGCTGCATGTTTTTGAGACTTCCTGCCAATATATAAGCAGCCCCTATCATCGCCACTGCAAATAATATCCAGCCGGCTATGCCCCATGCAAAACCAAACCAGATCGAGAATGCCAGGGTAAATGCCACCATTATAATACCGTGCGGTGCACTTGCTCTTGCAGCTCCCTTCTCCCATTCCGGTGCGCTGTTTTCCATCATATTCTCTCCTTCGCGGACTTTTGAATTTGAATGCTTCAAATACTGCGTCTAAATTGCTGTCCGCCACTTTAATTACTGAATATTCTCTTTACTATAGTAATAACTATTCTAACTATAGTATTCACATTCATCAATTATTTAAACGGATTTATTAAAATAATTTTTCACCATTTCATCTGATATTATAAACAAAAATACCATTCCGGCGGAATTTTCAGGGACGGGTTTTGATAATCATTATGGCTCGTTCCTCCCTGCTGAAATCAATCAGTGTCTCCGGAACCATTATTACTCTCCTGATAATTCGTATCATTGATTGTCTGCTGCTGATCAAATTCTGAGTCATCATTATTATTCATGCCGCATGCAGATAAAATCAGAACTTGAGCCATGACTAATGAGACTATAATTCTTCTTTTCATCGAATACCTCTTTCTTTTTGGAATTACAAATTTGGAAGTCCAGTTTAACATAATTGAAATATGCATTCTGTCATTGAATTCATTATCTCACTTCATACAGTGAGTGTCATAAATTTCTACTTGATGTATCTGCATGAATAATAAGAAGAAGACCGTCCTGTAAACGGTCTTCTTTAAATACCTCATTATTTACTAACT
Organism: Salinicoccus sp. HZC-1; assembly: GCF_046736035.1. Lineage (GTDB taxonomy): Bacteria > Bacillota > Bacilli > Staphylococcales > Salinicoccaceae > Salinicoccus. The sequence goes on along the minus strand of NZ_CP177130.1, from coordinate 335,447 downwards.
ACTCCACATGCTATGCGGTCTCCAGCATCGCCTGATGGCTGCGTTTCATAGTCATCCGCTTCCGAATGTATCATAAGCGCTGTTCCATCTTCTGTAAACAGTGTATTATCCTGGCCGTCTTCAAGTGTCACCATATCTGCAGTCACTTCAGTATCCACTGTACCGTCTTCACCCACTTCTATATTCTCCATATCACCTGCATGGGGCCCTTCAGGGTCCTCCATACCGTGATTTGCATCTGTCGGGTTATAGTGACCGCCTGCCGATTCGAAGTCCGGCAATTCACAGGATCCGGTTTCATGAATGTGGAAACCATGTTCACCCGGCGGCAGATTCTCCCCTTCCAAAGCGACATTTACGCCCGATTCACTTTCGGTTAAAGTAGCCGTTGCAACTTCTTCTTCATTCGTATCCATCAAATTAACTGTAACTTCCTGTGATGACCCACTGGTACCTTCGCTCTCTTCTTCAAGAAAAGTCTCTTCTTCATCTCCATCGTACTCTGTGTTGTTTCCGCTGCAGGCCGCCAAAACCGCAATGAGTGCCATAGTCAGAACCAAGAACATCCAACGCTTCATGGAATACCCCTTTCAATAGTTATTAATGCCCTGATTCCCTCAGAGTGTAAAAATAAACTTTATCAAAAGAGATATTTACAATAATATTTATCATCTGCGTATGTCGCTTGTCGTATTTGAAGTTGTTGCTTTCTTCGCTGTCTGCCTTCTCATGTTAAAACCATTCATTGACAGTGAGATAGAATTAGAGGAAGACATTATTATTCCTAAAAATGAATCTTTTTATTAGGGGTCGTCAGAGAGAAAACCTATGATTTTAATCATAGGATGCATCTCGTCCCGGACGATCTGTACTTTGACTAAACATTTGAGATGACAGCGTTTTAATGGTATATTTCAGATAGGCGATAACCAAGCCATCTTGCAATACAAATAATATCTGAAAGGCCCGGGACGGGCCGTAGTAAAATAATCCGACCGCTGTTCGGCTGCACCGTTTAAGTTGCCTGAACAAGTTAGATGTTCCTAGAAACCCGTTACTTTAGTGACGGCGTAGTTCATCAACATGCCTATTAGATGGTACAGTATATTTAAGAGGTAATATTACCCTATATGGATTTTTCCGGTCCCACTGACCGGGGAATCCGGATTTTTATTTCCTGATTTATGAAAGCGTTTACAATTTAATATATTATATAAATAGGATGTGAGGAAATGAAGAAAAGAGCAGAGCTTTCGACAGAGACAGTTTGGGCGGGAGAAAAAGATTACAGAGTGCACGGAGCAAGCCAGGTACCGGTCATCAACAGTGTCGCTTATGAATATGAAGATCTGGACCGCTGGTATGATGTTGCCAAAGGCAGGGCCGAAGGTCATATATACGGCCGCAATACCAACCCGACTCTAGCCTCGTTCGAAGACAAGATCCGTCAGCTTGAAGGTGCAGAAGCCGCAACAAGTTTCTCTACAGGAATGGCAGCGATAAGCAATACATTGTACACATTTTTACGTCCGGGAGATCGCGTTGTCAGCATTAAAGATACGTATGGCGGGACGAATAGGATCTTCAGCGACTTTCTGCCGAACCTGAATATCGAGGTTTCACTCTGTGAAACAGGCGATCATGAAGTTTTGGAAGAAGCAATCAGAAAAGGCTGCCAGCTGGTCCATTTGGAAACCCCGACAAATCCGACTTTGAAAATCACAGACATTGAGAGAATTGCCAAAGTTGCCAAAGAGATGGATGCCATTCTCGTTGTTGACAACACTTTTGCGACGCCGATGCTGCAAAATCCTCTTGAACTGGGGGCCGATCTCGTCATCCACAGTGCTACCAAGTTCCTGGGCGGACATGCCGATGCACTCGGCGGCACACTTGCCGGCAGCAAGGAACTTGTGGATCAGGTATTCCACTACCGTGAAATCAATGGTGCCACAATGGACCCACATGGGGCCTACTTGATGATCAGAGGAATGAAGACATTGGATTTAAGAGTGCAAAAGCAATGTGATAACGCTGAAAAAGTTGCGGAATATCTATCTTCACACCCGGCTGTTTCCAGCGTATTTTATCCGGGTCTTAAAAACCATCCGAATCACGACATTGCCAAAAGGCAGATGCGGCGATATGGCGGTGTATTGAGCTTTTCATTACACGGTGGTATGGCAGCTGTTAAAAAAGTACTGCCGCGTCTCGAGTTTGCCAACCGGGCAGCCAACCTGGGCGCAGTCGAAACAACCGTAGGCCCCGCAAATACGACAAGTCATGTGGAATCAACCCCGGAAGAACTCGAAGCGCTCGGAATACCTGACAGCCTGGTAAGATATTCTGCAGGAATCGAATCGTTTGAAGACCTTAAAACCGACCTTGAAAATGCATTGAAAGTTCTAGATGAATCATAAGATGTCCTCCTGCTTATAAACCATAAAGAAAAAGGGGAGATGGGATGTTCTCCAAACAAGAATATAAAATTAGAATGAACAAAACGAAACAAAAAATGCTGGAGTATGGAGTAGAAGTTTTAATAGTCTCCAATCCATCCAATATGTGTTATCTAACAGGGTATGATGCATGGAGTTTTTATGTCAATCAAGTCGTTATTGTGTTCGTCGATGAGGAAGAGCCGCTCTGGATCGGACGAGGAATGGATGCCAGAGGCGCAGAACTGACCACATGGTTGAGTGCTTCCAATATCATCTATTATCCCGATGAATATGTACAGTCGACTATCAGACATCCGATGGATTTTGTTGCAACGGAGCTCGATTACAGAGGAAAGGGAGACAGAAAAACCGGTGTTGAGATGGACACCTTTTATTATACGGCCAAATGCCATGAACGCCTGGAAGTGGGTCTGCCGGCAGCCGAACTAAAAGATGCGGGCGGACTCGTGAACTGGGTAAGGGTTTATAAAAGTGAGACGGAAATCAGCTATATGCGCAATGCCGCAAAAATTGTCGAAAATGCGATGCAGGCAGCATATGATAAAGTCGGTGCGGGAGTGCGGGAAAATGAAGTGGCAGCGGCGATCACCCATGCACAGATTTACGGCAGTGAAACCTTCGGGGGAGATTATACATCGATGGTTCCCATGATACCGACCGGAAAATACACTGCGAGTCCGCACTTGAACTGGACCGATAAAAAATATAAGGAAGGCGATGCTTTAACGATAGAAATCGCAGGCTGCTACAAACGTTATCATGTCCCGATGGCCAGGACCGTCTCAATCGGAAAGATACCCGACTATGTCAGGGAAGCCGGCAAAGTCATCACTGACGGGATACAAGAAACACTTGAAGTCATGAAACCCGGCGTAACAGCTGAAGAGGTGAACAGTACATGGAGCCGTACAATAGCGAAACACGGCTATGAGAAAAACTCGCGGATCGGCTATTCGATCGGTATGAGTTATCCCCCCGACTGGGGAGAGCACACTATCAGTTTCCGCGAAGGCGACCGCACGATACTGGAACCAAATATGACATTCCATTTGATGCCGGGGCTCTGGTTCGATGAATTCGGAGTTGCGATAACAGAATCAGTCCTGGTAACAGATAACGGCATAGAACAATTCACTTCGTTTAATCAGGAAATTTATGAAAAACCGGTTGTTCAGTCAATTTAAGATAGTCATTACACTGGATTACCAAAAACCCCTTATCTGACCCAAATGGATAAGGGGTTTGGCGCGTCTTTTAATAATTTTTATATGTTAATCCTCCTGCGTAAAAAAGATGAATCATTTCTGATTCATATCGAAATCTTCTATTTTATTAAATCAGCCGAAAATACACATGGCTTCTATCTGAAAAATAAATCAGGCGTCATAGGCATTTAATGCATTGACACCATGTGCAACTGCAGAACCTGCTTTTAAAGCAGTCCCGACCATAATTGCTTCTGCCATTTCCTCACGAGTAACATCCAGGCTTTTAGCATTTTTTGTATGGATTTCAATGCAGTAAGGGCAGCCTGTAACGTGGGCCACTGCTACGGCGATCAGCTCTTTGTCTTTCTGATTGATCAGCCCCGGTTTCATAGCTTCTTTATCAAATTGAGTAAATGCTTTGAAAGCCTCCGGAGCGAGTTCTGCGAATTCACCGAGCCTGTCAATATTCGATTTTGCATAGAGTTCATCCTCGCTGCTGCCATCATACGCCTGGAGTGCATTTACACCATGTGCCATTGCCGATCCTGCCTTCAGGGCTGTAGCCACCATGATCGCTTCTGCCATTTCTTCTTTTGATGCTTCCAGCTTCTTTACAGCATTTACATGGATATCAATACAATAAGGACATCCGGTTACATGAGCGACTGCCACCGCAATCAGTTCTTTTGTCTTCTGCGGAACTACGCCGTCAGCCACTGCCGCCCTGTCAAATTGAGAGAAAGCTTTAAAAGCATCTGGTGCAAGTTTTGATAATTCCGGCAACCTTTTAATATTGGACTTCTGATACAGACTTTCCTGTGTCATAATTCTACCTCCTTGAAATATGGCCGGATGAGTAATATCCCGCCGGAAAAAGATGAGTTTTTTGAATATAAAAACATCTCTTTAAATCAGCTTAGCCAAAGGGATGTTCTGTCTCAACTGTAACGGTTCGGTATTCACAGTTTTTCATATTCAAAATAAAGATGATAATGATTCTGACAGTGTTCATTAAACTGTGAATCACATTCCTTACAGTGGTTGGTTTTCATATATTCATTTATCGTGTGTTCGGTTTTGCATAAACCGCATAATATCGCCTCTTCACTAAAATCTTCTGGGCCCCATCTCATGACATCATGACTTTCGCACGCTTCATGACATTTGTAGCAAGGATAATATTTATTGCAGCATTTAAATTTTATGGCAATGATATCCTGTTTCAGATGGTAATGCGTACACCGCGTTTCATTGTCGACAGTTTTCCCGTAAATCGTAAGCATATTTACCCTCCATAAAACCATTCTTGATGTAATCATAGACAAATGGAAGGATGTAATACAAACAATTCCTACTCATCCGTGTGATAAAATGTTAATCAAAGTGATTATGCGAGGGGTATTATCATGAAGAAAAAGAAGGTACAGAAAACAAACGCAATGAGAAGGCTTGAAATGGATAAAGTAAATTATAAAATTCATGAATATCCATGGAATGAAGCGCACCTGGATGCAAAAAGTGCTGCTGCAAAAGTCGATATGCCGTTTGAAATGATATATAAAACACTGGTAGCTGTAGGTAATAAAACAGGTGAGGTTGTAGCATGTATTCCTGCTTCTGCAGAACTGGATCTGAAAAAACTGGCCAAAATCAGCGGCAACAAGAAGGTGGATATGCTGCATATGAAAGATCTGGAAAAGACGACAGGATATATCCGCGGAGGATGTTCCCCTGTCGGCATGAAAAAACAGTTTCCGACATACATTTCCTCCAATGCCGCTTCGATGGAATCGATTGTAGTATCTGCAGGCAAAAGAGGCATGCAGATGGAAGTGACCCCGGATGATCTGCTTAAAATAACAGATGGGGCGTATGCTGATGTCACAGTATAGTATGTAAAAACGACTCTGAATCCTAAATTGGATCAGAGTCGTCTGTTTATATCAGCTGTTTTTCAGCGTTATTCTTTTAAGCTTTTACTACTGCAATCTCTTCATCCTGCACTTCGACTTTAATATCATCAAGGGTTTCTTCCTCGAGAATCAGGTCAGTGAGCTGATCCTCGATTTTATCCTGGATGACTCTGCGCAATGGTCTTGCACCAAACCGCTTGTCATAGCCCAGTTTCACTAATTTTTGTTTTGCTTCATCTGTGATTGTTATATTCATTTCATTTTCTTCCATTGTTTCCTGAAGTTCTGTAAGCATCAGATCCACAATTTGGAGAAGATCTTCTTCAGAAAGTTCATTGAAGTTGATAATGGAATCAAAACGGTTCAGGAATTCAGGTTTGAAGTAGTCACTCAGATTATCAAGGGTCGATACTGCATCATGTTTTTCAGGGCCGAAACCGACGCTTGCGGTATTCACACCGGTACCGGCGTTACTTGTCATAATGATGACTGTTTCCTTGAAGCTTACCGTACGGCCGTGAGAATCTGTCAGGTGACCATCTTCCATAATCTGCAGGAACATGTTCTGTACGTCCGGGTGGGCTTTTTCAATTTCATCGAGCAGTATGATGTTGTAAGGATTATGGCGCACTTTTTCAGTCAACTGTCCTGCTTCCTCGTGGCCGACATAGCCCGGAGGGGAACCGATGATTTTAGACACTGCGTGTTTTTCCATATATTCACTCATATCCAGCCGGATCAGTGAATCACGTGAACCAAACAACTCTTCTGCGAGTGCTTTTGTCAATTCCGTTTTACCGACACCTGTCGGTCCGACGAACAGGAATGAACCGATTGGGCGGTATTTGGATTTCAGTCCGGCACGGCTGCGTCGGATGGCTTTTGCCACTTTGCCTACCGCTTCTTCCTGGCCGATTACTTTTGCACCGAGTTTATCCTGGATGCCGCGCATCTTTTCCTGTTCATCCGCCTGCAGTTTTGTGACGGGAATGCCAGTTTTCTCTTCCACGATCAATTGAATATCAGAAACATCTACATCAATGACCTGCTCTTCGTCTTCAGCTTTTTCCAGTTGTTTCTCAAGCTGCATTTCCTGATATTTGAGATTCGCCGCTTTTTCATAATCTTCCTGTTCCGCCGCTTCATCTTTTTCCTTCGAAATTTTATCCAGCTTCTGCTTGATTGAACCGGAGTCGTTTTCTGCGTTGGAAAGATTCAGACGGGAACCGACTTCATCCATTAGGTCGATTGCCTTATCCGGCAGGAAACGATCCTGAATATATCTGTTGGACAGAGATACGAAAGCTTTGATGGCTTCATCAGAATAGCGCACTTCATGGAACGCTTCATAGCGGTCTTTAATGCCCTGCAGAATCAGTTCCGCCTCATCCAATGTTGGTTCTTTGACTATAATCGGCTGCAGACGGCGTTCCAATGCAGCATCTTTTTCAATTTGCCGGTACTCTTTCAAAGTAGTCGCACCAATGATTTGCAGTTCACCGCGTGCCAATGCCGGTTTCATAATGTTGCCGGCATCCATCTGTGAACTTTCTGCCGTTCCTGCGCCTACAATCTGGTGGATCTCATCAATGAACAGAATCACGTCTTCACGTTCCTGCAGCTCACTGATCAACTGTTTCATTCTTTCTTCAAACTGACCGCGCATGCTTGTATTGGCTACTAGAGATGCCACGTCCAATATATAGATCTCTTTATCCATCAGCTTGGCCGGTACAGTGCCTTCGACGATTTTAAGCGCAAGGCCTTCTGCGATGGCCGTTTTACCCACACCGGGTTCACCGATCAGCACCGGGTTGTTCTTATTCCTTCTGTTCAATGTTTCAACAACACGTTTTACTTCCATATCACGGCCGATGACCGGATCAACATTACCTGATCTTGCTTCATCAGAAATATTTTTACCTAGCTGGTCAAGCAGTCCGTTTCTATCATTCTGTTTCTCTTTGACTTTCGTTCCTGTTGCATTGCCTCCATTTCCCTGGAAATATTTATTATTGGAATTTGTATTTTCAAAAGGTGATCCAGAGAAGAAATCATTGGAGTTCATCATTTGTCCTTGAATTTCACGGAAACATTCATTACATAAATGTACCTGCATTTTTTGATTGTTAATGTTCATCGCCAAGTTTACATTGGATTCATTAACACCACAGTTTTGACATTTCATGCATAGATTCCTCCTATTTATTCGATTAAATAGCCACTTTGACTTTGACTATCTTTGACTATAAATATATTATAAAGGCCAGTAATCTTTGTTTCAAATAAGATGCTCAACTAAATTTAAAGCAGAAAAAGCTCTTATTAAAAGTGAGTTTTGGATGTTTGACTAACTTTGACCTTTAACTATATTATACATTGACCTTCTTTGACTTTCAAGTGTTTTTTGTTACTTTTTAAAGCTTCAAAATAAAAATCCATAGAAAAACAGAGACATCCTCCGACATCCCTGCTTACTGTTTAACCCAGTGTCATCCAATGGGTTCTTTTGCTTTTTAAGTGTTCCGACCAGTCTACCGGTGTTTTATCCCAGGTCAGTCCCGAGTCCTTGGAAATATAAAATCCAAGGTTGTTGATTCCATAGAAGACACCGGGATCATCAGGATCTGAAGCCAATGAAAAAATTGCGGAACCTTCCCTATCGGGAAGCCCTTCATAAACAGGTTTCCATTCCTCTCCATTTTCACGACGTACTAAAATCGTATCTGCCTTTGACGGTTCATACGCACTGCGGGGGCCTTTGGCTGCTGATGCCACTACCGTGTTTTCATCTCCTGGGTCCACTGCGATGCCAACCAGATAGCTATAAGGTTCAAGACCATCGTTGACAGTCTGCCATGTTGCCCCTGAATCAAAACTTTCAGCATATCCGCCGCCGGCGGCTTCATAAATCCGCCCGGAAGCTTTTGAATGCATCGTCAAAGTATGGCAGTCATATTGAGACTCCGGTTTTCGATCTCCCAGGTTTCCCCTCTATCTTCACTTTTCATGACACCACCGAGCTCAATTCCAACAAATATCCGGTTTTCATCATGCCTGTCCGGCTCAATCCACCGCACATGATGGGTCTCTGGACGGGGTGGAAAACTCCATGAAGATTTTGACGGCAAATCCAGCAATGCAGGACATTCCATCCATGTCTGTCCACCATCTTCAGACCGGAACAGACCACTCGGTTCCGTGCCTGCCCATACTATGCGATAACCATTTCCCACTTCCGTCGGACTGACGGCAATACTCATCACCCGATTATGAGTGATGCCTGAGCCTGACGGTTTCCATGTCTCACCATTGTCATCGCTGATAAAGAGTCCATCGTCAAATGTCCCTCCATACAGCCTTCCCGGATTATCCGGATCTGCTGCAAGGCATAAAAGTACATTCGGTACGGATTTTTCTTGCATAATCCATTTCCGATCCGCTTTTTTAATTTCATAAACAGAACTTCCAGCCGAGAAATACAATGTCTTCACCATCTTCAGCCCCCTCATGAATATGCTCAAAGCTTTTTTCTTCTTTTATTTATAAATCTATTCATTAACTCTCTTTCCCCTTATATATATGACAAAACCCGCATAATAAGAATGACCTCGGTACAATACAGGGTCATTTATTCAGAAATATTAATGATTATTTTCTTAAGATTTTCTCCATCGTTTTTCCTTTCGCCAATTCATCAATCATCTTATCCAAATAACGGATTTCCTGCATCAGTGGTTCTTCGATGTCTTCTACCCGGACACCGCAAATCACACCTTTGATCATATTCCTGGAAGGATTCATTCCAGACGCTTCTGCAAAGAAATTTTCAAAATCTGTGCCTTTTTCCAATTGTTCTTCCAGTTCTTCCTGACTGTAGCCGGTCAGCCAGCGGATGATTTCATCCACTTCTTCTTTTGTACGGCCTTTCTTTTCAGCCTTAGTCACATAGTGCGGGTAAACGCTTGAGAATTTCATCGTATAAATCTTATGTTTAGTCATGATCCCCTTCATTCCTTTCTGTAAGACGCCATGTAAAAATCCTGTCAGACAATTATACCTGAAGAAACCATACAAACGTAAAGAGTTATAGTTCAGTTATTTACTTATTATGTATTTCTTCTAAAGTCTGATCAATCACTCTTTCTATTAAAGTCACTCTATTTGTATAATCCTGTACATTGTTATCAAAATCCGATTGGTCAACCGGCACCGTTGCGAGTAGAAGTTTACTGTTTCGTTTCTTACTGTCAGGAAAGACAGTTTTAAGATTATTATAAAAGAGGGCTGTGAAGTGAAGTTTGTTTTGAATGAATTGTGTGTATTCAGGTTCTTCATTTATTTTATTATGTGGTTTATATGGATTTGTTTCATAACGTATGCCAATGTTTTCAATCATTTGCTTGTCAGAAGACAGCAAATTAATATAAGTATCGATATGGATATTAAAAGTATTAGCCAAACCCGCTTCCTGGAACGGTTTCTCAGATAGCCAATTTTTCTTGGAAATTAAAAAGAGGAAATTATTACGTCCGGCACCGCCAACCTCCCCCCATTCTATATTAAATTGAGAATGATTTTTAAACTGTTCAGATAAAATCTTTTGCCAACAAATTTTCTTTTGCATGCTGTCCAACCGACAGTCAGATGATAATGCTTGTTTTGGATCAGTTAAAGGTTCATAAAAGTCTTGTATCTTTTCTTTAAAATCATTAAAGATTAATTTTAGCTGCGAGTCATGCAGCATCCAGCCAGGACCTGTGAATACACTGTAATGTATTTGCCTAAAGTTAGAGCTTCCCGGAATTACCGTTGTATCCAATGTTAAAAAGATAAAATGAAAATCAGCCGATATAACCCCTAACTTTTTAAGCATACGTTCTTTTGCCATATCTGATTCATATCGTAATGTTTGTTCAATACCTTCACCTGTTCCCAGTTTGTTTTCTATCACAATAATTTTAGGCACTTCATTATTGCATTCAACCATAACCATATCGGGAGTTCCGATTGTTTTTCCCAAACCAAGACGATTGAAAATTTTAAATTCTGCTCCAGCCGGTATATTAACATCAGCCACACCTAAAAAGTGCCTTATAAATTCAGGAGAATCTTCAAAACAACTTTTTAGGAAATCTGAAATTACATCTTCTCTATAAAAGATATTGAAAGCATCGATTATATTCATTATTAAATCACCTACTGACAGTAATATGAAGCGGGTATGCCGAACGTCGTATTAATTAATTCTGCTTGTGCCACGTTCGGATAGATCTTACATTCAATGCCTCTATACACTGTATTTCACCTCACCTTCTATGCCCATTATATCACCATAGGAGACACTCAATATAATATAAGCAGCGGATATAGAAAGGACGAATTGAAACTATAGGGTTTCTCTCTGACGACCTCTAATAAAAATACCTCTCTGGATAATCATCCAAAGAGGTATTGAGAAGTTATTATTCATTGTAATCTTCTAAATCAGTCGTATACAAATCATCTGAGTATGTTCTTTAAATCGCTTATAGATTTACTTTGACATCAGACTTCTTTTTCAACTCTTCTGCAAGTGTCTGCGCTGCCTGGCCTTCTTTCTGACTTACAACCTGTTCTTTAATCTGCGGTTTTATTTCTTCAAAGGAAGGCATTTCTCCCCCGCCTTCTTCACTCTGCATCTGTGACATCTGTTCTTTCTGCTGATCATAGATTCCTTTGAGTTCTTCTTCTGAAGGTTCAATATCACCTGTCTCTTCGGCAATCAGCTGATTCATTTTGACCTGGGTCTCAACCTGGGACATCACTTCATCTTTTTTCATGCCCTGCTCTTCCATTGCAGTAAAGAACTCATCCTGGGATTTCATCTGATTTTGCTTAACAATCTCGTCTATTGTTTTATTAACTTCTTCTTCAGGTGCACTGATATTGCGATTTTCCGTTTCCTGAATCAACAGTTCCTGTGAAACCATACCATCAGCGACCTGCTTTTTCAGTTCATCCTGATTCACTTCTTCTCCGGACATCTGTTGCTGCATAGCAGTCTGTTGGAATTGTCCTTCATAGCTCTGCTTGAATTCTTCCTTCGTCACTTCTTCGCCATTCACTTCAGCTACAACGTCAGGCACACCTTCCATGTCCGGTTTTGGCATTTCCGGCTGCTCACCGCCGCCTTCGGCATTTTTGCCCTCTTCACCATTTCCTGAAGCTGTCTGTTCCTGTGATTCCTGCTGTTTATGTGCATCTCCTGTATCTTCTGCCGATTCATCTCCGCCGCCGCATGCTCCGAGTACAAGCATGGAAGCCGTGATGGATAATCCTGTTAACCATTTCTTCATAACTGATTCTCCTTATAATGTATTATTGTTGGTCATTCTAACACATCACATTCGAATGTCCATTTATCATGTGCTCACTCATAAAATCCAAACAAAAATTATGAACATTCAATGTCGGTGCAGCAATAATTTTTATAAATAACTTGTTTTAATGTATATCAATCAGCAGAACTATCCTATCTAACAATGCCGCTCTTTAATCTATCAACGTGGACTTTTCTTCTAATTACGCAGTGCTTCAATAATCCAATTGTTTTAAATATAAGAGTAGTTCATTCCTATTTAATTCTTTGAAATTATAATTACGGACTTTGCTGTCAATTTTCTTTTGTTGTTTATTTCCTTTTCCAAATACATTAATGAGCTGGTAGAATGCCTCACTCCAAATCCGTCCCGTTCCACGAAACCCTAATTCAAATGACATTTCTTCTGTATCTGTAAGAGGCAGTTGTGTGTTTTTCTCAAAGTCTTTTTTAAAGTCTCCCCGTATAATTATGTAGGACTCTTTATTCTTTAAGGCTTGAAGTAATTCTTCTGCATTATCTGCTTTAAAATAATTCTCTATTTCTTTAGATTCCAATAGATATCTCTCCTTTAGTCATACAGAGTGCCTTCCTGAAAAGCACCTTTAGTGTGAATGAACCCACAGAATTATTAAAGTAATAGTTATATTGTTATACGGCAATTCCTTTTTAATGTTAATTGACAACATACATTTTTACTGACACCACTAATTTCCTCATATGTTCAAGTGATAAATATTTTTCTGAATAAATGCTTTTTAATTTTCATCTTCTCCGATGGAAAGCTTTCTTCCCATAAACCGTTATACAACGTATTTCTTAAAGCGCGATATGTCCAGGATCCTTTACGGAAATTTGTCATTTCCGCTTCAAATATCACTAAAGCCGACAATGGATTGCGGTCATATTAATCACTCAGAATGCTGCCTTGAATCTTATTTACTCTGTAAGTTCTCTGTGATTTGCGTGCTATCCTTATCATTCAGCGTAAAAACTCATATGAATAAAATTCCAACGAGCGCAATAAGAGCCGGAATTCCGCACTCATTTTTTCATATTGATAACCTATTTTGTCAGCGTTCCAATTTTTATGTAAAAGATGATAAATAAAACGATATTAATAACACTTTATCATTTTAGAATTATAATAGAAATGAACTTCCCATATAATGTATTTATCTAAAAAGCAACCTATCTATAACTCTCCATCTCTCCCTTTCTTTCGGACGTAAAAAAAACCGGAGTCTGCTGATTTACATCAGAAGCACTCCGGTCTTGAAATTAGATTATTTAAGTACATTTTTGTATTTAAAAATTCATTCCAATTCTTCAGGAAATACAAAACCTCTTTCTCTCTTCAGCGTTTCCTCAATTCCATCCATCACTGTTTTTACATCCTGCGGATTGAAGATATCCATTTTATCAATATCTATGACATAAACAGGTGATATATTCTTATCCAGGTAATCCGGCACGAAATTCTTTTCATACATGTCATACATATCCTGATAGTACCGGTATAATTCCGGGTTCCCATCGATTTGTTCATATGGTCTTCCGCGTTTTTTAATTCTTCTCATGATTTCAGCAAACGATCCATGTACCATCACCATCAGATCAGGTGATTTTTTAAGTAAAACCTGCTGCTTATATAAATCAGCCAATTCTTCCATCATATTTTCATGTAATTCCAGATATGTAGCGTATTCCGCTTCATCCATTGAGCCGTTTTCGTACTGAAGCCTGGCAAAAATCATGGCATCTTCATAAATGGAACGATCCAGTACTGAATTCGGATGTGCCATTGCTTCTTTTATAGCGCTGAATCTGTGATTCAGGAAAAATATCTGTAAATGAAAACTGTATCTTTCCGGGTCTTCATAGTACTTTGCAAGAAATGGATTGCCATCCACTTTCTCCTCCAATAATTCAACACCAAAATGTTTTGCGATTACTTTGCCCCATTCTGTTTTTCCTACGCCTATTGTCCCTGCCAATGTAATCATATTTCCTTCACCTTTTCCATAGTTCATAATATTCACCAAAATATATTCTAAATTTATTCTTTAAAACAGTAAAAGCTCCGTTCATCATTCCGATGATACGGAGCAGCTTACTATAGTTTCATATTCCATTATTCCACTGTAACGGATTTCGCCAGGTTTCTCGGCTTATCCACATCATTGCCGCGATGCAGTGCCGCATAGTATGCAATGAACTGATACACAACTACGGATACGAGCGGTGTCAGCATTTCATGTACATGTGGTATCACATAAGTGTCTCCATCCTGCTCGAGCCCTTCCATCGATACCATGCATACTTTGGCTCCGCGTGCTTCCACTTCCTGTGCGTTGCCCCGGATATTCAGGTTAACTTTCTCCTGTGTTGAAAGTGCGAATACCGGCGTATTTTCTTCAATCAGTGCGATTGTACCGTGCTTGAGCTCCCCGCCGGCAAATCCTTCTGCCTGGATATAGGAAATTTCTTTAAGCTTGAGTGCACCTTCAAGACCGACATAATAGTCCATTGTTCTGCCGATGAAGAACGCATTTCTTGTTGTTTCAAGATACTCGTTGACGATCTGCTCAATCTGCGGCGCATCGTCGATGATTGCCGTGATTGCTGTTGTGACTTTAGCCAGTTCTGTCATAAGATTGATGCCTGTGTCTTTTCCAAGTTCTCTTGCAGCAACCTGCGCAAGGATGGAAAGAACCGCGATTTGTGCAGTGTAGGCTTTTGTGGATGCCACAGCAATTTCAGGTCCGGCGTAGAGTGTGAGTGTCTGGTCCGCCTCACGTGAAAGTGTCGATCCCGGGACGTTTGTCACTGTGAGTGACTGATGTCCGAGTTTCTTAATTTCCACCAATACCGCGCGGCTGTCCGCTGTTTCTCCGGATTGTGAAATGAAGATGAACAACGGGTTTTCTGAGAGCATCGGCGTATTATACACGAATTCTGAAGCGACATGTACTTCTGTCGGCACCCCTGCCCATTTCTCGAAATATTCTTTACCGATCAGCCCGGCATGATAGCTTGTTCCTGCCGCGATGATGTACAATCTATCTGCATCTCCCAACTGTTTGATGATTGCTGGATCGATTTTCAGATTCTCGTCTTCATCCTGGTATTTCTGGATGATTTTTCTCATCGCTGCCGGCTGGTCATTGATTTCTTTGAGCATGTAGTGGTCATAAGTTCCTTTTTCCGTATCACTCTCATCGATTTCAGCAATATAGGAATCCCTTTCCACTACGTGTCCCAATTTATCTTTAATGATGATTTCATCTTTTTTAAGAAGTACAATTTCTCCATCCATCAATTCAACAAATTCGTTGGTAATCTGAAGCATTGCCATCGCATCTGAAGTGATAACATTGAACTCTTCACCTTTCCCGAGCAATAAAGGTGATTTATTCTTCGCCACATAAATAACATCCGGATCCTCTTCATCCAATAGACCGAGTGCATAAGAACCGTGCAGTTCATTTAAAGTCTTATTAAATGCATCTTCTGTAGTCATGCCATCTTCTGCGAACTTTGCAATCAATTCAACGATGATTTCAGTATCTGTACTGGAAACCAGATCAATATTCGGTATATATTCAGCTCTGATCTGTTCATAGTTTTCTATGACACCGTTATGAACGAGTGTAAAACGGCCGTTTATACTCTGATGCGGGTGCGCATTGACTACGTTAGGCACACCATGTGTTGCCCATCTCGTATGCCCAATACCTACCGTAGCATCGAAATCCGCATCTACTTTTTCCCTAAGATCTTTAATACGGCCTTTTTCTTTAAATACTTTTACCTCTTCATCGCTTCTGATTCCGATTCCTGCAGAATCATAACCACGGTATTCCATTTTTTCCAGACCTTTGAGCAAGATCTCTTTCACATCATCATTTCCGATATATCCAACTATTCCGCACATATATTAACTCCCTTTCCGCTTCTGTCTTAAGTTCCGTTGCTCTGTCCTGTTAATCACTCAACAGTTTTAACATCCGGTCTCACGAATACTTCAGTATCCGGGACAGTATCCGCCGAAAATCGATCACTGTCCTCCTCGTCAGCAGGCAGTACCTGCTCAGGCGCTATTCCGATTATATTAACCTCACTCTGTCCTCCTTTTCAGTCAGCATTCACATTGTAATGGATATATGTATATACTGCAACCTGAAATTCCCATACATCCTTTAGAAAATGACACTTATAAATACTCAATTTAAAAAGCCGGTCCGAAATTTCGGACCGGCTGAACTATTGTTTTATTATTCGTCGAGACCCATTTCCGTTTTGACAACTTCTGAAATATCTTTGCTGTATTTATCAGCCAACTCTTCAGTTTCTGCTTCTACCATAACACGTACAAGTGGTTCTGTACCGGAAGCACGGACCAGAACACGCCCATTGCCGTCCATATCCGCTTCCACTTCGTCAATTTTGGCAGAAACGAGGTCGTTACTCACTACATTGTATTTGTCTGTCACACGCACGTTAACGAGCTCCTGAGGGAATGTCTCGACCTGGGCTGCAAGTTCACTCAGCTTTTTGCCGGATTCTTTAACGATTGCCGCGAGATGAACACCGGTTAATAGACCATCACCTGTAGTGTTGTAGTCCATCATGATAATATGACCGGATTGTTCTCCGCCGAGGGAGTAGCCGCCGGACTTCATTTCTTCTACCACGTAGCGGTCTCCGACTTTGGTTTTATTACTGTTCAAGCCATGGGCTTCCAGTGCTTTGTAGAAGCCCAGGTTGCTCATGACAGTTGAAACTACCATATCATCTTTCAGCAGACCTTCTGATTTTAAATGCTGTGCCAGGATGAACATGATTTTGTCTCCATCGACAATCTGACCATTTTCGTCTACAGCAATAATGCGATCTCCGTCTCCATCGAACGCCAGCCCGAAGTCAGCTTCCTCTTCTTTAACCAATTCAACAAGTTTTCCAGGATGTGTAGAACCAACGCCTTCATTAATGTTTGTGCCATCCGGATTACATCCCACAGTCACAGTATCTGCTTCCAGATCTCCAAATAAGTAAGGCGCCAGTGAATATGTTGAGCCATGAGCGCCATCAAGAGCAATCTTCAGACCTTCAAAGTCAGTATCGATTGTGGACTTGAGATAGCTTACATATTTTTGTCCGCCTTCGAAGTAATCAGATTTGTGGCCAAGTTCTGTCCCTGTTGGTCTTGGGGCAGTGTCTTCTCCTGCATCAAGAAGTTTCTCAATTTCTGCTTCTTGTGCGTCTGAAAGTTTGAATCCGTCTGAACCAAAGAATTTAATCCCATTATCTCCCACCGGGTTATGGGATGCTGAAATCATTACCCCTGCATCTGCTTCCATTTCCCTTGTAAGAAATGCAACACCGGGAGTTGAGATAATTCCGAGCCGCATTACTTCTGCTCCAATGGAAAGCAATCCTGCTACTAATGCCGACTCCAGCATTTCTCCTGAGATTCGTGTATCACGGCCTACCAATACAGTAGGCTTGTCTTTTTCTTTTTGTCCGGATAGTATATATCCACCAAATCTTCCTAATTTAAATGCCAGTTCGGGGGTAAGCTCTGTGTTCGCGACACCTCTTACTCCATCAGTTCCAAAATATTTACCCATGTCTTTCTCCTTTTTCGTCGAGTTGTATTAGTTAATCTTCAGTAATCTCAATCTCTGCCTGAAGTACTGCTGGTTCAGTCTTACTGACGTCCTCAGGTAAATCCATTTCTATATCTTTCGTTTCGGAATTACCCATGCCTTCGACATTTACCTCAACATCAACAGTTTCAATATCCGCAAGGACTTCTTCACTTCCGAATATTTTTACCTTGTCATAATTAAGTGTTACATCTTCCAAATTATGACCGTCTGCAACACTGCCTGTCACTTCATGATTCACCGGTACTTCCTTACTGCGTTCGTCTACTGCAATCTCGACCCTGACATCTGTAGGGTCTATACGAACGTCAAGCTTATTAAATTGTGAATCAAATACACTTACTTCAGCTTCTTCCACCCGGTCTCCTGTAATTCTTGAACTATCATTTAAGGTGGCACGTACATATTGTATCCGATTCATTTCACTTTCTCCACCCATGACAGTAACTGTACTTGGTATTACTTTAAGTTCAGAAAGCTGATGGCTCGGTGCAATCCGGCTCTCACTCACTTCAGCCTGCACTTCAAAAGTTCTCGTAACCTGCTCCTGAATATTGATATTTGCAGTTTCCGGAACGACTTCTGCCGTGACATTATCCGGCAGTCCTTCTACGGTGAAATGCTCTTCGTACTCCCCGACTTCACGGTTTCTTAAATCCAGGTAAACGTTGAAATCCCGTGTTGTCTGCAGCCTTTTGACGTTGGAGTTATTACCGTAAAGTTGCAAGTTAACTTCCTTCGGGGCACCGGATACATAATAATTTTCCTCATCATATAATAATTCCACCGGAACGCCTTCAATCATTTCAGACTCTGTGGTTTCACCTTCATCGCTGAAAAGATTAACGAAGACATCATTGACCGAAAGGAACATGAACAATGCAAGGGCAAGGGCAACAAACCTCAGTCCCCATTTACTTTCTAGCAAATAGTCCGCCTCCTTCCTTCAGTGACGGGAGTAGACTCCAATGCGTTTTCAGCATGGAATCGAGTTCTTCAAGCGATATTTCTTTCGTTAACTTACTGTCATATGTCACAGAAATATTACCCGTTTCTTCTGAAACAACAATTGTAAAAGCATCGGTCACTTCTGAAACACCAACTGCTGCTCTGTGTCTCGTACCCAGGTTTTTAGCAATTTTATTACTGTCGGACAGTGGTAAGTAACTTGCTGCAGTCGCAATCCTATCCCCTTGTACAATCATCGCTCCATCGTGCAATGGTGTATTCGGTATAAATATGTTAATTAATAGTTCTGATGATATATTCCCGTTTATAGGAATACCTGTCTCGATATAATCTTTCAACCCTGTCTCTTTCTCAAAAACGATGAGTGCTCCAATCCGGCGCTTTGCCATGTATCTGATCGATTTCACCATGGCTTCCCGCATCTTATCGTGCTCGGGGCTACCGCTTGTTGTACTTGTACGGAACAGGCTGCCGCGCCCAAGCTGTTCAAGTGCCCGTCTGAGTTCCGGCTGGAATATTACAATAATCGCCAAAAAACCCCATTCTAAAACGGTATCGAACATTTGTGTAGTAGTAGCAAGATCGAAAAAATTACTGACTGCACGGCCAATTAAAATAAAGAATATCCCTTTAATCAGCTGGATGGCTTTTGTACCTTTCATTACAGTAATCAGAAGGTACAGTACATACCAAACAATCAGCAAATCGACAATGCTCGTTATTATGGCTGCCGTGGTGATGTTTTCAAAAAGATTGTCTGTCTGCATAATGCCGTCCCTCTCTTAGTATTTCAAATAAAATCCAAACGTTTTTCCAACACGCTATGAATATCGGACAAAACCGGGTCCCCCCTGAACATGCTTTTTTCTATTCCCATGCTCTTAAACCGGCTTTCACATTCTTTAATGTTGCCATTTTTAAAGCTGGCAAAGCAATTCAAAAGCACCATGGAAGGTTCTTCGGAATGATCTGTGATTTGTTCCAGTCTCCCAAACGAGCCCAGCATCGCTAAATTTTTTGCTTCCAGAAGATTCAGCTTCTGCTTTTTATAATCTATATGAAGGATTTCCGATTGTCGTTTCAGCCGGTCAATGAACCTCGAAGATGTAAAATATTCCTCTTTAATATGATAACACTCCGCAATTTCAAACATGATCCTTATGATTCCCAAATCGAGTTCAGTAAGTCTCAAAATGATAAAGAGTGTATCCTCCAGCAGATCCAGGGCCTCTCCCACTTCCCCTTTTGATACGAGTATCCGTGTTTTCAAAATGATCGCATCGATGTACGCCTGATTGATTGAGATTGTTGACAGCAGCTGCAGTGCACGGTCCACATGATGTTTCTCTTTTCTCAACTCACCAACCTTATTATAATACTTTGCATAAATCAAATGGATACGCCCGCTGTCCTGCGGTGGAATCTGATCAACTATTTCATATTCTTTATCTATAAACGAGAGCACCGATTGAAAATCATCACTTTCTATCTTCTGTTCATAATAGGCAATTTCCCGAAGTATTTCCACATCATTATATCGGAAATGGGACACTTCCTGCATAAAATCATTGACTGAGCAATTCAATCTCTCACTCAGCTTAATCAGGACATTTGTAGAAGGGTGCACACTTCCCTTCTCTATCAAACTGAGATATGTTCTTGAAATGATGCCGTCCGCCAATTCTTCTTGCGTCAGATTGTTATTATTGCGTATTTCTTTAATTCTCTGTCCGATCATAATGGTGCCCCTTTCACTGTAGTAACAGTTACATCATACCAAATTCGCAATTATGCAACAAATGATTAAAGGGCCGGCAACTTTTGTAAATAGATGTTTATTTGATTGACAAGCTATTTACAGTTAATCATACTATAAATATATCTCATAAGGGGTGTTTCTTCATGAAAAAATTATTGGTTATTGATAACCTTGCCCAATTAAAAAGTGTCAGTGACCCATTCAGAATCGAGCTCCTGACTATGCTTGGCGAAAAGCCGAAGACAGGTCAAAATCTTGCAGATGAACTTGATATACCCAGGGCTAAAATTCATTATCATCTTAATGAGCTTTTGAAGAATGGAATCATTCATGTTGTAAAAACAGAAGAGAAGAATAGCATTATACAAAAATTTTATGAACCTGTTGCCAAAAAAGTGGTTCCTAACATCGATCTGCTGAAATATGTCCCGGATGAAAAGAAGAAAGACAGTATGTCTTATAATTTAAACATTAAAGAAGATGACTTAAAACCGTTCAAAAAAGATTTAAAAAACTTTGTAAAGAAACACTCGGAAAAGAAGAATGCAAAAGGTGTCAGCGAGTACAAAGTACAAATTATGCCTTTAGGTGATGATAGTGATGATTAAATATAATATATTAAGGGATACCATCCAACAGTGATGATATCCCTTTTTATTTGGCTTATTTAAAGCTGTTTCTTTCCAAATAAGAATGAAGCGATTTCAACAGCTTTTTCAGCAGTCATGTTTTTCTCATCAAGCAATGGATTTACTTCGACAAGATCCATGGATGTAACGAGATCGGAATCATGCAGCATGCTCATGGCAAGCTGTGTTTCGGCCAGTGACATTCCCCCATCTACCGGAGTGCCGGTGCCAGGTGTTTCCATAGGATCCAGTCCATCGACATCTAGTGATAGATGCACACCATCGACTCTGCCTTTTAAGTAGTCTGCCGATTCTTTCATGATCTTGGCAATACCCTTTTCTTTTACGTCCGTGGCTGTGAACGTCAGAATATTATTCTCTTTAATGTATTCTCTCTCTCCAACATCGAGATCTCTGACGCCAATCAATACAACGTTCTCCGGTTTTACTTTGGAACCGGGATAATGCAGATTTACTAAACTTTCATGTCCCAAACCACAGGAAATTGCCAGCGGCATTCCATGTATATTGCCGGAAGGCGATGTTTCACTGTCGTTTAAGTCACCATGAGCATCATACCAGATTACTCCGAGGTTTTCGTAATGCGGGCTGATACCAGCTATAGAACCAATAGCGAGTGAATGGTCACCCCCGAGTATTAATGGAAAACGTCCCAGCTTAACCGAGCTTTCAACTTCTTCTGCCAGCTCAATGCTAAAGTCTTTTACTTCTTCAAAATTGAGCAGTCCAAACTCCTCTTTTACAGAGTGGAGTGTTGGATCCACTTTATACTGTCCTGTTATATTTCCTTTATCTTCTACATTCATGCCCTGAATTTCCAATGCCTTTACGAGTCCGGCATATCTAATTGCATCAGGACCAAAGTCTACCCCAAGCTTAGGCTGCCCGAAACAAGTAGAAGCTCCTATAATGTCTACCTTATGATTCATAAAAAAATCCCCTTTTTAAATCTGATGTAATTATCAGTTTATACAACATCGGATATTTATGCAACGATTTATAAAAATGTAAAATTAACCGGAATTATGCATAAAAGGGCAAAAAAAAGACACCTTCAAAAGAAGATGTCGAAAGATGAGCCATAGAGGATTCGAACCTCTGACCCTCTGATTAAAAGTCAGATGCTCTACCAACTGAGCTAATGGCTCATGGCTGGGCTAGAAGGATTCGAACCTTCGCATGACGAAACCAAAATCCGTTGCCTTACCGCTTGGCTATAGCCCAATAATATTAGAATGGTGGAGGGGGGCAGATTCGAACTGCCGAACCCGAAGGAGCGGATTTACAGTCCGCCGCGTTTAGCCACTTCGCTACCCCTCCGTGGTGGAGAATGACGGGTTCGAACCGCCGACCCTCTGCTTGTAAGGCAGATGCTCTCCCAGCTGAGCTAATTCTCCGAATATGACCCGTACGGGACTCGAACCCGTGTTACCGCCGTGAAAGGGCGGTGTCTTAACCGCTTGACCAACGGGCCAAAATATACTATATGTATTTAAACAAAAAAATGGCTCCACAGGTAGGACTCGAACCTACGACCGATCGGTTAACAGCCGATAGCTCTACCACTGAGCTACTGTGGAATAACTATAAAATAAAAAATACACTGCCCGGCAGCGTCCTACTCTCACGGGACGTTCATCCAACTACCATCGGCGCTGGAGAGCTTAACTGCTGTGTTCGGCATGGGAACAGGTGTGGCCTCTCCGCCATCGCCGCCGGACAGTGTCTTACATATGGGGAATGTGATATGTCACATTCAAAACCGGATAGAAGCAATATCTCGCGCAGAAACCGAACACGGTTTCTTCATTAAATTCTTGAATAAGTCATCGATCGATTAGTATTCGTCCGCTGAATGTGTTGCCACACGTACACGCCGAACCTATCTACCTCATCATCTCTGAGGGATCTAATGGGGAAATCTCATCTTGAGGGGGGCTTCATGCTTAGATGCTTTCAGCACTTATCCCGGCCATACATAGCTACCCAGCGATGCCGTTGGCACGACAACTGGTACACCAGTGGTATGTCCATCCCGGTCCTCTCGTACTAAGGACAGCGCCTCTCAAATTTCCTACGCCCACGACGGATAGGGACCGAACTGTCTCACGACGTTCTGAACCCAGCTCGCGTACCGCTTTAATGGGCGAACAGCCCAACCCTTGGGACCGACTACAGCCCCAGGATGCGATGAGCCGACATCGAGGTGCCAAACCTCCCCGTCGATGTGAACTCTTGGGGGAGATAAGCCTGTTATCCCCGGGGTAGCTTTTATCCGTTGAGCGATGGCCCTTCCATGCGGAACCACCGGATCACTAAGTCCGTCTTTCGACCCTGCTCGACCTGTATGTCTCGCAGTCAAGCTCCCTTATACCTTTACACTCTATGAATGATTTCCAACCATTCTGAGGGAACCTTTGAGCGCCTCCGTTACTCTTTAGGAGGCGACCGCCCCAGTCAAACTGTCCACCTGACACTGTCTCCCGCCCGGATTACGGGCGCGGGTTAGAATCTCAACATCACCAGGGTGGTATCCCACCACTGCCTCCATGTAGACTGGCGTCCACACTTCTTTGGCTCCCACCTATCCTGTACAGGTGAGGTCCAGATTCAATATCAGGTTACAGTAAAGCTCCACGGGGTCTTTCCGTCCTGTCGCGGGTAACCTGCATCTTCACAGGTACTATGATTTCACCGAGCCTCTCGTTGAGACAGTGCCCAAATCGTTGCGCCTTTCGTGCGGGTCAGAACTTACCTGACAAGGAATTTCGCTACCTTAGGACCGTTATAGTTACGGCCGCCGTTTACTGGGGCTTCGATTCGCACCTTCGCTTACGCTGAGCGCTCCTCTTAACCTTCCA